>DARQ01000125.1:6878-11451 GCA_002503395.1 Euryarchaeota archaeon UBA60 | reverse complement strand
GATTCTCGGGCTTTTTCTATCGAGTGTGAATCTCGGGTTCGGATGTCGATCATCATCTGTTTCAGCGCTGATTGCCAGACCGGGATATGAATCAATGGTTCTGATGCGGCATCGAGTTTGGGCAAGGGTTGGGTTTCACGGATAAGGGTGGTTATCTGAAACATGTGGTCCATCATCCGCTCCAACGAGTTAGCCAGATTAGCATATTGTACCGCCTGATTGCGATTGATGTCCAGCGACGCGGCCACGGCATGGAAATCCAATAACACCCCGACCTGGCGCTCGATGAGGTAGTGCATCGCATCAACTTCTGATTCTCGCTCGCCATCATCGCTGAGAATTTCCAAATCTTCGCCGCCAAATACCGCCATCACATCACGCGAGAGTGATGACAATAAGAAGTACATTCGATTGAGGCTCGACTGCAAAGGCATTTCCCCGGATTTGATTAGGCAAACCAAAGATTGTGATTCATCATCCTCGGCGAGGATTTCGAAACCGCGGGTGTTACGTAAGAATCTGCGAATCTCTCTCGAGTATTTCTTCTCCGAACCAGATTCATATCTGACTTTGATTAAATCACCACCTGAAATATATGCAGCCATTAGGTGATCGTGCAGGCTTCCTTGCGGCAATTTGTCGGCGACAATATCCAATCTCTTCCCGGTCTGCTCGCTGATATGTAACGGCGTCAAGCGGATCGCCCCGCTGGGGCGCCAATCGAGTCGAAGCGAATCGCGCGGCTGAATTTCGTTGGCAACGACCCACTTTTTGGGCAGGCTGATGGTGTATGTCGCCCCGCCTGTCAACTGTACTTTCCTGATTTCCTCGTCACCGGGGCCAGATACCATGTTCTCCGCCAAACTACATATTTCTATATAGATTACCTAAGTTCTCGATGATATACTATCTCGGCATCGAATGCGCCATGGAACCCACCACCACCATCATTCTGGGACTGGCACTGCTGGTCTGTGCCTATATGGCTTGGAATATCGGTGCCAATGATGTTGCCAATGCGATGGGTACCTCGGTCGGTTCACGTGCCCTGACCTTGAAGCAGGCGGTGATAATCGCGGCAATCTTTGAATTCTGCGGTGCTTTCTTCGCTGGTGATGCGGTTACCGATACTATTCGAAAAGGTATATTGAATGTGGATTTTGAAACAGTAAGTAGCCAATTCTCGCGCGATTTGGCTTTTGGTTTCATCGCCGCGATGATGGCCGCGGCAACTTGGTTAACAGTAGCCACACGAATGGGATTACCGGTCTCCACCACGCACTCAATCATCGGTGGTATCATCGGCATCGGTCTGATTCTCGAGGTCAAGTATGAGATGGATGATCTCATCGATTGGGGGGTCGTGCTCAAAGTGGTGATCTCCTGGGTGGTCAGCCCATTGATGGGAGGGCTGCTCGCATTCTTCTCTTACTACATCATCAAGAGGTTGATAATGGATGCAGAAAATCCTGAGGAGAAAGCGGTTAAAATTGCCCCAATTCTGGCATTTCCTACCTTCTTTGTCCTCGGTCTAGCGCTTCAATTCAAGGCATTGAAGGGATTTTTCTCCAATTTAGAGAGCGAGGGGTTCATCGCCAGCAAATACGACTGGTTACCGGTAAAGGAAGGTGGAGTTTGGAATCCGATGGCAGATAATGCATGGTTTCCGCTGAACTCGTTGATTGTCGCGACGATAATCGGCACTCTTGCAAGTCTGGTGTTGTACAATGTCCTGATTCGCGTCGACATCAATGATGAGAAGCGCGGCTTCAAGGGGGTTGAGCGCATCTTTGTGTGGTTGCAGATCATCACTGCCGCATATGTCGCTTTCGCGCACGGAGCAAACGACCTCTCAAACGCTATCGGGCCGATGGCTGCGGTATGGCAAATCCTCGGAGGTGGTGGTGAAATCCTGGAGAAGACCTCGATCCCGGTGTGGATATTACTGTTGGGCAGCCTCGGAATCGCCATCGGGGTAATGACCTGGGGCTGGCGGGTGATGGAGACCATCGGTACCAAGATCACCGAAATAACTCCGACCCGCGGCTTTGCCGCGGAATTCGGTGCAGCCACGACGATTCTGATTTTCTCGATGCCATTCCTTGCGGTCCCGGTATCGACCACCCACACCTTGGTTGGAGCGGTGGTCGGAGTCGGCCTAGCTGGTGGTGCGAAGGCTGTTGATTTCCGGGTCTTCGGCAAGATTGTCGCTTCTTGGATAGCCAGCGTCCCCGTCGCCGCATTCGGTGCCGTGGTCCTCTTCGTCGCCTCTGGTGGTGATGACCTGAATATGATAGTGATTCTACCGATTGCTTTCCTGACCGTAGGCTATGTGATGTGGAAGAACATTCGTGACGAGCCGGTCGAAGAGGTCGTGCACGATTCGACCTTGATAGATGAAACCGTCGCCCACACACCATTCGAATTATTCCACGAGCATGCCAAGTCGGTAGAAATCACCGTCGAGAAAATGTTGGAGGCGGTGAACAAGGCTTCCGAGAGAAAGGATGCCAGCGCTGAAATCAAGGCAACTATTGAGGCCGAGTTGGCCGCTGATGTGCTCAAGAATGACCTGCGTTCGAAAATGGTGGCGCTTGAATTCCGCTTGATGGTCAATCGGGATGAATTCCTACACATGCTCAGTCGCCAAGACCGAATCGCCGACTACGCACAAAATGTTGCTGAACAACTATCGTTCAGAGAACTCTACGACAATGACGATGCCCTGGTGAACCTCAAGAAAATGGGCGAAGCGGTGGCGATAACCGTCGCTGCTTACGAGGATGCGGTTGAGGCGCTGAAGGACATGAGCCTTTCGGGAATGACCAAGATCGCCAAGGAGCGTCTTGATAATCTCATCGATGCGGTTAATCTGCGAGAACATGAGGCCGATGAAGTGGAATCCAAGGCGGCCGCTCACGTATTCTCTTCTGGTGATGAGGATGCACTGGCGGCAATGCACATGTATCGGGTACTACAACGCTTGGACGATGTTGCGAATGCCTGTGAGAAGGCGGCAAATGCCTTCTTGCCAATCCTACATCGCTGAAAGTTTCGATCTTTGGCCTCTCTGAAAACCCGCTATAGTGCCAACCCCAAGCCGACCATTGGTCGGGCGCGGGTTTGAAATGGCGGGCTATGGTGGGATGAGTGTTCGAGCCACGCCCCGACCGCACTGGAATAGTGGGTTGTGAGCTCTAGGGCGTGTACAGAAATGGCAATGGACCCACAACTGAAGGCAAAATTGCAGAAGCAACGCTATCACCTCGTCGGCGAGCACGGCGGTGTCAAAATCTGTCATTGGACCAAGGAGAGCCTACTGCGCGACCGCTCGTGCTACAAAGGAAAATTCTACGGTATCGCCAGCCACGAATGTCTGCAGATGTCACCGGTTGTTGATCAGTGTAATCTAGCGTGCACATATTGTTGGCGAGAGCCACATATGGACAGTCTTGAATTGACCGACCAAGACCCACTTGAGCTTCTTTATGAGAGCGTGCGCGCCCAGCGTCGCCTGCTCACTGGATACGGTGGAAACATCGCTGCCAGCCCAGAGAAGTTCATCGAGGCACAGAACCCGAAACACGTTGCCATCTCCCTCAACGGTGAGCCGACCCTGTATCAGAATCTATCCGAATACATCGACCTCTGCCATCAGCATGGGATGACAACGATGCTGGTCACCAACGGTACCCTGCCCAAGGCAATCGAGAACCTCGATGTCTTACCAACCCAACTCTACGTCAGTGTCGATGCTCCCAATGAGGAAGTCTTCAACCGCATCTGCAAGCCAAAGTGGGGCTCGGCCGCGTGGCAGAAATTTGAGCAGACAATTGACCTTCTACCCAGCTTGGATACCCGAATCGTGTGCCGTCACACCTTGGTGAAGGGTGAAAATATGAATCCCGAACATCTCGCCCAGTATGCAGCACTGGACAACCGTGCCGATCCGGATTGGATTGAGTGCAAGGGATATGTTTTCGTCGGTCATAGCCGGGAGGTCATGTCACTGGAGAATATGCCGAGCCACGATGATGTTCTCGAATTCGCCAATACCCTGGCGCCATTGGTTGACCGCCGCTTACTCGATGATTCTCGTCCCAGTCGGGTCGCTCTGGTCGGACGTGAGAAAATCCCCCTGCCAATTCCGGAGAAAATCATGGATTTCCCCGAAGATCTCGGGATTGCCCCTCCTATCAAGCATCTTACACTAGCGAAGGCCACAGAGAACTAAATCTAGGCTCGGCCTTCGCTCAAATGGTGAAATTCAGGACTACCCGAAGGCTGAAAGTCGTAGCAATTCGTTGCGGCATTCGGCGTTGTAGCCTAAGATTAAGCGAGTTCCTGTTGCCAAGAGGTAAGTTGTTTGACGTAGGCTTCGAGATCTACCGGTTCCCCGTCGGCCTTCGCCTGCTCGAGTTTCATTGTCACGGTCTCGACAAGTGATGCATCGGGTTCGTGACCGAGTAAGCGGTTGAGGAAGTCAGTTACACTGATTCCGGCACCCATGGCAATAGCCATGCGAATCTTGTTGAGTTCGGCCTCATCATCAGGTTGTCGGGCTATCCAGTCT
>DARQ01000125.1:6371-6694 GCA_002503395.1 Euryarchaeota archaeon UBA60 | reverse complement strand
ATTCCATTGCTTCCCAGCACTTGAGCCTGCTCAAGAATAATAGTTCCTTGAGCAATGCTCTGGCGGTCGGTCAACGACCAGTATGCATGACCATGTGGATGAGTATGAACCCAGAGTCGGAAGGGAATGGAAATCCCAAGTGGTGGATGTAGGGGGACCAATCCAGGCCCTCCCCAATCGACGTGGACGGTGTTTTCAGCATCGAACAGAACGCTTAATTCTCGTCCGGCAGAAGCGGATAGAAAGTAGACTGAATCCCATTCCCCGCGACTTGCTAACTCAGCAATAATCGCCGTCGTATCGTCAGCCTTTCCTCCTTCAAT
>DARQ01000125.1:5918-6261 GCA_002503395.1 Euryarchaeota archaeon UBA60 | reverse complement strand
CTGATGAGGGGCGCACCGTCATTGGAGCAGGCAGTGGTAATGGCCCCATGGTAAGTGAATTCATCTGCGCCATGGGAGTGGTCGTTGTTGCACCAGTGACCAGGCGCATGTGTTGCAGCAACCATTGTGCCCCGGCAGCGGCTACCGCGGCAAAGCCAAATTCGATATTGCCAGCTTCGAGTGCCCCCTTGAGTTGGCAGGAGGTCGGCTCATGTGGTGGTGAGAGTTGTGAAATGATGGTAGAATCGGTATTGCTATCTAGCAACATCCAGCCATCACCACGGCAACGAAGGTCGAGCCAAGGCTTGTCACTATTGTGAACCAGTGCACGTGGCTCGGGCCG
>DARQ01000125.1:0-5795 GCA_002503395.1 Euryarchaeota archaeon UBA60 | reverse complement strand
TCGGAATTACCGAACCGCTGATGGCCGAGGTTGTTGGCTTCGACAAGGTCATCATCCATTATCGTGATTCGGCAGTTGAGGTTGCACCGGCTTGCCGCCGGGGCGAGTAAGTCGAGCAGAGTTGAGCCGATGCCGCCGGTACCGACGATGAGTAGATTCTGCGACCCACCATGCGCACCGCCAATCAATTGCGGCATTATCTGCATCGTTTTCACCTGTGCCCAATCAGCCGCGGCCAGTACAGCAGTATCGACCATCTGACCATCGATGAAAATCCAGGAATTGGCTGTATCAATAGCCGTTGCCACCGCTTCGGACTGGGTCATCATCACGGTGCTGTGGCCGGTATGGTTAGCGATCTGCACCGCCACACGAATCTCATCATCGCCACCGACCAGACCAGGTACCAATTGAACGGTGCCGATGGCATTCCAATCAGCTTCACCCAGTCCTACGGCATCGAGCATACGCCCATCGGCAAAGACCCAACTATTACCTTGTTCTTCGACCATCGAAATGGTCTCTTGTTTGGTTAGTTGTAGGGTACTATGGCCGCTCTTGTCGGCGACTAGAACAGTTGTGGTTGGGTTTTGTTTTTTGGTTTCATTTTTCGTTTTCATGTCTATTTCCTCCATGGATTCCACTCCGGGTATTTTCATTTGGTCATCTGCCCCTTTTGAAGGGTGAATCGTTGCTTCTGGCATCGAAAGGTTTGTCGGCATCACAAATACCACCCAATTCTTCGCTCGATTTCAGGAAAGTGGTATTCTCGCCAATGTTCTTCCTGAAGGATGCGTACAATATGGCGTGGAATCGCATGATCAAGGACATCTAGGATTGCACACTCGGGCTCTGCACCGTCTTCGATGATTCGAAAGTGCTCATTCTCCACATCATACGGCATCACCTGAAACTCGTATTGCTGGGCATCCATTTGACGCTGGAATTGCCTCAATTGCCGTCGTAGAGCAGCAGTGCGGCGTTTACCACAAACCATTTCGTGTGCAACCGTATCCACTCTTTTGGCCAACTCGATATCATCGTGGAAACTCAGCACAACCGTAAGCAATCTGTCGCCGAGTGGTAATCTATTCCCCTGTTCGTGTATACATATCCTATTACCTGATTCAGCACTGGAGACTGACCAAGAGGAGTTGTGGATGGCAGGGTCGGATTGGCACTCTACACGCCACAATGTACCACTCTTTCCAATGACCTTGATACCCTCGTCGAAAAGTGAAATCATCGGATTGGAATCGATAACAGTTCGTAGTAGTTGGAAACTGCGACAAATCGGTTCGGGAATGAAAGGTGTTCCAAACTTCTTGCCACTCCATTCGGGGTAGCACCAGAATAGGATGCTGGCTCGAAGTAGTAGTGCTTGTTCATGGCCAAAATCACCACGCCACGCGTCGCTGAATGCACAGAGTAACTCTATATCATGTGGTAGAGGAATATCTTCGCTCTCGTAAAACTCTGATTTAGATAATATCAGGTGATATCCATATGGGCTGGAACGGCAGCTTGGAGGTATCTTCGGCCAATCGACACCGAATGCCTCACCACCCACCTGTGTCGCAATGAAATGAGAGCGCAACCTCTCTTGATGGAAGAATCCATCGAAGTGGCGGAAGGCTTCACTGGTAGACCACTCCCGTAGGATAGTATTTCGCGTCGGCCCGTATTGCGAAGGATTTCCACCATTGGTGTCATGATGTTGGCGAAAGGATGTGATGTCCAGCAAGGGGATTACCGGGCCACCTAAGATTTTCTCTCCCGCGACGGACACACCATTCCATGTTACCTCCAGTGTGCCAATCGAAGTTTGTATTTTCGCCATAACTGAGCGGGACTTTCTGCTGGTGGAAATCTCTGAACGAGGGTATGCACTGGCATAGTTATCATCCATTACAATAGTTCGACCCTCACAATTCAACCACTCTAGACGATCGACAATACCCTCATCCAATGACGGCCGTGAGTAATTCGTGCGCTTATGTGGTATCCCTAACTCGGTGAACAACCGCGCCCAATCATCATCACAAAGGGGTTTGGTCTGTAACTCTTGACGATTTGAGACAATCGCCATGGCGGGGCGAGCCTCACGAAGAATGTGGGTGACCCAAGGCTCAAAATGAGGGTGAGGTGAGAGGAATGCACGCCGCCATGGGCGACATAACTCACAAAGTAGCGTTTCTTCAATCTCCACCAAAGCATGACCGCAACAGTGGCAGGTTCCGTCAGGTTCAGGCACGGGAGTCAATAGATTACTCATCTCAGATACCTCGCTTGAAGCGTACCAAGGCTGCCATCCCGCCATCGATATATGCAGAAATATGCTTTGAGTAGGTTGAGGTCTGTTTTGCATCAAATGCAGGCATGAGTTCCTTTTGTAGAATGCTGATTCCATTATCTTGGCACAACCGCCAAGCTAGGTTGGAGAGCCAATTACGTGAGTCGGGGGGCATCTCACCTGAATCGGCCAAGATAACTGCATGGTCCTCAAGTTCAGTTGCGATTTGTAGTAATCGAGGTTCGGCCTGTATAGCTTCTTCAATATGATGGCAAACTCGTCCTGTGGCGGTTGGACGTGCCTGGGCTGCATGGCCATCACGCAGGCGAAGAGCCTTGACTGAGTCAGTGATGCATTCCTGTGGATTATCACACTTGCTTGGCATCAATTCGTGCAGATTAGATGGGCGAATCTGCACATCTACCTCTTCAAGGGCAACTTTGATGCAAGCGGCGGCGGAGGCTTCAACACCGTATGGCTGAGCAACTTCCCAGATTGCCTGAAGGTGCGGAGATTTATCCTCGTTGGAATTAGGCCATCCGTGATTCAAAAGGGTAAGAGCACGGTCACACAGTCCCTTTCTATCGCCAAAGAACCTTCGAATGATGTCAGCTGAGTCTCTTCGAGAACGTGAGCCAAGCACATTGCTGGCTACTTGTGTCTGGTATCTTCGCAAGCGGTGGAAAGTACGACTTTGCTGGCTAGAGAGTCGGGCGCCGGAGTGGTCGCGATTTTGAAAGGGAATGGTAGTTGGTTGCATTGGTAGGTTACGGGAATCAGCAGGGCCACGTCCATGGGCCTCGCTCAAATTGTCGATATTGAGAGTTGATTGGTCGTATTGTTCGATATTGTAGCAATCGAGCACGAGGCCGCAGTCATTGCACAGTTCCTCTCCATTCATCATATCATAATCTCGGCAATTGCTGCCGCAGTCTGGGCATGCAATAATTTCTTCTTCAATGGTCATTTTTAATATCCTCCTTCAATCGGTTCGGTCAGTTGCGGGCTAGAGGTGAAATAGGGCTCGGTGAACCTCATTCTACCTCAAGGGGGAAATTAGTGAGTTTTGCTAAGATATAATACTTGTGTACTGATGTTTACAACTCCCCTAAGCCAGCAAGCTCGACAATCCAGAAATGCGTAGCAGATTGGAATGACAAACGAACAATTACAACAACAGTATTTGCCCTATTTAAAGCCTGTAATCAGTGAATCATATACTTCGAGTTGAGGACTCTTTCGATATCAAAGTCCCCGCGGCCGCTTATTTCGATATCGTAGGATTTCGCTATCCGTGCCAATGGGTCATCACGATGTAACTCAACGAAGGTTGAGCGCACCGCATCGCGCATCAGTTCGATGTTTGCGGCATGGGTTGCAAAGGAATCGTGTACCATGTGGAAATAGGTTATGCCTTTTTCCGCCATGGAGTTTATCGCCATCATCATGTGTGAAGCATCGAGAGAATGTACAAAATTGGGTGCGATGCTCTGCCGCATTTTAGAGCCATCGAATTTGTTTTCATCATATCTAGCCAACCGAATAGTGCGATGTGATTTTTCCTTCCACACCGGTGATGCTCTGTATTGATGCGACATCCCATCAGATGTTTTCAGTCTACGGTTATATCGATTACTTACAGTTATCCCAGCACCAGTTGACCACTCGAGAGGTTTTGTTGTACTCGAAGTACATTGTTGCAGAATTTTCCTCACTTCGCCTGCATTCTCAACTGTCATGGCGAATGCCCGATGGTAATCTTTGGCCAGAGCCCAAGCCAGAGAGATGTAATCTCGGGGATTTTCCAATTCAATGTCATTCAATATGCTATCTTCCCCTGGGTGTGCAATCCAATCGTCTTCTTCACCTTCGCCAGCGAGGTTCTCCCATCGCTTCCCCTGATCATCAAAAATCTCTTTCGTAAGTCCTTCTATCGATATTCCATAACCCAATACCATCACAGGTATCTTGGCAAAACTACGTTTTGAGAAAATATCGGAGTTTTCAGACAGGTAGGTGCCAAACTTGTGCTCTACATCCCCACCATCCCACAGTTTCACGGCATTTTCCGCAACCGCGACATAGAAATCTTTCTTGGTATAATTCTCGACCAAGTCGACAAACTCAGCGAGGTCGGAATCCCGCATCAATGCGGCGCAGTGTTGTTGACCGTTGCAGGTCCCATCCTGCTGAATTGCAATAGAAGATTTACCAGTCTCCTCAAATGCCATCCATGCGTCATAAGCCGCGGCTATTCTCTGGAAGTACTTCTTGCGAACCCCGTACGGATGATTGTCTTCAACCCTATCATTCCACCACAGAGAAATATTCCTTTTGTGTAGCGGGTTTCTGCCGACATCGAAAATCCGTTCTCGGTTTTCATCAAACCACGCGTGCATTTCAGAGAAACGGGGGTTTCCACGCAGTGTGGTTGCGAAGCCCTCGACGCCTTTGAATAAATCAGCGACGTGGCACTTTATCCAACCCTTGGCCTTTTTGTTCACCTTCATGGGCTCATCAAAACATATCAGTCCACGGCTCAAGTCTCCACCTTGAGGAGATAACCATGGGCATAGTGTGTACAGTCTCCCCCTTGGGCCAGCCATCCAAGCATGGTAGAAATGGCTGTTGTCATCGGGGTCATCTTTTCTCCTATCCACCAATTCCTTGGCCGAATACAACGTCTGTGAGATTGGAGCGGGAAGTACCGACCAAGCCGTTGAATCGTCACCAAATACGATATCACTTGTGACAACCTCCCATACCTTGTGATTAATCACCCATTTGGTGTTCTGAAGATTATTCAATGCCCCTACAAGGTGTTCACTTGACCCCAAGCGCTCCCTATCTTTTACCGTTCTTCGTAGCTTCGGTGTCAGCATTCCACCAGGCCTGGATTTCTCAGGTTCAACTGGATTATACTCATGTTCAACTGGACGATACAACATCGGTCGCATGATAGGATCGCGCAGGCTGTAACCCTTTTCCTTGAGAACCTCGACTGTCTTGGCGCTAAGTCTTAACATAATGTGACTATCTTCGGAAGTTCGACCAACACGGTATAACTCGATTACTTGTGCTTCTCGCAAAGCATGGATGATATTCCATGCCAGAGTTTTCAACTTCTCGGTATCAATTCCTGAGATGAATAATTCGTATTGGCGCTCAAGTCTACGAATAATAGCAAATATCACCGACGAGCACTTGGTTGCATTCGCCTTCTCAGTCATTCTGGACAAAACAGCCAGAATTCCCAAATCAGCAATCCTCTTGAAACCGATACTGCGGATTTTTTTGACCCAGGCACTCTTGCGCTCCATTTTGGCACTTGCGGTACGGAAGACCTCGACTACCTGATCGATGAAAGGATTCTCTTCGAGAATTAATGCATCCTCTTCGCCTATGAGACGACGCTCATTTTGTCGTTGCTCCAATTCGCGCCTCGCGCTGACGTCGCCCACGGTCAAGTTGGGGGTGGGGTGCTAAATTATCCTTCGTTTCC
>DARQ01000006.1:9200-10366 GCA_002503395.1 Euryarchaeota archaeon UBA60 | reverse complement strand
GTTTATGTATGGTTTGAAGCGGTACAAGGTTACTACTCTTGTGCCAGAATTTGGGCTGAGAGATTTGCCTTATCTGCAGGCCACGAGGATGGTGTATCGGCCTGGGAAAAATGGTGGAAAATTAGTGAAGATGGTACGCAACCACGCCATCTATATTTCCTTGGAAAGGATAATACTCCCTTCCACACCGTCATCTGGCCAGCTTTGATCATGGGTCTCAATCACGCTGAAAACGGGTTTTCAAGTTCAGACCCCATTAGTTTGCCCGGCCCAGGCGATTTGCATTTGGAAGACAATGTTCCGGCGATGGAGTATCTGATGTTGGCCGGAGGACAATTCAGTAAAAGTCGTAAACATGCAGTCTGGCTACCTTCGTTCCTTGAACGCTATGACCCGGATACCCTGCGCTACTATCTGGGCATCAATATGCCAGAGAATCACGACACAGATTTCAATTGGCCCGACTTTGTCGAGCGTGTGAACTCGGAACTTATCGCCACCTATGGTAATTTCATCCACCGCATCCTTACCCTCGGCTCACGTTTGCCCGCCGATGAAGGGGAAAACTCACTTGCGCAATTTGACGATATCTCGCTAGTAGGGGGGGTGCCCGAACAGGTCAAGAAAATTCATAGTCAAGTCACCGATAGTCTGGAAACCCACCGCTACAAGGAAGCTTTGCGGGGGATGATGTCGGTGGCACAGCTGGGGAATCAGATAATTCAATCTGCAGAGCCGTGGAAATATCTCAAACAAGGCAGTGAATCCCCTGAAGGTCGAGAATCATTGGCGTATCTGGCCTTCGGTTGGAGGATTGCCCGTTACCTGGCAATCGTCACCCAACCATTCATTCCATTCAGTGCCCAGAGATTGTGGGATGACCTCGGGTACGAGGGAGATGTTGAGGATGTCAGTTGGGAGTCTGCCCTCGATTGGAGCGCCCCTATGGTCGCTTCTTGCCAACAACCCACCCCTCTGTTCAAAAAACTTGAATTGGAGGAAATATTAGCCCATGAAAATGCCTTGGCAGACGAAAATACCGATTCAACCGATGACCCCGGACACATTGTCAAGGGTGGAAAGAAAAGTACAGGAAGTGAGAAAGTGAGTGATACACCAGAAGGAATCACCTACCTAGATTATGAGACCTTTTTATCGGTCGAATT
>DARQ01000006.1:6136-9098 GCA_002503395.1 Euryarchaeota archaeon UBA60 | reverse complement strand
GATGATGGCAATGATGAAAATCGTACTGTTTGTGCAGGGTTGAAAGAGTATTATTCCGCGGAAGACATGGTCGGAATAAATGTGGTCTTCGTCGCCAATCTCAAGCCTCGCAAACTGCGCGGAGTGATGTCCGAGGGAATGATGCTAGCGGCCGATGATGGTGAAGGTCAAGTCAAGTTGGTAACTATCGAAGGCGATATCAGCCCTGGATCACTGGTCCGTTAATTCCAGCGAAGGCCGGAAGGCCGTACCTGGATTTGAAAATCCCAGTGGCCTTATCCTTAATTGTAAAGTGAGTCGGGGTCAGCGTCGCTGAATCCTGTCTTACGCTTATGGGACACGGTGGAAATTGATTTCTTGAAATCATCATTGGTGACCTGGTCTCGGCCATCCTTGATGGTTAACATACCCGCCTCGACGCAAACCGCTTTCAGGTCAGCGCCACTGAATCCTTTGGTCAATACGACAAGTCTTCGGACATTGATGCGACTGGTCGACATACGGGTGACATTGATTCTAAGAATAGCCTCTCTACCTTCCTCGTCAGGAATCGGTATCTCGACGATACGATCGAACCGGCCGGGGCGCAATAATGCATCGTCGAGAATGTCGGGGCGATTTGTCGCGGCGATGATCTTCACATCATCCAGTGCATCGAAGCCATCCATCTCCGCGAGTAATTGCATCAATGTCCTCTGCACCTCACGGTCGCCGCTGGTAGCGGAATCCAATCTCTTCGCTCCGATGGCATCAATTTCATCGAGGAAAATGATTGCCGGAGATTTCTCTTTGGCCAAGGCGAAAAGTTCCCGCACCATGCGACCACCTTCACCGATATACTTCTGCGCTAATTCCGAACCGACCAAACGAATGAAAGTGGCACTGGTCTGTGCCGCTACAGCCTTGGCAATCATCGTCTTGCCACAGCCTGGCGGGCCAACCAATAGAACCCCTTTGGGCGGGTCGATACCGACCTTGCGGAATGCTTCAGGTCGCTCAAGTGGCAACTCAATCGCCTCTCTGAGTGCTTCAATCTGTTCATCCAAGCCACCGATCATATCGTACCCCATGTCGGGTTTCTCGACAATTTCAGCTCCTGAGATAAGTGGATCCCAAGCATCGTGGAGGATGTCGACAATCGAAAGCGAATCTTGATTCAGGGCAACCCGGGTACCGGGGCGAAGTTTATCCGTATCGAGACGTTGATTCAGCGATACCTGAAACACTGTACCGTTGGAAGAGCGAACCACTGCGTGTTCATCATCGAGTAAATCTTGTATGTGACCGATAATGAGTGGGGGTGATTTGATGAGTCTTACTTCCTCTTCCAAACGGCCGGCTTTCTTCTTCAGGCGGGTAATCTCGCTCTCGAGGAAGACACGCTCTGTGAGTAATTTCTGCGCCTCATCATTTAGACGACGATAATCCCCCTCCAAAGTGGATATCTCATCGGCATTCGTAGTTGGACCACCAGCGCTGCCGGGTCGGACTGAATCGCTCTCAGATGCCATTTGACCAAACAGTGGGCGACGTTAATCTTCTTCAATCTATGCTATTTGAGATATGGATAGATGGTGTTTGGGTAGAATGTTTCATATCACACAACCTCGACATATAGTTTGGTAGGCATGGGGAGTTGTGAAATCTGTGGGGCCGAAAAAGTCGGTACTCGTAAAGTCGTGATGGGCAGAGCTGATGTCAGTGCCTGTACCCGTTGCATCGATAGTATGAATCTCGAGCCTGCGGCAACCCCTATTACCAAACTGCAGAGCAAACCCGGATTATGGAGTGGATATTCCAAAACCGGGCGTTCGCATCGAGCGATTATGGGGAGGGGTGAGAAAGAATTAGCCGCAGATTTCGCATCACAGGTCACTAAGGCTCGCGAAAAAATGGGTTTGGATAAACGCCAACTGGCGAAAAAATTAGCCGAGAAGGTCAATGTCATCCAGTCCGTGGAGGCAGGAAAATGGCCTACCGATGCTGTGATACGCAAATTGGAACGGTTTTTCGATATAGAATTGATGATAGCAATAGTTCCCGAGGAGACCAGTATGGTCGGTCAGGCGCCAGGTAGCGGGATGACTTTGGGTGATTATCTGAACCTTCAAGATTAGGGGTGAGTTGGTGAAAGAAAGCGTGTCGATACACGCGATTTGGCTGGCTCAGGATGACCCTAAAAAGAATACTGCAGTAAAGTTGTCACGGCGCGACCTACTGCGCTTGCACAAGGATTTCCGCAGACTGCCTCGCCGTGGAATCTTGCTCGACCCCCTATGCGGTAAGGTATTCGGGCCTGAAGACCATGCCTTACTCAATTCGGCGACCTTGGTGGGATTGGATTGTAGTTGGGCACAAATCACTGATAGTGTGGAAACGGTGAAGAAGCGAACAAGGTTGACCAGTCGAATGCTGCCACTATTGCTCGCTGCCAACCCGGTGAATTGGGGTAAGGCGGGCAAACTGTGTACCGCCGAAGCATTGGCTGCGACCCTTTATCTGGCAAATCATGTCGAGCACGCAGAATTATTGCTGTCCTCATTCAATTGGGGCGAGAGATTCATCGAACT
Organism: Euryarchaeota archaeon UBA60; assembly: GCA_002503395.1. GTDB lineage: Archaea > Thermoplasmatota > Poseidoniia > Poseidoniales > Poseidoniaceae > UBA60. The sequence continues at coordinate 6,528 of DARQ01000006.1, read as the reverse complement.
GAACTATGAACCATTGGAAGCCTATCGCCAGGCCACCACCAGTGCAGAACTGGTACAACTGCAATTCGAATTCTTCGACATCGAATAACATATCATGCCGTAGAAACCATCATGAGGCAAACGCATCGGCCAGTGACTATGAGCACGGCCTTGGTAGAGTGCGTACCTAATTTCAGCGAAGGGCGGGACGCCGAGGTAATCAAGTCAATCCTCGATTCAGTATCGGGAATTTCTGGTTGCCATCTCCTCTCGGCCGAGTCCGATGCAGATTACAACCGTACCGTAGTCACCATGGTCGGCGAACCGGAGGTGGTCGGCAAGGCGGCGTTCCAATTGATTTCTGCCGCCAAAGAGCATATCGACATGCGCAACCACAGTGGCGAGCACCCACG
>DARQ01000006.1:0-6030 GCA_002503395.1 Euryarchaeota archaeon UBA60 | reverse complement strand
CCGGTATACCACTACGGTGCCGCCGCCAGTGATGAGGCACGACTGATGCTCTCGACTTTGAGGAAGGGAGAGTATGAGGGTTTGCAATCACGCCTTACCGAAGATGGACAACATTCCTCTTCCGAAACTGCGCATGGTGATGAGACGCGCTGGCCCGACCAAGGGCCGAGGGTGTGGAATGATGTGATCGCCCGCTTTGGGGCCGTTGTAATCGGCGCCAGAGATATTCTCGTTGCCTATAATGTCAATCTCGATGAGGTCGATGCTGAGGTTGCGAAATTGGCCGGAACCCTGGTTCGCTCATCAGGCCGATTGATCAAGCGTGAAGATGGTAAGAAGATGAGAATTCCCGGGATGCTCGTGAAAGTACAGGGAATGGGCGTCACCCTTGAAGGTCATGGGATCTCACAGGTATCGATGAACCTTCTCGACGTATCTGCCACTCCTCTTCACTATGCCTATGAAGCTGTCAAATCAATCGCTGTGGACCATGGGGTGGAGGTTTGTGGCAGTGAACTTGTTGGTCTGGTACCACTTTCGGCAATGCTTGAATCGGGAACGTGGTACCACGACGATGCCACAACTGCTGACGAGAGCGAACTGGTTGCGGCAGCAATTTCCGGATTAGGACTAGATTCTTTGGGTGAATTCGACCCAGCAAATCGAATTATAGAATGGACAATCGGTGATGAATGATGGCAGATAGTTGGGACGACATGACACTTAGAGAATTTCAAGCGGCTTTGGCCAGTTCCTCCCCGACCCCAGGAGGAGGTACAGCGGCGGCAATAGCATTGGGGCAAAGTGCTGCTCTTGCCTGCATGGTCTGTGACCTGACTTTGGGTAATGAAAAGTGGCAATCGGGATGGCCAATCGCTGACAAGGTCAGTAATATTGCCATCCCCCTGTTCAGCCGCTCGCTGGAATTGGCCTCCGAGGACAGCGCCGCTTTCGATGAGGTCATGGCAGCATTCAAAATGGCAAAAGATGATGATGAGCAGATTGACTTGCGCCGAGTCGAGATTCGACGTGCAACTCTCGAAGCTGCAAGGACACCCTTGGAAACTGCCCGTCTTGCATTTAAGTTACTCAGCGCATTGCCGGAATTGGCTGCCCATGGAAATGCCAATGCCGTCAGCGATGTTGGAGTAGCCTCATTATTCGCGAGTACCGCGTGCAAAGGCGCACTGATGAATGTCGAAATCAATCTCTCATCACTGCCTGAAGACATGGGTGCCGATGAAAGGGCAGAATGTGAGCAGTTAAAGGTGGATGTCAGTGAAGTTTCTCGTGCTTCTATCCACGCCGTACAGGAACGGCTTTGATTCAGATCAGCATCCAAATCAGCGACAGGTTCATTTCCTACACCACTCTAAGTCCGTACATGGGATGGCGTCTAGCATTCCTGCTGGTCATTTCGATGATGGCGATGCCCTGGGCTGCCAGCGTTCCAACCAGCGCTGGTCAAGAGCGTAGTGGCCATAGCCAGGGTGGAAGCGCAGAGGATTTGTCAATTCAACTGGGCAAAGAGGTGTGGACTTCCGCTGAGACATTCATCGCCTCAATTATCGCATCAAACCTTACTACTGGACAAATGTATACCCTACAGTGGGAGATCCGTTCTGGCAATGGGACTTTGGGGCAGGATGTTCTCATCGGAAACGGACAACTGAACATTTCTGCTACAAACTCTGAGATGCAGATTCAAGTTCAGGCTAACCACTTGAATTCTTCCATATCATTTCTTCACCGACTGATTGTGGAACTCAGTGATGTCAGCGGCCAATTAGCCATCTCTCAAGCAAATTTCAGTTCCTCTACCAATACCCTACCGGAGTCTTATTCCGATATCATCTTGTTTGGTGATTCGCTTTCTGATATGGGTAATTCATACAACCAGTGGGGTACTCCAGACAGCCCACCTTATTGGAATGGGAGGTATTCCAACGGCGATGTTTGGTCTTCACAATTCGGTCAGTTCATGGGAGTGAGTATGTCCCCCGGGCGAGGCTCGGCAAGTGGTAATAACCGCGCCTATGGTGGTGCTCACTCTGGTAGTGGCACCTACCTATTCGTCATCCCAAACGTCGGTAAGCAAGTTGACGATTACCTTCAAAACAGACAGATAAATGCCAACGAGTTAGTAATCATCTGGTGCGGCGGTAACGACTTCGTCCACAGCGATGAGCAGGACACCCAGAAAGTAGTCGATAATATCGAGAGCCATATCACCAAACTTACCACTGCTGGGGCGACGGAATTCCTTGTGCTTGAACTGCCACCTCTTGACACAGTACCTCGGGTCAATGAGGAGAATGACGAAGCCGGAGTGGTTGCAATGCACGAGCGTATCCTTGACTTCAACCTCAAACTCCACTCGATGCTGAATGATACCGTCAGCGCCACATCGTTGACCATTCACCGAGGAATGGTGTGGCAGATGTTCGATACTGTCTACAATAATCCTTCGTATTTCGGACTGACCAATATCACCCATCCCGCCTGTGACCACGATGGGTACGCCTGTGAGAATGGTGACCCCATAGCCCTGAATGCAGAGGAATACATCTACTTCGATAAAATGCATCCATCCCTGACCATGCATGACCTTGTCGACATATACATCCGTGAGCTCATGGGCGTTGCCGACGTCGATGGCGATGCAGTCGCAGATGATGCCGATGAATGCCTTGATACTCTACCTGATGTTCCGGTAACCGCGAATGGCTGTGATGTTCCTCCTCCCGATATGGATGGTGATGGGGTTCTCAATGAGGATGACTATTGCCCGGATACTCCAGCAAATGAGTCCGCCAATGAAGATGGATGTTCTGAATCACAACTCGATGATGATGAAGACGGGTTGACCAATGATATCGACCAATGTCCAGGCACCCCGGTGGGTGAGGAAGTCGATGCGGATGGCTGTGGATGGTCACAATTCGATGCTGATGATGATGGCGTTCTCAATGGAATCGACCAATGCCCAGACACCGACATATCATTTACCGTTGACCTTAACGGTTGTGCACCCAATCAGAAGGATGACGATGATGATAATGTCACCAATGATTTGGACTTGTGCCCCGGCTCATGGGCCGGTAGCCTTGTTGACGAAAATGGCTGTGCGCTATACCAAAAGGACAGCGATGACGACGGCGTGAAAGATCACAAGGATGAGTGTGTGGATACTCCAGCCGGTGATTCTGTCGATGCGGTGGGGTGTGGCACGACCCAGAAGGACGATGACGAAGATGGAATAATGAATGCCTATGACGAATGCCCGACAACTCCATCAGGTGAGTCGGTGAATGCTGTTGGCTGTGCGTTGGTGGAATTGGATACCGATTATGACGGCTTTTCGGATGCAGTAGATGACTGTCCTGAAACATCGTATGGGGTAATTACAGATGATTCCGGCTGTGCCGATGAGCAACTCGATGGCGATGAAGATGGTTTCAACGACCGCGATGACCTGTGCCCCTCAACCTCCGGTGAATCGGGAGGTTGCCCCACTCTTACTCTTGAAGTCATCTCGCCAGGACACGGCTCACAACATTACCTAGGTAGCAATATCACATTCCAAATCCTCATCCAATGCTCATCAAATTGCTCGATGCAACTAACGCAGATTGCCAGAGTGGGTAATTTCTCTGCTCCAGTGATTGAAGATGCTAGTAACGGAACCTACGAGTGGACGATGCTGGTACCTAGTGATTCTCAGTACATGAGAATTGATTGGGACCTGACTCTGACCTCCGGGGAAGTCAGTGTTTCAACCACTCATATTCTAATGCTGAGTGATGCCCCGGTGGTTGACGACACTACAGCGGATGATACTGCCTCGACAGATGAGGCTGATGCTAAATCATCATCTGGTGACCTTGTCAATTCAAATGTCATTGCCGTCTTCCTGCTCATCGCAATTTTGGCAATTCTTGTCGCCCTCTACCGTCAGCAACCACCGGCTAAACCACTGCTGAGCGAAGAGGAGAAGTGGATGGAGCAGACCACTCTCGTCACCAGAACAGGTCTGGGCAGTGAGGTGTTAGGCGATGGTCGAAACCCACCATGACGGCATTGATGTGCGAACTGTCAATCGTTATGATGGCAAAGAATCCTCGATTATCAATGACGCTATTTCTGTCGAGGCAGCATTGCGAATCATCGTCGAGCATCGTGGCGAAGTTACTCTTTTCAGCACGACCCTGTGCACTCCACAAGATTTGGAAGACTTGGTGATTGGATTATTGTGGTCTGAGGGAGTGGTGCCAAATTCCTCAAGTGAGATTTTTTCGACCTTTACCATCAATACGGAAAATGGTGAATCCCACGCAATTATTCCCGACTCTCTGGAAGTGGATTTCTCTGGTAGTGGCCGTCTTCAGAATTCGACTCCCAGTTGTGGCTGGTGTGGCAGGACTTCGGTCGATGAAGTAATGGAATTGTTGTCGGGAAAAATATCTCGCACATCCATCACATTGGCCATTCAAGATATTTCTGATATGGTTGAGCGAGTGAAAATACAGCAGAGTATTTTCGCCTTGACCGGTGGTGTCCACGCCTCAGCACTTCTGAATCGTGCAGGTGATATTGAGTATCTGCGAGAAGATATCGGTAGGCATAATGCGGTAGACAAAACACTTGGCTCGTGTCTGCGAGATGGTCGTATTCCTGCCGAGATTGGAATACTGGTTCTCTCCGGTCGAGCCGGGCTGGAATTGATTCACAAGGCGGCAATGGCGGAGATTGAAATCGTCATCTCGGTAGGCGCCCCGACGACAATGGCCATAGATATCGCCAGAGCTGCCAATATCACCTTGATAGGATTCGTGAAAACCGATTCCATGAATATCTATACTCATCCACAGAGAATCCGTAGTGATGAATAATACCGACAATGGACCTGGAGAAGTGATTCTAAGGGTAAGTATTGAGAAGTTACACGACGAGGGGGGATTATGTCCGCTGAAGGGGAAGGCCGGGATGGGGTGAATGAAAATTGCCCACCCGAAGGTAAGCGATTGCGCATCGGCAAGCGCAAGCGCTCCGCCGCCGGCATCCCCGCCGCAACCTCATCACTGAAACATGGCCTTTCGCGTATGGGAGTGACTCGTACCTGGAGGACCCTTACTATGGTCAACCAAAAGGATGGATTCGATTGTCCCGGATGTGCATGGCCTGACCCAGTTGGAAAGAGGTCAGCATTCGAGTTTTGCGAGAATGGCGCCAAGGCGGTTGCCGATGAAGCGACAAAGAAGCGAATAAAGCCACGTTTTTTCGCCGACAATTCTGTGCAGGAGCTCTCGGCTCGTAGCGATCATTGGCTCAATTCACGCGGGCGATTGACATCACCGATGTATCTGTCCAGCGGTGCCTCTCACTACCAACCGATTACTTGGGAGAAGGCCTTTGAATTAGTGGCTAAGAGGTTGCAGAATATCGAAGATGCAAATCGCGCAATATTCTATACATCAGGGCGTACAAGTAATGAGGCGGCATTTCTTTTCCAACTATTTGCTCGGATTTACGGCACCAATAATCTCCCAGATTGCTCTAACATGTGCCACGAATCAAGTGGTGCCGCAATGGGTGAGACAATCGGCATCGGCAAGGGCACGGTAAGCCTCGAGGACTTCAATCATGCTGATCTGATTCTGGTAATGGGTCAGAACCCCGGTACCAATCACCCGAGGATGCTGACCGCACTGAGAGATGCCAAAAGGAATGGCGCGAAAATAGTCCACATAAACCCGTTACCTGAAGCCGGACTTGTGAAATTCAAACATCCACAAGATTACATGAAATTGCGCTTTGGTAAGGATAAGTTAGCCGACAAGTTTCTCCAATTGAAGATCAATTCCGATACCGCATTACTGCAGGGAATAATGAAGATAATGCTGGAGATGGATGCTGAGAAGCCATTCATCGACCACCAATTCATCGCCGACAAAACCGCAGGCTTTGATGCCTTGAAAGCACACCTCGCGAGCCGTTCATTGGACGATGTCGTCGTACAGACCGGCCTTG
>DARQ01000080.1:6663-8453 GCA_002503395.1 Euryarchaeota archaeon UBA60 | reverse complement strand
TGGGCGTCGAGATGAAGAAGAGGAGTATGAGACTGAGAAATATGAGCTAGGGGTAGTTTCCGGCCCCCCATCAAGTAACGTTGTACAGCCTCAGGTCGTGCAGCCCGTATCCCAAGTACCCACCACCCCTGCAGGTCAGGAAGACCTCGCTGGTCAGGTGAGCCAAGTGGTTCCGGTTGCGCAACCGCTGGTGCATCATCCTCTCGTTCAGCAACCGCATGGGCAACACTCGATTTTGCAGCAGCATCCGGTCGTGCCTCCCCAAGCCGAGCAAACAAATGTTGCTGGATTACCACCCTCTGAGGAAATAATTGATGGATTCAGGGTTAGCGAATTGCAGGCCGCAGGGTGGACTGAGGAGCAGATAGAGTGGAAGCGCCAGAGTCTGGAACAATCTGTCATTATTTCGCCTCCATATTCCCCTGCAGAAACGGTGAGTTCACCAATTGCAGAAACCAAGCCAGAAGACGAGGGTGATGATGGCTTGGGTGACGCTTTTGCCGCCTTAGGTGGCTAGGCGTCAAGGCTATGATACAATTCTACCCCGCAGATTCATGGCGGTGATGCCGACTCCATGGTATATGCTATTGGCAGTGGTTTCAATTTGTGGCGTCGCCGCGTGGTACATCCGCAATTTCACAAAAAATGTGCAACTATTGCGATTTGTCGCCGGAATAGGATGTGCGACGATGGCAACTCTTCTCTATTGGACCTGGCAGTTGGAGGTGTGAGGTTGGAATTACCATCTGTTACCGAGGATAAATTGGCCCAACAATTTCCCACCAGACTTCCAGTTTGGTGGGCGCGTGGTGGAGAGGTGCAAGCTCATCCGGTCAGCGAAGGTGTGTCGGGGAGATTAATCGTCATTCGTTTTCCGAAAAAATTCACTCGACTGGAGAAATTCGTGCAGAGAATCTTTCGTGGCCCAATTGAAATTCGCCGACCTTTGGACCGAATGAACAGTCTGCTGTGGGAATTGAGCAATGGCCGGAGAACCTTCAAGAAAATCTGTGAATTACTAGATTCCACCTTTCATGAGGACATCGCCCCTGTAGCCCAGAGAACTGCGACGGCATTAGCACAGTTGCGGCACTTGGGGTTGTTGATAATACTAGAGAAGCCGGGTGATAGGCGATGGAAAAACGGCCCTGGGGTTTCACCCCCTGAGCATGAACTAGAGGATGATTATCCGGATGAATTCGATACCACCCCGCTAGATGGCGAGGAATTGCTACCCTTGGATGAAGAATGACGAGATGAGGATGTTTTCGGGTGGTCGGCCGATATATACTGATATTCCGTCATCGAAAAGAGGTCGTTGTAGAAGTATCGGATGCTGCTGAATCAACTCGCAAACGACCTCCGCATCACATAGTTCGCGTGGAGAAATAGATGATTGTTTGAACTCATTCTCCCCGGTTCTGACAAGGTCACTGACCTCACCTTCAAAACGGGCGATAAGGTCGTGAATCGTCGACTTGGAAAGTCCGCTACGCAGATAGAGAACTTGGGAAAAGTCATTTCCGCTAGCGATGAGTAATGCGAGGGCTTGACGAGATTTTGAGCATCTGGGATTATGATACAGTACAGCCATTCGACCCACCTATATCGGCGCCCATACCAGCCTTAATCCTAATCCATCCGAGGTGTGAGTGACACTGGACTTTGACCGAGCCGAACTTCTGGTCGAAAACGATTCGTGAAACCAACTTCCACCGCGGTGAACCCGCAGATTGGAGATGCCACCTTCCAGCCAAGGGGATTGGTCGGTGGGAGCACCGAGATAATCG
>DARQ01000080.1:610-6560 GCA_002503395.1 Euryarchaeota archaeon UBA60 | reverse complement strand
CCCCATGGATTAGCGGTTTTCTGACCGACCATCTGGGTTGTTGCCGCCGAATTACCGGCGTGCCACCCGTGCTCGGATAAATTCCGGTCACCACCCTCAAAAGACCACGGAGAGGAAGTCCCAGCCCGCGCTGCGTATTCCCATTCGGCCTCACTGGGAAGGCGAAATCTCCCCTCTATTCCAAGATATTCACTTACTCCATTTTCGTTTAGGTGAGCAATATACTCAATGCATTCGAGCCACGATATGGACTCCACCGGTCGCAGACCTGATTCCAGTCCGGTGGTGAATTTACTAGGGTTGTTTTTCATCGTCAGTACCCATTCAGCCTGAGTGACCGGCCGCATTGCGATGAAATAAGGCTCGGAAATCTCGACCTCTCTGATTGGAGATTCACAGGGAGATGCACCGTGGGAATCGCAACCCATGGCGAATGTGCCAGGCTCAATCAGCACAAATTGGCCGCCGGTAGCGGTTGTGAAGGTCGGACGGTCAGCCGTCATCGAATCACTCGATCTCAGCGCTGAGTGGCGCGCCATGCCGCGGTAATAACAAGTGATTCGGCCATTTTGCTGACCCTTGCTCGTAGGTCCTCATCGACTAGCTTACCATCATCATCGAATGCTTCTTTGACCTTTCCTACTGCCACTTGCTCAGGTATTACCCATCCGTGTAACCAGCGAACACATATTCTCATTTGATTCAGAGTATTGGAATTTGTTTGCCCACCAAGGGTCGACATCAGGGCGAATGGCTTTCCGGATACGTGGTCAAAATACAGCCAATCAAAAGTGTTTTTCATCACCCCCGACATGCAACCGTGGTATTCGGGGGAAGAAGCGATGAAGCCATCACAGGATTTTGCCAAGGCTTGGAATTCTTTGACGTTTGCATCATCCCAAGAACCTTCGGAACCCACAAGGGGGAGTGGTTTCTCGACTAAGTCCCAGATGAATACCTCAGCGCCGAAAGACTGGATGTCTTCAAGCGCAAGTTGCACTAGCAGGCCATTTTTTGAGGTTAATCCATAAGAGCCCGACAGCCCGAGAATTTTTACTTGCTGATTCTCACTCATGTGTTGCCCAGCGGTTACGACTAGATACTGTTTTCCAAAACTCAGCCACCATCGGTTGAGCGCATACAGGCAACCCTTATGCGTGAATGGTGTTGGTCAAAGGGTGGGTCTACTATGGCGAGCGCAGGTCCATCTACTATTGATATGCGGGAACTTCTGCGCGAAGTCCAGCAGGGAAGCGGGCAAGAAATTCCTCAACAAGGTGCGATGCCCGAGGTTATTGAAGAGCCGCAATTCAGCCGCGAAACCATTGCGGAAGAGCCTGAGTCACCCCCTCAGCAGACCCTATCCAATGATACGGCTGAACTTCTCGACGAAGGTGAATTACTGGCACGACAGGGTGCCGTCGAGGATGCACTCGCCGCCTTCAATCGAGCTATCGCACTCGACCCAACCTGTGATATGGCTTGGTTCAACCGTGGGGTTCTACTTGAGGGAAATGGCGATACCGTCGGTGCTCGGCAATCATTTGCAATAACCTTGGACATCAACAAGAATAACGGACCTGCCGCGGCTAATCTAGCCATTCTACTCGACCGAATCGGCGAGGTCGAAGAGGCTGCAGTATGGGCTGATAACGCTCTCCAAACCTATCCCGGGCATGCCGTATTGCTCGATGTTCTCAGTCGCGCCAAAGTCACCCCCACACCACGACTCACTCAACCTCCGGTTGAGGAAGTAGCCGCTCCCACATCACAAGAAGAGCCCAAACCCATCACCCCTTCTGCAGTGCCCGAGGGTACATCTGTAGTGGCTCCGGAAAGCGAGTCGATTATTTCCGGGGTGGATTTGGACGCGGTCGTCGAGCAGGCGACAAATATGCTGCGCTCAGGCGATTCTTCGGGGGCGATGGAACTAGCCTCCAGTCACCTCGAGGGTGAAGGTTCCACCAATGTCGGCATCTGGCGAGTCATCGCTGGGTGTAAAGGTAAATCCGGTGATGTTGATGGCGCCATCGAAGCCTATAACAAGGCACTTGGTATCGACAATGCAGATGCTAAATGTTGGCACAACCTCGGGGTCTTGCACCGCCGTTCGGGAAGATCTGAGCATGCTCTAACATGCTTTTCAACCGCTCTGAAGTTAGATGACGGATATGTCAAGGCAGCGGATAGTCTCCGTCAACTGGCACTTGAGATTGGCAAGGTCGATATTGCGATAACGGCGTGGGAGAAGTTGCTCGTACTGGAGCCAACTCATTCTTCCAGAATCGAATTTGCCCACCTACTGGTCGATATAGGCAACGGTGAGGCAACCATTCTGGGGGCGATACAGAATTTGCCACTGACTCTGCCCGAGGGTCCTGAATTAGCAGTAATTGCTCTGCGTAACATCACCGATGCCGACGATGAGGCTGAACTCAAAGCTATGGCCACCAGTTTGGCTGGCGACCATACCGGTGCGGTGGCGCTGTGGAAAGAAATGTTGCAGAGGGAATCTGAGAACCAAGGATACTGGTTTGGACTGGCCTCGGCACTGGAGGCTGCGGGAGACCTTGAAACCGCCGATAAATGCCGCACAAAGGCACGTGGGTTCGGGGTTGCTGATGCACAGATTGATGCTGCCAATTCATCTTTGGCAAAGGCCGCCATGGTCGAGCAGAGTACGCTCTCAAGCGAGGTCCCATCGCCACCTTCAGATGCCCCTCCCCCTGCCCCACAGGTCCCAACCCCGGCTTCTGACACCCCAGCACCTGCCAAAAGTGAAGATGTTCCTTGGCGCTGGTCGGATAATGTCGTCGACCAGGTCATTGCGGAATATCATCTAGACGACCGCGATGAATTGATCGAGGTGGCGAAGAACCATGATGATGGTAATCGATACCTCAAGAGGGAGGAATTGCAATCCGCAGCAGAACAGTTGCAGGCCGCAAAGAAGACGTGGCGATATTCCGACAATGTCGTGGCCGAAATAATGGATGGTTATGGGTTGGATGATAGTACCGCTCTGATCGAGGCGGCGAAGTTACATGATGATGGTAATAGATATCTCAACCGTCAGGAGTTCATGGCCGCGGCACGCGATTTGATGATGGCTAAACAAATGCCAAGCACTGGAAATGTTGCCGTTCCAACCATTGAGCCACCGGTGGTTGACGAGCCGCCCGTTGCTGCACCCGCGGTCATCCCTGTGGTGGCTGTCGAATCTGGGATCGTAGCGCCAGTGCCAACCCCAGCAGAGGAGACAGAGGGAGTAATTCCTGATGAACCTGAGTTATTGCTCACTCCAATCACCCCTTCCCCGTCACCGAGGTCACAGGATACGGAAATTGTACCTAATATCAACCTCTCTGATGTGGCACTCGATGCAACTAGTATAATGGAGTCTTCGATTGTTGATGTCGGATATGGGTCAGCGTCGGTGGATGCCGATATAGAATGGTATAATCGCGGTCTGTCACTGATTTCCGAGAAGAAATATCGCGAGGCACTTTCCTGCCTCGATAAGGCGCTCAAAGTTTTCAAGGATGATGATGATATGATTATTCGGATTCTGAATGCGAGAGGAAATACTTTCTATTATCTTGAAGACTATCCGAAAACCATCGAGAATTACCATCAAGCCATGATTATCAACCCAGCTCTTGTCTCGGGGAGAACACTCTACAACATGGGTACGGCATATGCTGAGATGGAGCGCTATGATGATGCAATAAAGTGCTATGGCCAAGCTATTCCACGTGGCCTGAGCACTGAGGAAAGTGCGCTGGCAAAGGAGCAGACGAGGCGTTGTACGCAATTACGTAAAGAGAGTTTACGCCGGGCGATATAATGAACATGTTTTTCTACTACGACGGTAAGGAGTTATCATGAGCGATGCTGAATGCGGCACCTGCCCCAGTGCTTCACCGATTGCCGAGGTGGTAACACCAACTAGCGAAATGGTGGTCGCGACTGTGACGATAACCCCGAAGGCACGTACCATGTTAACCCAGGCTCTAGGTGATTCCGAGGCCTCGCTATTGGTCAATGTGCTCAATGGTGGTTGTTCTGGGTTCATGTATGACCTGCAACTTGTCGAGGAGGCAGATGAATTGTGCCAACAAATCGATATTGATGGTATTTCGGTAATGATTCCTGAAAAAGTCAGCACTATGCTCGATGGAATTGAAATCGATTACGAAGATAAATTGATGGGCGGTGGATTCAAGGTCAATAATCCGAATGCTAGCCGCTCCTGTGGTTGCGGGGAATCATTCCGCTGAGCCACCATCTCCAGCACTATTCTCTACGGCACTAATATCCAGCGGCGTTGCTGGAGCTTGTGGTGGGGTGATAGGGCCTCCTTCAGCCTTGCTCCTCAATTTCTCTACAAAGGCGAAATCAAGTTGCTTGCGCGGCGTGTCTTTGCTCTCTGATTGCCGACGTTCAACCGTTTCCGCCATCGAGCATGACACATTTAATTCCAATCTCCCACTATGCCTAGTAAAGGTATAGGATAGAGGATTAATTTCTTCGACCACCTGGTTGGAAAATACCATTTGAGTCTTCTTACCTCGTCGGCGAGAAAATCCTATTTCCACTCCCAAGCCGACAACAGCTACAGCAAATAGGACGAAGAGTGCGGTCAGGGCGAATAATACCGGGTCACCCGCTGAGAGGCGCGATTCCTGCATCAAATCACGCCACAGGAGGAAAATCAGTCCGGCACCAATCAGTGGTTCGACAAAAGCCTGCATCCACTTATCCACCGGCACCAATCTGCTACCGGCAGGGTCAGCGAATACCAGTTCGGCGTCCAGGGCATTCGAAACCACTTCGATGACCGCGAGTAAAGCCAGATAGAGAATCCCCGAGACCAACATCTCCAGCCATATCGATTCAGCTGCCAGTGACCAGTGCACCATCAACCAAGCAAACATTCCAAGGAACGAAGCCCGCGGAATACGGTGGAAAGAGACCACCGCTTCGCGCAGATCACCATGGGTTCTATGCGGCTGGGAAATATGGATTATCTGCCACTTAGTACGACGTTGGAGAAATAATAAGGCCATTATCAAGCCGCGTTTCTCTATCAACAACCAGTCGAGAAGAAGTAAAATCGGAATGGCCATGATAATCATCGGGATGGCGAGCAGAATCGCCAATGGGCTGACAATCAATGCTGGCAGGAGCAGGAAATGCGGTAAGGAGAGTGGGTAAAGTACATCGGTTTCAATCAATCGCGCCTTTTCCGGCTCTATATGCAACCTCCTTCTCTCATCATTGAGACTCACTCGGAATTGCTCCAAGGAATAGCCACTGTCTAGAACCTGCTTGACGGCCTTTCGATAATCACCGTGCTCAATTTTGCTACCCGTATAGATACGCCAGGCAAATCTAGCCGGTAAGGCCATCACCAAGGGTATGCAAAGCAGACCCAGGGCCCACATCAGCGCCTCGTAATCAGTCCCTGCCACGGAATTGCGTATGCCTAACGGTGTATAGCAACATCTATTGCGACGATGTTGAGCATCAGATATTAGAATAACCTTCATTTCACCGCTCTACCTCGAGGCACCATGGCAAGGATTGCTATTACCGATGGGATGGCTGATGAAGCGCAGAAGGCGCTGCTCAATATGGGCCATGAATTAGTCGTCGAAACCGCTTCAGAAGATGACTTGATCAAGGGATATCTGCGTGAATTCGATGCGATAATCGTCAGGTCTAATACCAAATTAACCGCCGCAGTCATCTCCGCCTCAATCGCCCAAGATGGCAGGCTGATGGTCATCGCCAGGGCCGGTGTAGGCATCGATAATATCGACATTGAGGCGGCGAGTGAGCATGGCATCATGGTCGTCAATGCGCCGCGTGCCAGTACGCAAAGTGTGGTTGAATTGACCATTGGTCATCTGTTGGCCAGCATCCGCCACCTGCCTCGTGCCGATGC
>DARQ01000080.1:0-515 GCA_002503395.1 Euryarchaeota archaeon UBA60 | reverse complement strand
AAGGCGATTGGCTTCATCGGCTTCGGTAGAATTGCCCAAGGTGTAGGTAGAGTAGCCACCGCTTTCGGAATGGAACTGCATGCCTATGACCCTTACCTCCCCCCGAAGATCGCCCGCGACATGAATTGTCGATTACACGCCAGAGTCGATGATGTTTTTCGCATGTGTACTCATATCAGCGTCCATTGTAACCTCTCGGATGAAACCTATCATCTGGTTAATTCAGAGCGGATTGATTTGATGCCCGGGGTCAGCCCGCAGGGTATTCAGTGTGGAAATCATATTGTGAACTGCGCCCGCGGCGGTATCGTCGATGAAGATGCTGTATTGGTTGCTCTGCACCGAGGTCAACTCACCAGTGTGGCATTGGATGTCTTCGAAAACGAACCGGTTAATCCCGGTTCTGAACTTCTCCAGCACCCTCACTTTCACGGCACCCCGCACATCGGTGCGGCGACCAAGGAAGCGCAATATCGCGTCGGAATGGATATCGGTCGAGCGGTCGATACAGCACT
>DARQ01000130.1:415-4203 GCA_002503395.1 Euryarchaeota archaeon UBA60 | reverse complement strand
CAACATGTCCAACCCGGTGATGGACTCATTCAGCATGGGTCAACTGAAACCATCCGAGCGTGCAACTTTCGTCGGTATATCCAGCATGTTCTCCAGCGCATTGGCGGCGGTCAGTGCCTATCTGGGTGCGTCGTTGATGGCAGGGGGGGACTATCGCACCCCGTTCATCGCCATGGCGGTGGCCTACCTCATCTCCACCTATCTCTTCATACGCTGGTTCCGCGGTACTGAGGGGCTGTCCGACCCCACTCCGGTCAGCAACTGAGGCGTGTCGGCGAGCACTTTTCATCATGCGCTCGTTGTCAATGGCAAGCAGAAAATCGGATGTTGGACAGAGCCATCATCCAAAGTGATTCTCACGATTGATATGGCCGGGATTGTGGCGCTATCGGTCATTTGGTCGGGGCTATTTCCCTGACCGTGGCGATTACCACATCCCAAGGCGCATTTGTTCGCACCGCTGGTACCGCAATGAAATCCTTAGCCGCCCGCCAACCCTTTTCTCGCAACTTCTCGGCCAGTGTGGTCGGTGAGGGCGGGCCGGTGATATCGGAATACAGACTAGCGACCATATCCACTGGATATGTACAGGGGAGGTCGATGACTTCGGCGACCTCGGCCAGGCCACGCACCGCTTTGGCCGCCAATCTCTGGCTGTCACGGATGGTCGAATCGGGGATTTCAAGTCGCTTCACCAAGTCGCCATCGCGCTTGTCATCAAGGGCGCATAGTTCGACCGCTCGCTCAGCCGTCATTTCTGCATAGACCTCGGGCTTTCCCAGGGGGCCAGTCCACAGTGGGCCTGATATGCGCCCGGTGAAGGAGTTACCCGGGGCGGTATCCCACGGAATCAGTACCGATAATTGCGGCTCATCGCTTTCACCGGCGGGGTGCAGACCTCTGGCAACCCCAATTGCGACCTCGTCGCTGCTCGGGTTATGGATTCTCCAGCCGATGTTTTCGGCGAATGAACTCGCCTCCTGCTTTGATTTCCGGGCGATGATGCTGACCCGGACATGGTGGTCGTCGAAGATTGCCATCAACGGCTCGATGGCACGGTCGTGGCGAGCTGCGACGCTGGCGACATGCCCCAGCAGGACACGCATTGCTGTATCGTGGCGCAGGTCGTCGACAACCGCCATGGTGCCGTAGCGGCGGCGCGCCGAGTCGGCCGCCGCACCGCATAATGCGGCGGTATCTGTGGCGGTGACATCTACCACCGCGACACGCGCCAACCCCTGCAGGACAGTATCGAGAAAAGGGGTCGGCGGGCCGAAAGGGTCGAGATCGACCCATTGCCAACCGGCTTCCAAGACCCGTGCTCTCAGGTCACCCTGCAGGATTCGTAGGCCTCTCTCATGCATGGGGAACTCAGCATCGACCTCATCACTCAGCCCGGGAGGATGGCTCTGGTGGTTGGCTCGCGCCCATGCCAATGCGGTCGCATCCGCATCGATTGCCGTCACCCTCAGGCGCTCGGCAGACTCGGTTGGGATTTCGCTCAACCAGCGGCGAGAGCGTATCGCCGAGGCCGCCAGTCCATCGAGAACCCGGATTTTCGCGCCCGGCTTGGTAAGCCAGTCCTCGCGCAGACATTGGTCGAGCAGTAGTACGCTTCTGGTGCGACTTCCGGTCATCGCAGGATTGTGGAATACCGGGATTTCCGCTTTCGACATCGGACCTCTTCCGGCCTCGGCCTGCCCGGTGAAATCGCCGACCTGGACTGGGGTTCGCCCATCCAACCATAGCCGTCCGGGCCAGTCTAAAGGGGGTGAATGGCCAGTCTCTGGCGCTTCGCCCATGTTTTGGGGGCCGGTTTCCCTCCCATCACCTCTCCGCTAGGCCTAACCTCGTCGCCGAATCATGTCAACCCTGTGAATGGCACCCCTCACCTGATGGATTCGCTGTGCCATCGCCTCGTCATTGAGTAGGCCGAGCACGTTTGCGACCACCCGGTCACCTAGCGGCAGGTGCTGCTTCGACTCAAACAGACAGATCATCTCAAGACATGCCCCCGGGTCATCCAGTGGATCGTCTATCCGTGGGTCGGCGGGGGCGATAATGCAACTCGAGCCGTGTGCACCTTCACCGGGCCACATCCACCATTGGGTGCCACTTGTGCCGGTGATTAGCATACCGTCATCGGTCAAGTCAATCATTTCTGGGTTACTTTCGATTACTGTGCGTAAGAGTTGGAATGAGCGCTCGTGTGGAGTTATCGGCACATCATCTCCCATTTTCCCGAAAAGAATAGCCAATTCCATACAGGCGCCGCGCAGTCGTAATGCACTTTCACTGCCATAACGCCCACGCCAAGTGCGGACAAAGAATTCCAGAGTGTCGATATTGCGAGGCAATTCAAGTAGATGACGACCACCCTCAAGGTGGATTCCCAGACTGTAGGTCGAATCATTCCAACTGCACAACGGTGGTGGATTGAGATCGTCCTGTTGATTGAAGTTGCCTACTTGGATATATGGCGGTGGTGCATTGGCATCACCGATGGCTTGGAATTGACGACGAATCATCTTCCGACGAATGCTCTGCTGGCCACAATCATTTCCCGCCAGTGAGCCATCTTCGCGACATAATTCAGAATGCAGGCCATTGAAACGGTGTGCCGGATGGCCTTTCTGACGTGGATTGGTGACGCTTTGGGTGATGTAGGACAGCAGCAGTTTTCCACAACCGCTTCTGACAGCCACCCTATCGACCATCATCCCGCGCTCGTGTACGGCGATGGTGAAAGGGCCGAGGTCGAATCCTGATAACTCGGCGCCCAGCCCCTCGTCAATATCGGCTTCGCTGGCACCGCCATCGCGAAACAGCGCCAAATCGGCTCTCCGAGCGACGATTTCAGCTACCTCAAGATACAGTTTTGCGACCGGAGGGCAGTGCTCCGATGGGCTGTTTTCTAGTGGGTCGTCTGATAACCTTGCTTCCCGCCCGGTGACGATTTGCAGAACTCGGCTCCAATCGAAGCCGTCCTCTTGAGTAATTACGTCTCGACCACAATCATCGACTATAGTTTCATCTCCAGTAATTTCTGCGGCATCATCTTCAACTTCATATTCGGCGCCGATTTCCCATAATCCACCGACTTCATGGTCGATGTAATCATACAATTCACCCCGCACCTCATCGATGATATCGTGGAACTGCTCACCGACCAATCTTTGCCAGACCGGCACCAAACGTTTGCTGAAACCATCTTTGGTGTTCCAGATTGAACAGATAGGGCATAGACCACCCTCATCAAGACCATCGAAATTTGCACGACAGCAGGCACAATTCACAAAGTGGAAGTGAAAATCCACCCCTTATGAAGGCAGAAATCAGTAGCGCTCGTAGACCACATCGGGATGGACGTGGGTCACCTTATGACCATGGTTGCGAACCTCGCCGATAATCGCTGTCCCGGCTAGTCGTTCAGCCAGCCATTCACACACCGCGTCCGCCGATTCAGCACTGACCGCGACCACCATCCCCAATCCCATATTGAAGGTGCGATGCATCTCCTTGGCGGAGATTCCACCCTGCGCCGTCGCCCACGCGAACTCTGGTTGTGGGGGCAAGGGGTCTGCGATATGCCAACCTAGGCTGTCATGTAATCGCAGGAGGTTGGACAGTCCACCTCCGGTGATATGAGCGATGGCGTGCAGGTCAGCAGCCGAGCAAGGAGCCTTCCCGCCGCTGTTGTCGCCTGAGTCATTGCGGCAGGCGGTGATGAGGTCGACGATTGGGTCGCAGTAGATACGCGTCGGGTTGAGTAGGACTTCTCCCAGAGT
>DARQ01000130.1:0-245 GCA_002503395.1 Euryarchaeota archaeon UBA60 | reverse complement strand
CTGCTGGGCAGGCCGATGAGAACATCTCCGGCGACCAGATTCTCGCCGGTAATCGCGGCACCTTTGGGTAGGAATCCCAGCGCCGTACCCGAGAGGTCTAGTTCGACAACGATTTCGGGCAGACTGGCGGTCTCACCGCCAGCCAAGGTAACCCGGGCGCGCCGACACGCCTCAGACAGTGATTTTCCGAGAGCGGCGTGAACCTCCGGATCGGGCCGAGGCGTGGCGATATAGTCGACAAAGGC
>DARQ01000118.1:16872-27875 GCA_002503395.1 Euryarchaeota archaeon UBA60 | reverse complement strand
GCTGAGTGATGGCATGAGGCAATGACCGAGGAGAGGTCATGGAATCGGATCCGAGAGATGGTCGGCGAGATGGTCAAAGATGACCACCGCAACCACTGATGAAATCGCCGGCGACCCTGATTCCCTCAACGTCTTGTATTTTGATGGCAATTGTGCTCTCTGCTCTGGAGCGGTGAGATTTCTCGAGCGTCGTCTTCACCCTAGCCGCAAACTTCGTTTCGTAGGCCTTACCAGTTCAGCCGGGATTGCAGAAGTGGCGACGATGCCGGAGAAGATTCGCAAAGTCGACAGTGTGATTCTTCTGCGCAATGGCAAACCATACATTCGCTCGGCAGCGGCTATTCGTTCCCTCTTGCATCTGCGCCAACCTTGGCCAACGCTGTTTCCGATATTTTGGCTGGTGCCGCTACCGATACGCGATATCGGCTACATCATCGTCGCAAAACTGCGTCACAATCTGCAGGCTCGGAAGATGCGCCGCAGTTGATTCAGCGCAGTTCAACCAGTCGACGAACGCAATCCTCAGGGTTGATATCGCCATCCAAGAGGGTGTTCAGCGCTTTCACAAACGGCGCTGGAAGTCCTTTTTCGCCAGCTCGCTCGCCAAACATTCGTGTCGCCCGCACTCCTTCGGCAACCATTACCATCTCATCCAATGCCTGTTCCAGGGTAAGTCCGGAACCGAGTTTCTCACCCATTCGGCGATTACGGCCGTGCGGACTGGTGGCGGTGACGAAAAGGTCGCCCATTCCCGCAGGCCCGAAAGCCGACTCGCCTTTGGCACCGAGGTCGGGGAGGAGCAGACAACCTTCGCGGAAACCGGCGGCGAAAATTGCCGCTTTGAGGTTATCACCGCCGAATGAACCGGCTATCTTCAGCCCATCGACCAGACCGCAGGCAAGGGCGACCACATTCTTGAACGCCCCCCACAATTCAGCACCGACCGGGTCGGTCGCCGGTACTAGAATCAGTGTCGGCGTCGAGAGGGTCGAGGATAGGCGTTCAGCGACCGAGCGATCATGGCTGGCGACCTGGGCGATGGTAAGTACCCCGCGAGCAACCTCAGGGGCGATGGTAGGCCCGGTCATCACCGCCACTGCATTGCCCATTCCAGCGGCTGTCAACTTCTCGGTGATAACCTCCGAAATCGAGCGATTTCCCTCTGCCAATCCCTTGGCAAGGTCAAGGAGAACATGTGATGGCCGCAGGTGAGGAATCAGATCGTCGACGACATCGAGAATAACCGAAGATGGTAATGCCAGCACCACCAATTCGCACTCCGCCATGACATCGCCCAATTGCATGGTCGAGGTCAGACCCTCAAGTGTGACCCCGGCAAGATACTTCTGGTTAACCATTTCCATGGTTACCGTTTCGTGCACCTCTTGCTCAATCGTCCATCCGGTGACCTGATGGCCATCTTCCAGCCAGACCTTGGCCAAAGCCGTGCCCCAATTACCCAAGCCCAGTATCCCGATGCTCGCCATGATGCAAACCCAGCACCGATTGGTCATATGTGTTGGCCTTGCGCCACCGGCTGATTCCGGGGTTCAAACAGTGGTTCGGAAATGCCGAACTTAATGAATGAGAGTTATGACGCACACCTTGAGCAGGAGTTGCCCAGCTTGGTCAAAGGCGCTGGGTTTAGGTCCCAGTACATATTGTTTCGTAGGTTCAAATCCTACCTCCTGCACCATATATTCGCTTCCTAGCGGTGCAGGATTGGGATTTGAACTAGAATTATCCAATCTCGAAATAAGCAATTTTCCCATCCGCCCTTTGGGCGAAGCCTCAAGGATGTAATCCTCATCTCGCTATCATGGCGGACTTAGACGGTGACGTGGAAACTGACGAATCCTCACTTGAAGAGGAATCAATTCCCGCTGATGAGGTTGGGGAAGAGGAGCCGGACATCACCGAGGAAGAGAAGTCTGCAGTCGGTGAACAAGAGGAGAAGAAAGACCGCATAAGCAAGGAATTGGCGGCCATACGAAAGCGCCGCACCAGCACTGATGGGCGACGATTTCCTGCCGCCACCGAGGATTATGTATTGCTGATGGGACTTGGATATGGTGGATTATACCTGCTGCTTCTACTCGGCCTTTCCTCGGGTGCGTTCGGAGATGAAATGAGTAAATCAACTTGGTTCGATAGTTCGATGTCGGAAACCTTCTTCGACATCTCAGAGGAGGTTTGTGAAGACCGCTCCAAGACTCCATGGGTGCATGTTTACGTCGATAACAATGCTCTCGATGTCAAAATGAGAGCCTACAATCTCCCCGACGGTGTGCCGATGACAGAATGGGTTCTCAGTGATGCCGATGGTGTCGAAGTAAGCAATGGCTCGGTGTTGAAGGAATATACCTTTTTCAATTTCGGTGCGGAGAGCGCAGGTGAGTACAAGATTAACATCGAAATCAGAGTATACAATGATTCCGGATTGGATTACAAGATAGCCTCGGTTGATAATACCACCAATCTTACTCCCGAATTCACCCTGCCAGATTCACTAGACCTGACGATTGCATCGGAAGAGAATACCATGGCCTTTCTGCCCTGGGTAGATGCAGAAGTGAAAAAGGCTGGAGAACTGGTAGATGACGGCCCGCGTCCCTGTTGGAATGCCCAAGATCTCGGCAACTGGGGTTGGGTGCTGATGGGAGCCGAACTGGGTGGTGGTCGTGAAACCGCTATGCTGACCGGTGGAGCTGCTGGCGTTCCGGCGTGGTATATGGCCTTCGTTTCGCTTTCCCTCTCGGCAATCTCGCTATTGATTCTCTACCCCATCATGTACAAGGTCTACCACCGCGACAGCGACGATATGTTGAGCCACGATCACATCGAGAGATTGACCCGAGATACTATTCGCACTTCGGCCGAAGAACTTGAACTGGTTATCGATTGGGACCTGTTCGGCTTCAAAGAGCGTGATTTATCCATCGACATCATGGTGCCGTATGAGAATACTTCTGCTACGATGTTGCCCAGCGCCGATGTGCGCGCGGAAATACTGCATAAATTACTCGAGGAATTCACCCTTTTCAGCGTCTTCAAGCCGGTGCAGATGACGGCGCGAGCGGTTGGAGCCACAGCCTCCATCGATTTCGATACCGGTATCGGTGTCGGGGTTGATGACATGGGAGAAAGAGATGTGGTCGAAAGTGGTCAAGGTGCGGGGCATGTGGTATCTGATTATTCGACATTTTTCCGTGACCTGCATATTCTCTCGCGGGTGGAAGACGATGTGCGCGACATTCTCAATGATTATTTCATGTCTCGCAGTGATGTGGAATTATTGATGGCTACCGTCGTCAGTGACGAGGAGAGGCTCAGCGTTTCGGTCATCTACAAACCGACGATGAAGTTGGCTATCTTGAGATTCAAGACTAAAGCCGATTTGATCGAAGATGAACTCAAGGCAGAATTGAATGATAATTTGGCCGAAATTCTCGGCGAGCGAAAATTGTATATCCGCACCCGAAATAATCTGGAGAAATTCAGTAAGAAGGCGGGTGCCGGCCGGGTTGAGCGCACCAGTTCCGACCCCGACCGCATCGCTGCGGTCGCCCGCCAAGGTGGAATCGCCGGTAGAATGCTACAGACCAAATTGTTCGGGGATATCCTCTCGACGGTCGAGTATACGGCTAACGAGAAGCGAGATTTCATCAACCGCTGGGGATTCTGGGGCTTGATTGTCTTCGTGTGGATTCCGTTCATGGCCAGTGGGGTTCTGGTCGGGGCGATGCTGGGACTGCTATCGCGCATGAAATTCATTCGGGTCCTGCTCGCATGTCTATTCGGAGGCACGGTGGCAAGTATCACCTGGGCTTATACCGCTGAAGGTATCGTCACCATCATGCACAAGTACAAACTTGAACTGATGATACCTATTGCCATCATCGCCTTCGTCGGCATGGCAGTACTACACATGCGTTCCACCAAAGCCCGCCGCCAAGCCGAATTGTTTGAGGATGAAATGTTCAACGTCTTCCATGAGAATATCGAAGAGAAGTATGGCATAACCGACTGAGGTGGCAAGATGGGCGGGGTGGATTCCCACGGGATAATTGCCACCGGCGGCAAGCCCAATTCTGTCGGTGATGCCGCCGACATCGGTATTATCACCGTCAGCGACCGCGCCAGCGCCGGTACCTACGAGGACGAGTCCGGGCCTGCTATCGTCCAATTCCTCGCCGCCGCGCTCGATTCACAGTGGACTGCACACTATCGTTGCATTCCAGATGAGCGACAGCAGATCGAATCGACCCTGAAGGAATTATGCGATGATTTCGGATGTTCGGTGGTCATCACCACCGGCGGCACCGGCCCGGCGGCACGCGATGTGACGCCCGAGGCAACAGAGGCGGTGTGCGAGCGGATGATGGATGGCTTCGGCGAACAAATGCGGGCGATATCCCTTCGTTATACACCTACCGCAATCCTTTCTCGACAAGTTGGAGGGATACGTGGTTCCTCACTTATTTTCAATCTCCCAGGCCGTCCCAAAGCGATACGAGAAACCATCGATGAAATATGGAAAGCGGTACCATATTGCGTCGATTTACTCGGCGGACCTTATATTGAATGCAATCATGATGTGTGTCCAGCATTTCGCCCAAAGAATGCCCTTCGGCAGACAGGTTGAAGGCTAGGCTGTGCCGCCCCCTGAGGGGAGAGAAATGACCAGCCGAGGCTCGATACTGATACGAGGTGCGACCATTGTTGCAGATGATGGTACCCGAGTCGGTGATTGTCGTATCGTCGATGGCATCATTGAAACGATGGTTTTTCCATCTGGCCTAGCCGCGCAACCGGGTGAGAAGGTAATCGATGCCAGTGGCCTTCACCTCATCCCCGGATGCATCGACCCCCAAGTCCACTTTCGCGACCCGGGACAGCCTGAAAAAGAGGACTTGGAAAGCGGCTCATCTGCCGCCGCCAGCGGCGGAGTAACCTCCTTTCTCGATATGCCAAATAACCAACCTGCGGTTATTACGATGGCGGCGATGCGAGAAAAAATGTCCACTGCGGCAGCAAAATGCATCACTAATTACGGCTTTTTCATCGGCGCTACCGACGATAATCTGGAGGAATTGCAAGCCGCGGTCGGTTGTGTAGATTCTGCGCATTCGATTCCGGGAATCTGCGGCATCAAGGTCTTTATGGGCTCATCGACAGGAGACCTGCTGGTCGACTCCGAAGACGCGCTGGCAAATATCTTCGCCAATACCCCCGGCCTGATAGCGGTACATGCCGAGGATGAAGAGCGTCTGAACCGGCGTTGGCCGAAGTTCGAGGCGCGTAGCGATATCGCCGCTCACGCCGAGTGGCGCGATAGCGAGACCGCACTGCTGGCCACACAAAGGGCGACCAGACTAGCGCAAGAGCATGGCCACCGACTGCACATCCTCCACCTTTCATCAGCCCTTGAGGCTGATTGGCTGGCCGGCAAGACCACCTTACCCTCACAATGTGACGATGGTGATGCTGAAGCGATAATCACCACCGAGGTACTCCCTCAATACCTCACTTTCGATGACACCGACATCGAGAGAGAGCAGGCGAGATTACAGATGAATCCCCCTATTCGTTCCGCTGACGACCGGGAAACACTGTGGTCGCGACTTGAGGATGGGACGATTCAGTGCTTGGCGACAGATCACGCACCCCACACCCTTGAGAGCAAGGAACTGGGCTTTCCAAAAGCACCCTCTGGGATGCCAGGGGTAGAGACTTCGCTGGCGGTGATGCTCGACCATGTCAATAGTGAGTGCTGCAGTATTGAAGACGTGGTCAGGTGGATGTCGACAAATGTCGCCGATTGCTACAATATCGTCGGTAAGGGGAAATTGCTAGAGGGCTACGACGGTGATGTGGTACTCATCGACCTGAGCCTTGAAATCGAGGTGAGTGATGAGAACACCTGGTCGAGAGTCGGTTGGAATCCGTTCAGGGGGCGAATCCTCAAGGGCTGGCCGGTGTTGACGATTGTGGCCGGAATCCCGGTTTTCAAACGCGATGAACAGACTGGGGCGAAGGGCAAGTTGATGGTATTGCCGGGAGAGGTTGGAGAGGCTCTGCTGATGAGTCCGTGGCCGTAGGCCAGAATAAAATCGCTACGCGAGACTACGAAACATATCTTTGTTCTCGCTCCCGCTATTTTCCGAGATTACACGCTATAACCCATAAATCCTCGAATATTTTTTCTCGACATAATCGAGAAAGGGCTCTGGACTTGGCGGCTTTCCGGTCGCCCGCTCAATCAACTCACTCGGGTCATAGAGCATCCCGTGAGAATAGATCTTCTCGCGTAACCACGCTAGGATGGGCGACCAATCTCCAGAACGGATAATCTCGTCCAAATCACCGAGGTCATCTACCATTTTAGCACTCAACTGTGCCGCATATAAATTACCTAAGGTATAGGTTGGGAAGTATCCAAACGCGCCATATGACCAGTGCACATCTTGTAGACAGCCCAGACTATCATCGGGCACCTCGATACCGAACCATTCTGCAAACATCGTATTCCACACCTCTGGAATCTCGGCCACCGGCAAATCCTCTTCAAATATTTTCTTCTCGATTTCGTAGCGCATCATGATGTGCAGATTGTAGGTTATTTCATCGGCCTCGACGCGGATGAATGAAGGTTTCACCGCATTGGCGATACGGTTCATCTCTTCGGCCCCCAGGTCCGGTGGTAACTCGGGGAACTTCTGTTTGAATGTGTCAAGAACAGCCTGCCAAAAAGCGGTGGTACGGCCGATTTGATTTTCCCAGAGGCGTGATTGTGATTCATGGATACCCAGGGAAATCGCCTGGCCGCGCGGGCTCAAACCATGCTGGTCGGGCAAACCTTGTTCGTACAGGCCGTGGCCCGACTCGTGCATCACTGCATAGAGACAGGAGAAAGGGTCACTCTCATCATATCTGGTGGTGATTCTAGTATCACCGACAGCAAGGCCTGAACAGAAAGGATGAGTCGTGGTATCGAGCCGGCCGGCAGCAAAATCAAATCCCATCAGGGCGCTTACGAAACGACAGAAGGAATCTTGGTCGGCGGTGACAAATTGCATCCCTTCTGGCAGACTGAGTTCGGGTTTGTCTCGCTGAGCCTGCATTATCTTCTCCAACAATGGCACGAGACGCTCCCTCAAGCCTGCGAATAACGGGTCGTAATCCGCCATGGTCATACCGATTTCATATTCGTCGAGCAGGACATCATAATTAGCAGAATCACCACCCAAATACTGCATTTTATCCTTGGTCAAATCGATGATTTTCTGCAGTTCAGGGGCAAACATCGCAAAGTCACCAGCGGCACGGGCCTCCTGCCAGATTTGGCGAGCCTGGCTGACCGCAGAGGCCATTTCCTCGACCAATTCCACCGGTAATTTTGTCGCCATGTCAATCTCCCGGCGCATCCGTCGGACATTGCACGCATCATCTTCATCCAATAGGCTGAGATCTGCTTCGAGCAGGCTGACGACTTCACCTAGTTTGTAATCGGTGATATGGCTATGTGCCAGTCCAGCTAGCCAAGATAGGGTCTGGCCGCGCCCGCGGGCGGCCTTTTCCGGCATTATCGTCTGTTGGTCCCATGAAAGGTGCGAGCGAATACCATTCAAGCGATACCAATTCGTCATTCTGTCATCGAAGTCCTGCTGTAATGCCTGTCGCATGGTTTTGCCAACTCGTATTCTACCTTCAATGAGATGTGAAAGCATACTGCCTTCCTAATCATATTGAGGAAACCCTTGAAGTCAAGACTGAGAATGGGGGTTTGTGGCCCGACGGCGCAAGCGCGAGGAAAAGGATGAAGGGTTACCTCTTGACGAGGAGGACAGAGATATCGAAATCTCTGATATCGACTCATCGGTCGATGAGGTCACGACCGAAGAATCCGATAGAGTGACCGAGGCGGGAGAGTCTGAAGATGAAACGAGCGGAAACGGTGCTGCCGGAGATGAACTCGACCCCCTCGACATCATGTCGCAAAAAGAGCGTGAAGAGGCGTTGAATGCCAGTGCAGAAATGGTCGTCAAGACCTGCATGGAAATATATCGCCACGAGAATGTCCTTATCGTCGCCGACCCGAGTACTTCTCTCATCGGTGAAGCACTATATCTGGCTGCCAGTGAAATTTCGGAGCGGGTATTGATGGTGGTAATGCCAAAAGGTCGCCACCACGGTGAGGAACCGCCTCGCCCGGTGGCCGATTTGATGCGGCAACAGGATGTGATTCTCGCCCCGACCAGATATTCTCTCACCCACACCAAAGCCCGTTTGGCGGCAACTCGACAAAAGGCGAGAATTACAACGATGCCGGGGATGAATGTAGAGATGTTTACAGAGGGTGGGATGACCGCCGATTTCGCTTCTATCAAGTCCGAAATTGCCGAAGTATACGGTATAATGCGACGTAAGAAAACCCTGCACATCACCTCACCTGGCGGCACCGACGTTACCTTTGATGTGAACTGGCGCGATTGGAATCTCGACGATAGCGGAATATGCAACCGTCCTGGAATGCTTACCAATTTACCCGCCGGCAAGATATTCATAACCCCAAAAGAAGGTTCGATGGAAGGAATTGTGGTGATCGATGGGGCTTGGGACGCAGATCTTGTGGAAGAGCCGATTACCATGAATATCGAAAAGGGCTCGGTCATCGATGTGACCGGAGGTCAGGAAGCGGCGCATCTGCGGCAAACATTCCGCGATGCTGCAGCAAAGATGAAACCGCGCGAGCGAGAATCGGTATGGGGAGTCGCCGAATTCGGCTTTGGGATGAACCCTAAAGCAAGACTGCTGGGGAATGTCCTCGAGGATGAAAAAGTTCTCGGAACCTGTTATTTCACCATTGGTACCCAATTAGCAGGCGGGGGTAGATTGGTCGGTGTGGTAAAGGGCGCAAGAATAACTCTAGACGGCCATGAATTGCATTTCGAATCCATAGACGAGTGATTATCGACCGACACCGCAAACCACGCAGTGTCGCCAATGAGGGTCGATTCCGATTCCGCAACCACCACAGTGTATTCCACTCTTGATGACATATTGCCTCCCTGCCAGCGCCGTTGTCCTACCGACATTCATCGCCTTATCATCACTGACTGGTCGACGCAGCGGCGTCACTGGGCGCGGCAGAGATATCACCGTAGCCTCCTCACCCTCTGCCACCGATGAATCAGTGGTTGCAGAGATGAATTCTGGCAATGATATTTCACCATCGCCATCGGTATCGGCAGCCTTGATGAACTCGTCAGCGGTTTCGGAATCGCCGACCATTTGAACAACCTCGTCTTTGGACAGGTGGCCATCACCATCGGTATCTGCGGCGAGGAAATCCAGCACTTTTTCACCAGTGGTTGGACTCCTGTCAAGTTCTGGTTCTCGCTCCGGAGAGGGCGCTTGAACCGGTGAAACCGCAGGGGTCGGCAAGGTCGGCTCAGTTTCAGCAGCTGTAGCCGATTCGGGCACGGATTCGGCAGGTGCTGCTGCAGGTGCTGCAGGTTCAGGCTCAACTACAGGGTCGGAAGCCGGAGCGGCAACCGCTTCCGGGGATGGCGCGGGCGCGGATTCGACCGGTGGGGCAGATTCTTGCTCGATACTCAAAGCGTTGCCGAAAGCATCGTCGAAGACGTTCTCGGCACGGACTTCCACCTGCCTTACAGTCAAGTCATCAACCGGTACATCGTCATCGACCTGAGGTGGCTTGGAAATAGTCTCAGAACCATCGGTCGGCAGAGGTATGGTGATGTCGGGAGTCAATTCAAGAACTGAGGGTGTCGTCTCAGGCAAGGGCACATCGACCTCAGCCTGAACTTGTGCCGGAGAAGCCACAGTGGCGATCGGGCTGGAAGGTAGGGGGCTCGCTGCCTCGGGCTGGCCACCTGGCAAAGGCACATTGGGCTGTGATGTGGCATCACTGGAAAATACCGCCTCACCACCGATTGTCAGCACCTCGATGGGCTCGGGATAATTTCCTTCTCTGGCATTGGCTAGGGCATTGACATAACCTTGGCCAATCTCAAGTAAATTAGCGAGATTCGCTGACGGATTGATGAGTAGACTTTCAAGAGTCCTGGCGTAGGTAACCACCATCCCTTGTCCCGCGGTCAGGAATCCTATCGCCATCAGCCCGAGCAGAGGCATGGCATTGGTCAAATTGGTCAACAATTCGATTTCCTCGGGAGGGAGTTGGCAAGCATCGCCCGGATTCCCTTCACTATCTTCCATTCCAAGGAATATTCTCAGCGGGTCACACATCGCAGTGAAGCGGAAATGACTGACGACGAGATAGTAGATTTCGCCGCCTTCGCAATTCATCCGCTCGCTGGCGGCGGTATAATCAAACTCTTCAGAACTGAGGTGGAGGTCGGCGGTGAGTTCGATGAATCGAGCCAATGCTACATGCCTGTCAATCTGTTGCAATTCATGGAGGATATCACTGCTCTGGGTGACACCGAAATATGCCGAGGTCTCATCAACCTCGATTCCCTCGGGTAGGGCGGCTCCGGCCAATTCGGTTTCAGACATATTCATCTTCTCACTCAACGTTATTCAATCATCAATTCAGAAATGGGAAATTGGGGATTTTTCAGTATTGTTTCGCCTCGTCGATAATAGCCCGAGACTGTTCTACCGACCAACCGGTTTCCTGAAGTTGCATCAGGATATTCCGCTCCGAGGTCGAGGCTTCCATCTCATCCCAAGCCCAAGCGACACTGGATGCCTTATTATCCTCATCTGAGGCAGCAAATAACTGGATGTCCTCTTCCATCCATGGAGGGTGTTCATCGGTAGATTCTTCGGTCTTTACCGCTCGGGCGCGCCTTATATTGTTACCACTTGCCTGTGACTCTTCAATTACTTCTGCTCTGACGACTGTCTTGCGTGATGCCCTTATCGGCCTCCCCCCTTGTGTTGGTGTTCCACGCCCTGTTGGTGCTTTCTCGGGGGGTGGACCACCACTCGGCCCACCACCGCGTCCCGCA
>DARQ01000118.1:16530-16726 GCA_002503395.1 Euryarchaeota archaeon UBA60 | reverse complement strand
GGGCACCGATGGGGCCACTGGGAGAACCACCTCTCGGCCCACCACTGCCACCGCCACGGGGAGGACCGCCACTCGGCCCACCTCTTTGTCGCGCTGGAGAAGATTGCTTTGATTCGGGCTTTGACTTTGGTTTTGCACCGAAACTGGAGAAGAAGTCTTCATCATCCTCATCCTCATAATGTTCTTCATCATCATC
>DARQ01000118.1:14505-16479 GCA_002503395.1 Euryarchaeota archaeon UBA60 | reverse complement strand
ATCATCATCATCATCGTCGTAATCATCGCCGCGAATTATTACCAAGATGACTATGAACAGGATTATCACTCCGCCGGCAATCCCGCCAGATATCAACAAAGTGGTCGTATTCATCCCGAGGATACCATCAGTGGTACCGCTACCATTTCCTCCACCATCCTCCAGTGGACAACCGCCATTTGAAAACGGACCTACTTGATTCGGACAGTTGTCGGAAATATCGGAAATTCCATCGTCATCGGTATCTATCTGATTGGCAGCACAGCCATTTTCGTCTACTTTCTCAATCCAGCCGAAATCCGTATCGGGACATTGGTCTGCATCAACGCCACTAAGATTATCGCCAAATCCATCTAGGTCAGCATCTCTCCATTGCGTCGGTTCGTCAACGAAAGCGTCGGCACCACTGGAAACCCCCCAGGTCCCCGTAGCAAGGTCGGGGTCTGACCATCCATCACCATCGCTATCGGGACACCCTTTCCGGTCTTCAATACTCGAGCCGTTTATAGTTGGGCAGCGGTCAGCGTTCAATCCAGTGCTATTATCGCCATAACCATCGCCATCTTGGTCGAGCCACTGGGTTGCATCGCCGGGGAATGGGTCATCGACATCGTCGATGCCGTCAGCGTCTGAATCTACTCCGGCGACGATGCAGCCATCGCCGTCGACCGCGGCGCCGATTGGAGTGCCAGGGCATAGGTCGGCCAAATCACTGACACCGTCTTCGTCACTATCACGCTGGTCGGCAGAGCAACCATCCGAATCAACCTCTGCACCTGAGGCGGTATCCGGACAATCATCGATGGGGTCGAGAACCCCGTCATCATCGCTATCGGTCTCGCTCTGGCTTTGACTACAACCGATGGCATCGACGGTCTCGCCGGGAACCGTGTCGGGGCAACTATCGAGCGAATTGGCAATTCCATCCAAGTCATCATCGAGTTGACTTTGTGAGCAGCCGGCGAAATTGACCGTTTCACCTTCGGGAGTCTCCGCACACTGGTCCTCATCGTTGCCCACTCCATCCAAATCATCATCGTCGGCATTGATGATTGGGCAGCCGAGGCCCAATGTTCCGTTGTAGAAGCCGACGGTTGTCGGGCACATGTCGCCAAGAACACCTGACGGGTTATCGCCAAAACCATCGCCATCGGTATCCTGCCATTGGCTCGCTTCAAGTGGAAATGGGTCACCGAGATCCGAGGTGCCATCGCCATCTGAATCAGGACACCCGAATCGGTCGCGGAATGACTCACCATAGCCATCAACACCTGGACAGGCATCGAGGATGAGCCCACTGGTGTTACTGCTATTGGTAAATAATGAAGTCCAATCATCGGGATAACCATCGTTGTCTTCATCAATTGCCGCTACCGGTATAGTGGGGAACTTGTCGGGATTGGTCGCATCATCGCTTGAATTGTCACCATAACCATCACCATCTGTATCCCACCATTGCGTGCCGTCGTCGGGCCATTTGTCGGCGCCGGCAGCCTCATCCCAAGCGCCCGAGGGGTCGGAGTAACCATCGCCATCGCCATCCGGGCAACCGGGACGGTCATAATGCGAAAGGCCGTAGACGTAGATGCACTGGTCACCGCTTTCATGTGAATAGTTATCACCATATCCATCGCCATCGGTATCGACCCACTGATGGAAATTGTGGGGGAATGGATCTGAATCGGCGGAATCACTGAATCCGGTTGAGGGATGGAAGGTGTAACAGCAATCTGGGCCATGGTTATCACCCCGCGTATCACCATCGCTCTCTTTGGTCTGTTTCCAATTCGACATGAAG
Organism: Euryarchaeota archaeon UBA60; assembly: GCA_002503395.1. GTDB lineage: Archaea > Thermoplasmatota > Poseidoniia > Poseidoniales > Poseidoniaceae > UBA60. The sequence goes on along the minus strand of DARQ01000118.1, from coordinate 14,681 downwards.
GCATCGCCGTTCAACCACCCATCTCCATTATTTGACCAACCATCTTGATCGAGGTCTTTACAGCCGATTCGGTCGAGGTAGGAATCGCCGGCGACTATGGTGCAGCCCGAGGTTTCGATGTGGTTCGGCCAACCATCGCCATCGATATCAGCACAACCGAACTCTATCCGGTCACT
>DARQ01000118.1:13160-14359 GCA_002503395.1 Euryarchaeota archaeon UBA60 | reverse complement strand
ATATTATCGCCATCGGAATCCGCTTCCAAGCGATATATCACCAGGTCGCGATAGATGGTGTCATACACGGCGATTCTCAAGCCACCATCTGAGGTCTGGGCAAAAGCAATCGGGCCTGCGGTTGGCCCGGTGGCCAAACTGGCAGGAGTCGAAGTGAAAGCGCCATGATTGACCAGCGAAATGCCCTCATCAGGGGTGCGCATCAGGTAAGCACCGGTGTGGGAATATGCCTGCATCGCAGAAATATTGGTAGTGTCATCGTAATTTCGCTGGGTGATGGCCTGACTGCCACCGGGAAGGAATTCAGCCACCGAATCCGTGCCCGAGACCTCTATTACCCCGGATTCGTGCACCGCATGAATCAAACTTGAGTTATAATATTCATAGGCGTGAAAATCACCTCGTGAGTTATCGTTGTAATTCACCAAATAGGTGATGTTGTCGCGCTGAGATATCGCTAAGCCAGATGCGGTTGAATTCTTTGTGCCCCAAGTATGGAGAATCGTCCAATTCCCTTCTTCTTCACCGAGATTGGTGATTACTCCACCCTCTCCGCTGGCGTTCGACCATGCCAAGAATATCGAGCCGTTGGTAAGGGTGGTGGCTCGATAAGAGGAGTCGTATTGAATCACCAACGGCACCGCGGCGAAATTATCGTTATTACCATCACGTGGCATGAAACCAAAGGTTGAGTTTCCAGAGATGTTCCAACTCGAGAGATGGTGTGTGCCGTTGGCTAATTCCACCTGTATATGGCTGGCCATAGTGGTTTCTCCTATCATATTCTCGCTCCAGGAACCTGCTGATTTGGTGGCGACATATAGGGTTCCATCGTTCTCATTTCGATAGATCAACTCGGTCGAGGAGGAATCATTGGCAATGTGAATCGGTGATGCAATGTCGATTTGGCCTCGCACTGGCTCGGTCACCCAACCCGAGGCACTCTCCTGCGAATACCACAGCCGATTGGTGCCATTGTCAAAAAAAGCGACGTGCATCATGTCATTTTCATCGACAGCCAATGCGGGGAATCGTCCTATATCCCCGGTTTCTGCTAACCTGTCAGACATCGAGACCCACGACATCACCGGCTGGAACATCTCCAGCGCCACACCTCCATGGGGTAGGTCGCTGACCATCATCGCCCAGGCCCGGCCCCCCCCATCGACCACCAGTTCAGCCTCAACCGAGCCGGAAAT
>DARQ01000118.1:7699-13069 GCA_002503395.1 Euryarchaeota archaeon UBA60 | reverse complement strand
CGCATCAGAATTGTCGAGGTAAGGCCAGCGGATTGATTGGTGATGAGAATATATGATTCGCCGTCGGGGCCAACCCCAAGGTCAGCGTCTTGAATTATCCCGCCAACTTGGATATCGATGGATTCCCAATCCTGTTCGGAAACAAGCGAAAGGCTGGCATTCCAGACGCTTGCATTCACGACTTGACGGTGACTGAATACTATTTCGGACATTCCATCGCCGTTCAGGTCGCCTCCGGTAGCCAGTGACCAGCCATTTCTCTCACCCGGGCCACCCGATGCAATCAATTGGCCAGAGTCTTCCAAGCCGGACGCCGAACCCAACCATAACTCGACGTTGCCACCCTTACTGCCGATGCCCCCCATGGTGATTATGAGGTCCTCATAGCCGTCTTCGTTTACATCTCCAGCGGCACTGAGCGCGACCCCGGTCAAGGCGTTGCTCTGGGTTGGAGAAAGACTCCAAGCCGGACTGGTGGTCACATTGGAATCGGAAACCCCGTGGAATAACCACACCTTTCCTGATTGGTAATTCTTACTCGAGTTAAAGGGCTCCCCAATCGCCAAATCATCATTACCGTCACCGTTCACATCGCTCCATGCCAAACTGAAACCGAATAGTCGACCCTGTGCTATTGAGATGATTTTGCGCTCAGGTTCTGCGGTTGGGCCATATTCCGCTCCGGCCCAAAGCAAAACTTCAGAAAAGCCGAAATATTCATCCATCGTACCGGTAGCTGAGATTGCGAAATCATCGTAACCATCACCGTTGAAATCGGCTTGCCCAGCCATAGTCGTACCGAAGTGTGAATCCAATGTGGTTCCATTCCTCGACCAATCGGGACTTGATGCCAGACCACTCATGGAGCCGAAGAATAAGTCAACGATACCAAAATACTCGGCGCCAACACCACCGCCACCACTCGAAGAGGTATTGGCTCCGCGCGATGAGACCAGCAGGTCTTCGTATCCGTCGGCGTTGGTATTTCCAGCACACTCGATGGCCCATCCGGCCTGGTCATCATGGCCTCGGCCATAGTAATTCCACGATGGGTTGGCGGCTAATCCAGCAGTAGTTCCCGAATACAACACAACTGCTCCGGTATTGGAGGTTCCAGCCCCAGGCCGCCCTATTGCCAGGTCATCATAGCCGTCACCATCGACATCGCAAACTGCCAGACCATGACCAAAATGCTCGCCATCAAAAGTTCCGTTCAGCACTATATCTGCGATATCACTCAAGCCATTCTCAGCACCGAGATGAATCGATACCAGACCAGTTTCATTCCCACCCACATCAGCCATCGGCTCGGACCAGATAAGGTCACTATACCCATCGCCGTTGATATCGGCGTCGGAGATTACTTGCATTGCCATGTCACCTTGAGCGATGGTTGGGGTTGTCCATCGCGGCGTGGTGTCGATTCTCCCGGTATCCTTCCCCGCAAGATTTCTCAGCAAGCGCACAGTTCCGCTATTGTTTTCCAGGGTGTAGAGAACCTGTTCATTGCCATTCGGATCTTGGGCGACAGCAATCGAGGAGCCGGCTGATTCGCCCTGTTCCAGGACACTCAGGGAAATATCGTCGGCTGAGGTGAACTCAATCAGGCGAATCTCTTCGCTCAACAGGTCTAGGTAAACCACACTAATGAGTCCTGAATCGTCCATTGCGGCTCTGAATTCTTTGCCAATCGGCCGGTCGATAACCTGCCAGGTGGTCCAATATGAACTGGTGTAATTAGTCATCCACAATTTGTTGGTGGTGGAGTTTCGCCACAAAATGTATTCCTTCGCATCATCATCGATGACGATTTGCAATGAATCAGCATCTTGATCATTCATCACGGTGCGGTTGTGAAAAGTGCGCTCGCTATTGATATAACTAGGCGAGACCTGACGGCCAATCGAAATCGAATTATCATCGCCGTTGATCCACGCCATCCTTTGGTCACCGCGCAAATCGATGGCAAGGTCACAGGAGATTCCTGGATTACGCGAATCCGAAACCCTAATCTTTTCGACCAAACCATCGTCGTCATAGGTTGCTGACCAAAGCGAATAATTGGTCGATGACGCATTGTCGTGCTGTCTCCAGCAGGCATGAATCTGTCCAAATGCATCAACGGTCAGCGCCAACTCTTCCTTATCGGCGAGGTCGTCAGGCGAACTTCCGTGCAACTGCACCCATGCGTGGCGCTCGAGCGCGGTTTGCGGGTTGACATCCCAAGTAATTCCGTTGATAATCTGAGTGCCGTGCAGGTATTGTCTTCCAGCACCGCTGCCAAAACCGACCGTCGACATGCGCGGGCCGATATCGTCGACCTCATCGCCGAGAGATGGGGTGGTGGAGAAGTCGGCAAATGGGGCCGCGAGAGAGAGCATCATCAACAGCGTCAGGCCGAGCGAATGAAAATGCTTCAGCGCCATTTTCGAGCCCGACATGGCGTGCTCACATCATCACCCCTTCAAAACGCTTCGCGCCCGCCGGACGCCGTAGGCGCCCGGCGTGAAATCGAGATGGGTTTGGCGATGAGCAGATAATCAGTCGCGGCCCAGCGGCGAGGGTGAGCGAGCAGAGATGGCTGATTGCGGCGGCCGGAGAGTGGCCGAATCCGGTGATTTGGCGACCGCTTGCTGAAGCCGCTCTTCATATCATCGCGGTCGATGGCGGCGCCGCTGAATTAGCGCTGAACAAGGTCGCGGCCACAGTTGTGATCGGTGACCTCGATTCGGCCGATAGCGACGTAATCGCGTGCCATCCCGGGGCGCGCGTCATCGAGGTTTGTGAGCAAGTGAATTCCGACTTGGTCAAGGCGCTGAACTGGTGTGGCGAGGCCGGCGCTTCTGAAGTCGATGTCATCGGTGTCGCCAGTGGGCGCACAGACCACATACTCGGCACTTTTGCCGCTCTGCTCGAAGCGCCCGCAGAACTAGCAGTGAAACTGCACTTTGAGGATTGCACCGCAACCTTGCTCGACCCGGGTGCCATAATCGAGGCACGAAATGGCCAACAGGTGTCGCTTTTCGCCCTCGGCGGTGATATTGAAGAGTTGAACCTGTGTGGATTTGAATACGAGGTCGAATCTGAGCGGCTGTCATTCTCTACCCGTGGTCTGCACAATCGAGCAACCGTAGACAATCCCGAGATTTCTTTCTCATCCAATTCTTCCGGACGGTTATTGGTGATGATCTTCTACTGACGAATCGCCTGTGAATATTCATCCGTACCCCGGTTTCCCAAGCCAGCCGCTTGTGCCTTTTCGGAAATCGCCGCCGCAGCCTTGGTCTTCTCCAATCCACCCTTATCGACCAGCATGCCGCGACGCAGGGCGAGATGGTCGATATATCCAGGCACTAAAGCCCGCCAAGAGAGCGGTAATCGGCCCGGGGTCACGGTATTTATCTCCCTGATGATGGCGGTGGTGCAGGTCTTGGTGAGGGTATTGTAAAACTCGGGTTTCTCGGCCAATTCATTGGTTCGCGCAATCATCCGCAGCAACATTCCTTCGCGCTTGTGAGGCTCGACCACGGTCGGATAGAGGTAGACATCATTGCCGCGACCATTGGTGCGCAGGCCGATTAAGTCTCTCTCGCTGCCCCACACCAGATACAACTCAAAAGCCCGCCACAATCCGGTCCACGGGTGGAATCTTTCACCGACTTCACGTCGCGCCTCAAAGGAGGCCGTGATGTAGCGATTATCGGTGAACTCATAGGTCAGCATCGTGTGTGCCATGCCGCGAATACTGTGGAAATGGTCGAGAACGAACCAAATGTCGACCAGGTCATCGATACTGGCGGAAAACGATTCCCAATGCTGGTCTTTGTCCTTGGTCGTTCGCCAGGTGAAATCACGGCAATTGTGGAGGGTGAAACTGCGGCCGTCTTCGCCCATCTCAAAGTGCGGTATCTGGGCACAATCATCGACCCATTCTCGGTCGAAGCGGGCCTTTTTCCAGCCGACGTTCTGGCGCCAGATGATATACGAAAAAATAATGAGAAATACCAGCGCAGATAGTAGTCCCACCATAAGTGGATTATTCTCGATGTATTGTATCAGTTCCATTTGACCATCTCACTCAAAGCGCACCCACAGTAACTTCTGGTAATCCCACCAATCGACCTGCCCGTCGTCGTGACGGCGCCACGTAATGCCCTCTTCATCGGTAAAGGTGGGTAAACCTTCAGCGTCAGGCTCGGCAAGAATTGGGGGGACATATCCCAATCCATCGCTCAGTAGTATCTCCTCAGGGGATGGGTGATTCTGGCCGTCATCATTGCCCCCTTCTGCATCCTCATCCTTCCTGGTCATCAGCAGGGTCAACAGAAATACCACCAGAGAAGCACCGCCGATGGCATACCAGCCATTGTGATTCTGTGCCACTTCACTACCGAGTGAGCGGGTCGGCCAAACCGTCGAGTTATCGGTTTGATTCTCTTCGCTGACAATAGGTGGAAGGCGGACGATATTGAGGCCACGGGTGGTGGAAATCTCCTCGCTATTTGTTACCGTGACCACGACCTTGTGAATACCCGGCGCCCACTGCGAACAATCAATGCTCGAAACATTGCCGATCATCTGGTTGGGAATGACCTCCCAGACTCGGTTGTGCGAGGATAAGGATTCGGTGGTCGATTGTGGTTGAAGCGTCACACTGCAGGTGGTGCCGGTCTCATCACCATCACCGACGATGCTGAGATCAAAGGCCGGAGCTGGGCGATTATGGATTGAGAAGGTGAGTTCGACCTCGCTGGTCTGCCCCAAGCCGTTCTGGTAGGACTCACGCAGGGAATATGCGCCAGCAGGCCAATTACCACAATCGAGAACTTCATCGCTTTCGAAAACTTGGAATGGGGCTCCGGTGAATGTTCGGCTGCCCATCATACCATATCTGAACCCGACCTCATCACTGAAAACTCTGGTCACTTGACATGAATCGCCGGTCTGCAGATAGGCTGGAGCAGACAGGCTCAGGCGCAAGGTCGGCAGGAAGAGGGCTGGTTCGAACCAATATGAGCCCAAGTCAAGGTTTACCAACATCGACATGCTCTGCGGGTCGTACATCTGCAAGGTCATGCTGTATTGACCGACTTCCCAAGACTCGATGGTGATGGAGAAGTTCTCCTGCCCCTCGATACTGGTATTGACCCATTGCTCGATGGTTCTCGGGCCGGTGCTGGCTATCAGAACCATGTTGACATCGGCCATCTCGGCGGTCGCATTGAGAACGACCACGACTCGGAAGGCATCGGCCTGACCGTCATCATTTGTATCGAGGCCGGTGTCGTTACGCATAGAGACCAAACGTAGACCGACATCGGCCAGACTCAGGTCATCTCCCGCCTCGGAAGAAACCGTTGGAACTGCACT
>DARQ01000118.1:5746-7495 GCA_002503395.1 Euryarchaeota archaeon UBA60 | reverse complement strand
ATAATGAGAGATCTCTTCGGCCATCGCTGGCGATAAATCCTGTATCTGGCCGGTATTCATATCGATGACGGGAACCGTCGCAGTGGTCTCAGGACCTTCGAGGTCAGCCAATATTTTTCCGCCATCCCGTACCCTTCCGCCGAACAGGGTTCTCGCCATACTTCCGGATTTGGTGATCATCAGCGCCACAAATATCGCTCCACCCAAGCTGGCGAAGGAGAGCCAAGAACCGGTTGGGCTGGAACCCATAATCGTCACCGCGGCTGCAAATTCACCGTATTCATCGGAAAAACCATCCTTGTTCTTGTCGGGGCAACCCTGCAGGTCGGCGGTTGAAGTTCCGGCTATTTTCGGACAGTCATCGCGCTTGGCACCGATTGCATTATCGCCATAGCCATCAAAATCGCTGTCCTTCCACTGCATCCGGTCATTGGCAAAGGCATCGCCACCATCGAGAATCGTCCATTCATCACTTGGGTCTGACCAGCCGTCAGCATCGCTGTCACGGCATCCCAATCGGTCGAACAGACTATCCCCGCGCACGGTGGGGCAGGCATCGCCCTCGTGCCCCATCTCGTTATCACCCCAGCCATCACCATCGGAATCTCGCCATTGGCTCGGCTCGTGGATGAAAGTATCACCCAAGTCAGACCAACCATCGCCATCGGTATCGTGGCAACCCCAACGGTCACCACCCGCATCATATCCGACACTGGTGCCGGCAGTATCGGGGCAGACATCGGCTTGGGTGCCGAGCGGATTGTCTCCATAACCATCACCGTCTAGGTCATGCCATTGGCTGGCATCATCGGGCCAGGCATCGGCCAAACCCTGTGGGCTGGCCATCCAATCCCAAGTCGGATTCGACCAACCATCGCCATCCGAATCCGGGCAACCCCAGCGGTCATCGGTCGAGGTTCCCGGGGTGGCGATACACGAATCGCCGCGATAGGCGGAAATCATCCCACCTTCGCTGAACCACTCCATATTGTCGCCGTAGCCATCGCCATCGGTATCGTGCCATTGACTCGGCTCGTCGGAGAAGGCGTCAGCAAATCCCTCGGGGTGAGCGACCCAATTACTGGTCGGGTTAGAATATCCATCTTTGTCGCCATCATAGCATCCGAAGCGGTCGTGGCGTGAAATCTGCCCGTTGGCGACGTGCTCAACGAGAGATTCGGGGCATATATCACCCTCGAATCCACTGAGATTATCGCCGAAACCGTCGCCATCGAAATCAGCCCACTGACTTGCCTCGAGGGTGAAATTATCGACCTGCCATGCACCTGTGGTCTGGTTATCGCCATAGCCATCACCGTCGATATCTCGCCATTGGGTAGGGTTATCGGGGAAATCGTCGACCTGAGTTGCTCCAACGCTCTGGTTATCGCCCCAGCCGTCGTTATCGCGGTCGTGCCACTGGCTCGGATTGTCGGCAAAGGCGTCGCCACCATCGGCAACGGTCCAATTCTGGTCGGGGTTCGACCAACCATCACCATCGGTATCGGGGCAACCCCAACGGTCGTTTAGCGAAATTCCCGGAGTAGACGGACAGGCGTCTGGTTCGGTAGCATTTTCCACCCATTGACCTAGTGGCTCGACTTCATTGATGCGTGTATTATTCCAAGACCCTTCGGCCCAATTATCACCATATCGATCATCGTCGGAATCATTCCATTGGGTGGCATCGAGAACAAAGGCATCGGCTTGGCCGAGCGGGTGTGCCGGCCATGGCGCACTGCTGTTGAG
>DARQ01000118.1:4827-5657 GCA_002503395.1 Euryarchaeota archaeon UBA60 | reverse complement strand
TCATAGGTGCAGTGGTCGCCTTGGAATCCGGTCAGTTCGTCACCGTAGCCATCACCATCGGTATCGTGCCACTGAGTCGGTTCGTAGGAGAAGGCATCGGCCTGACCCTGTGGATGAGCTGCCCATCCCGGTTCGGGATCAGAGTAGCCGTCACCATCCGAATCGAGACAACCATTCCTATCATTGGTCGAGTTACCAGTTGTGTCATCACAATCGTCCTCGGTATCGGTGAAGCCATCATCATCGGTATCGCGGAAATCCTTGTTTATCGACGGTGTCAAAGTGTAGTCGATTCCGTCGTTGCAAAGTGAATCGTCAGATTTGATTCGCAGATGAATCCAATCCGCGCTGGTCACTTGTGTCGATAGAATGATTGATGAAGAAGCATCTGAAAAATATGAGTCCCCTGCTAGAGTATTTCCAAGTGGATCTGTGAGTTTGATGTACCCTTCATACCCATCAAAGGGACACCACCAGGCAGGGTTACTCATTGAGGATGTCATTGAGACTTCGACCACGTCGCCGGTGTAGGCATATATCTTCCACCAGTCACGCACATCGCCATCGTAGTCGACGTTGCCAGTCACAGAATTTCCATCGGTCATTATCGCCGAGGAAGCGAGGTCATCGTCGGCACTTACCGCGGGGACCAGTGATAACAGCATTAGAGCAATAGCCATCAATACGACTAGGCGTGGCTGTCGCTCCATGCCGTAGGCATGGCGATTCAGCATTTGAAAGGCGCGGCTTCATTTCTCAGCAATAACTTCGCTACCAAGCCCATTCAAATGAAGACCGACCGACACCGGTCTTCCCGTTAATTGTAGGCC
>DARQ01000118.1:912-4772 GCA_002503395.1 Euryarchaeota archaeon UBA60 | reverse complement strand
GGCCGACATTCTGCTGATAGGCGATGCCAATCCAAGTGCCATCGGGGGAGATTACGGTCTCAAAGAAATCGTGCAAGGCGTGCACATCACTGTTCGACTCCTCGTAATCTGTGACCACGTGCAAAGGTGTAGGGTCTGCGATTGCGAACTCCCAGGTATCGTTCTCTTGAGGACTCTGCAGAGCTCCAGCATAAAGGTACCATTCCTTACCGGCCATATAGCCATCTTCGGCACCGCCCTGGCCATAGTCAAGACCGTAGAAGGCGATGCTGATAACATCGTCCTCACTGATGGAAACGAAGGGATACATACTGATTCCGCGCTCAAACGGAGTGGCGTTCCAAGATGACCAGTTGGACCCATTATCATATGAGACTGCAACTCGCAAAGCCCATGGTCCGATATCTCCGCTAGGACAATCCGCCCAGACTACCGCTACTGTTCCACCTTCGTTATTGTTGACCACAGGGTAGCCCTCGGGGCAATTACCGTTTCTTGGCCCCAATTCCACCGGTTCTTGCCAAGAACCATCCGAGGGGCCAGGGCCCGTACCCTCGCCATAATCATCGGAAATACGAATTTGAACAGTTCCAGAGCCACTATCGGCGTTTTCTTGTGCCACGAATACATATGGGCCATGCTTCTGACTGGAGATGGTTGACCAGCCGCCGGGCATTGAATAGCACTGGCTGAAAGAGTTGCCGCCGTTCACTGAACGGTAGTACCAATATCGGCCGCTGTCTAAACTGCACTCAGGTGGACTTGTACCGGAGTTCCCGAGATAATGGATGATTCCATCCCCCTGCGCGGCAACCCAAGGTCGGTCATCGGCGGCCATCGTATTCATTCGCTGGCAGGAGCCCATCTCGTAGGATTCTCCGCCCTCAGTGAAACGGTGCCACCAATTGTCCTCCAGAGTGGTGTCGAGATAGTAGATCACGTCATTCGCATCAACTGCAATATCACCTTCATCACCCAGACATTCAGAGCCACCTGCCAGATAATTCGCAAATAGCATGTTTCCTGGTGTTGGCTCAAAACCATCTCCATGAGTCCAATTACTACCATTGTTGGTAGAAATCCAGAACCATGAGGCCCAGTAATCCCATGAAGTGCTGTCACCATCACTGCAAGCATACCACAATCCCGGGTCAGTACTCAACGGTGGAGGAAGTGGAGAGCCTTCACCACCCCAACGCAAATCCTTGTGGGCAGTAATCTGCATATTGCCCTTTGAATCTATCGAAAGTGAGGGTTCATATCCGACCCCATAACCGATATAATCTGCTTCCTGCCCATTGTCCGAATCGATGCATTCCTCGTGGCGCGGCATGTAAATCGGCTCCATCCACGATATTCCAATTACCTGTTCATCGGTATTCCGCTCGGTAAAGGCCTCGGCCATTTCAGCATCGAGTATAACCGAAAGAGCGGTCGCCAGGGCAATGATGATGGCGATGCTGGCCAATGCCATGTTGAAATCGAGCATATCGCGTCGCTCGTCGGCCAACTGCGCCGGGTCATCGACCATGACCGCATCGACTGCCGCGGCCATTTCGACCTCATATGCATCCGCCATGATGATACCAACCGATACCTAGCCTTGAGGCTCACGGTCAGCGGCTGATTCAATAATTCCAGAAACCGGTTAATTATCAATCGGTTTTAGCAGATATGGCGGTTCGATAAATCTCTGCGAAGTCATCGGCATTATGGTCGAAGGTGAAGCGACTGAGCACTCGTTCCCGGCCGGCTTTGGCCTTGCTCGACATCGTCTCACTCGATTGTAATTCGGCGATGATGGCCTGCGCCAGAGATTCGACCTTGCCCAGGGTATAGAGCCGGCCGACAGTCTCATCGACCATCTCCGGCAATGGGCCGTGGTCAACCGTGACCACCGGAGTGCCACTGGCCATCGCTTCCAAGGGAATCAGACCCTGACCTTCGTAATACGAAGGGTAAGCGACCAAATCAGCGGTACGGAAAAGTTGCGCCAGATCATTAAAGGACATTCCCGAACGAATTTTCACCGCCTGGTCAATCGCCAGACGCTTTGCCGTCCGCCGCATTTTCTTCTTCATACGACCACGCCCGACGATGACCAATCTCGCCCCGGGAATCGCCTCCAATACCGCCGGCATCGCCCGCAGTAGCGTCATGAATCCCTTGCGGGCAACGAGACGCCCGACCGCCAATATCAGCGGTTTTTCGGTCGTTGGCCGCCCGGATAGAGATGCCTCATCGGCGCAATCATACTTCTCGCGCAGGGCTTCATGGGCAACCTGCTCCTCCTCATGGTCTTGATTGAGCGGACGGAAAATCTTGACGTCGACGCCCCAGTGCACTACCTCGCAACTCTCGGGGTTCAAGCGATAACGGGTGACGAAGTCCTGCTTGGTAGCGTGCGAATTGGCGACACAGAGATCACTGGCGCGCGCCGCCTGACCCTCGTAGCGAGCATACCAACCACCGCTCAGCAATATCGCCAGATCATTTGGATTGCGCCAAGTAGCCGCCTCACGGTGCTTGGCGGCTAATTTCATCCCGTCGCGCTCGCCCAACCACGAGCCGTGCAGACTAGAGATGACCGGAGCAACCTCTCGCCTGATTTTCTCGACCTGCTTGGTGGACAGGGAAATCATCGGTAAATGTAGGTGGACCACATCGACCGGGTCGATTGTATTGAGGGTGTACAGCGCCTTGATGGCCTTCTTCCCATATGAGCGGGTAAACTGCATCGGCAGGGGAAACCATGGAACCATGATGACCTTCACCCCCTCGACCGAGGGAATCAACGAGGAATCACTCACCGCCGCATCGTGATTGCGGGTAATAACCGTCACCCGATGACCACTTTGCGCTAAGTGACCTGCAAGATGGAAAACCACCGAACCCATCCCCCCCCACCGAGGTGGGTATTCACCCGATAACATCGCGATGTGCACTGTGACCGGTCGGTGGCAGAACTCATTACCTTTCAAGCGTATGCTGAAATGCCGTGCGGCTGACGATAGGTTTCAAAGCAGGCGTTCGCCTCGGCGCGTCGTTCACCATGGGCGAGAAGTTACCAGTATCGGTCACCGTCATCCTTCCGACTTGGAATGAGGAAGACGCCGTCGGCCTTACAATCGACAGCATCCCACGTGATTGGTGCGACGAATTGGAAATCATGATCGTCGATGGAAATTCCACCGATAAGACCCGTGAAATCGCCCTGCAAAAAGGCGCCCGTGTCCATATCGAGCCGCGCAAGGGGTATGGTCGCGCCTACCGCTCTGGTTTTGTTGTCGCCAAGGGTGACATCATCGTCACAATGGATGCCGACTGCACCTATCCGGCTGAAGAGGTGCCCGACCTGGTGAGGCGCCTGCTCGATGAGAAATTGGATTTCATCACCTGTGACCGACTTACCAAGGCCGAAGATGGTTCGATGTCCGGACTGCACGGTTTCGGTAATTGGGTACTTTCCTTCAATGCCCGGATGCTGTTCTGGTATGGAATCAAGGATAGCCAATCGGGGATGTGGGTGTTCCGCAAGTCGATTTTCGAAAATCCGAAGATGCGACCTACCAACGATGGCATGCCATTGAGNNATCCACACCTGGGGTGATGGCTGGAAGAACCTGCGTTTCCTCTATTTCAAACGCCTTGGACTGCACCGCACCCGCTCCACTTGGGGTCCTCTACCAGATAATCCTGATTCCTTGAATGGCGACATTCCGGAGCAGAATTCCTAGTTGTAGAGAAATCGGTGTGCGATTTTACACCGCAATCTAATCTTTCACAGAGTGTTGGCTATACCCTTATACATTAGTTTGTAAAGGGTCTGTCATGCGAAGAGCATCTAAAACAACTAGCCT
>DARQ01000118.1:476-775 GCA_002503395.1 Euryarchaeota archaeon UBA60 | reverse complement strand
AATGCAGTTTACTACGGAGTAGAATATGATTGGAAGAACCTCGACGACGATTTGGAAGGACTGACCGGACTGGATTTCAACGAAATGTTACAGGACGTGATGGATGCGGCTTCCGAAGCCGGTTTCACCATGGTCATCGCCGAGATAACCACCGGTTCCTCGAACATGTACGTCTCGTCGATTGAAGACCACACCACACAGACTATCCAAAACGCCGGTGGAGACAACGTCGAGGTATGGTCGCGAACCACCGTCTTGTCGATTCGCCACGCGGTACTCGTCGATACCGCATTGCTCAC
>DARQ01000118.1:0-265 GCA_002503395.1 Euryarchaeota archaeon UBA60 | reverse complement strand
GGCGCCGACCTCGACTTCGCTTTCAGTCTTGACTCGGGAATGGAAATAACCATCGATGCCGAGTTCAAGGGAGATGGAGAGACCCTCAACATTGATTTCTCGGCTGACGCTGATATCGGCTTCGCGCTCGACTCCTCCCACCTTGAGTGGCGACTGGGAGAGGGCTCGCCACTGTACCCCACTCTGGCAGATTATGACTGGGTCGAATTCAGTTGCCGGGACGAATACTATGGTGTTGATGACGGTGGAGATGATGCTGAGGTCT
>DARQ01000071.1:20310-28542 GCA_002503395.1 Euryarchaeota archaeon UBA60 | reverse complement strand
CCAATGTTCCCGGGAAAAACGTGTTATAATCCCGGTTTAGACGCACAAGATATGATCCATGCAATTTAGGACAGTGCTACTTATCGCCAGAACTCCGGTTCTGTAATTCCAGCCCTCTGTTGAGCAATCCGGTACTTTCGGTATCGGGTAATTCTGTCGTGGCTTTAGCCAGCAATCCTGTAGTGCTTTTTTCTGGGAGTCCTGTTGAGGTTGTTTCAAGAAATTCAGTGGTGGTTTTTTCGGGTAATTCAGGTGTGCCACCTCCATCTCCATCCACACTTCCATCTTCACGGCCGTGTAGAATAACAGGGGAGATGAGCAGTATCAAGCTGGTTATCCACAAGGCGAGTGGAATCAAGTCCAAGCCGGTATCAATATTCATCCAGTATGTGAAATAGTTCTGATTCTGCACGATGGCGCTTTCCATTGTTGACGCGTCAGCATCGCCAATCTCCGATGCTGACTCGATTTGGAAAACAGGGATCAAAACCGCCATTGTCGGGGTGGTTGCCATGTCACTTCCAGGGCGAGAGTCGAGGTAGAACGTGGTGGTTGATTCCCCGGCGATAATCAGGCCTGAGAGTTGTTCTGACTTCACTTCAATATCACTTCCCAAGTAGATTGGCAGGGCACTCGGTGTGGCGTCTAAAAGGGTGAAAGTCTTCAGCAATTTGGCTTGAATTGAACGACTGGTCGGCTCGACTGATGCGCTACATATATCCACTGGGATTTTCTTTACCATACCTGTTCCTGAGCAGGTGATTTCAGCGATGGCATATCCCGATACGTCGACCTTGTCATCAACGCCGGTGATGAAACCGCCGGTGGTACCGGACAAATCTTCGGGGGTGATGAGGCCCAAGGTGGCTGCAAACATGGCGTCGTTGCGCCATGACAATTGGCTTGAGCCATCTTCTTTAATCATCTCACCCTTGTCACAAGATGGATTCTCGCCGGTGCAAATCGTGTAATTTGTACCGTCGCCGTTGACCACTCCATTTGAGCCGTAATAGGTCGCGTTGGTTTCCAGTGAAGCCCATCCGGCGCTCATATCTGTCGCATCACCGGTAGCAAGGTATGCGCTGACTGGGTCGTGCCATCCGAATAACCAACTGCTTACCGATTGGGTAAGGTATGGTTTTGCCGCAAAATTGTCGATTAGAAAACTCCCGACAAATTCCCCGAAAACCGGCCCCATTACGAGGGTTCGTAATGCGTTTGCGGCATTGGCATCGATTCCATATGCGGCGGCGATGGTTTCTGCATTCCAAACTGAGGGAGCATCGGGTTGCAAAGTCGCCAGATTCACCGGGGGGGTCTGGCCCGATAATTCGCCGAAAAGGAACAGTGTCGCCCCAGTGCGGGTAGTCAATCCCAGCGGCCCATAGAGGACTTTAGCTGATTGCTCCGGCGTCAGGGAGACCGTTGGTGAGGCGTACAGGGATTGCCAATTTCCACCCAGGTTCAGGCTGAGACCAAGATATCCGCCATTGATTGGGTCTTCATCTCCAAAACTTGTGTTGACAAATTGACCGGCATTGAGGGTTCCATTACCGCCCAATAGGGCCATTTGAATCGAGGTTGAGGAGGTTGCCCATCCACCAGCCCAAGCGGCGATTGCTGCGTACTGGGCCTCATCCATTCCGAATGTGGTCTTTGCCGTCACCGCTTCCATTCCTAAGAATGTGGAGAGTCCAAAACCAGTTCCGGCTGCATTTTGCGCTAATAATCCGAGCGGCGTGTCGGTTCCGTCACCATTCACCATCAGGTCGAGACAGTCCATATTCGAGAAGTCAATGGCTAGAAGATTCTCTAATCTCTCGGCAATATCATCGCTATCGGTGAAATCAGAACCGCCACCGTTGCCTTGGAACTCCAACCCCGTTGGCACATACAATGACCAATCACGAATCAATGTTTGAGCATAATCGGGAACCTCGGTATCCGCAATATCATCACCGTCGGTATCGACCATCATCATCGCCAGATAGCCGTACGCGGTGGCGCGTTGCACCGTTGTCGAATTCGCCGGGTCAGCCTCGATGGTTGAAACCAAGACTTCGGGGCTACCCATTCCGATAAAGGCCACTGGGCCGGTCGGGTTGCGTAGAGAGATATTAAATTCAGAATCCAAGGGGTGGACCGATGAATACAGCGCCGTATCGATACCAGCGGAGAAATCAGGTGCTGGCAACACATTCCCCTCCAGCGCATTTGGCAGTTGAACGCTCACCTCCCCCAAGGCCTCCGCAGCTCCCAAAGCGGTGAACCCATAGTATCCATATCCCGCTCCGCCGGCCGTATCAGTAAACGAAGAAATGTACTCTGCAGTGGCGATACTCGCTTGGGTGGTGTTGAGGTCCTGATTCATCATTCCTCGGGAAAAACCGATTTTGGTCAAATCCATGATTCCATTGAATGCGGTCCCTGTAGCCCCAATAATCTGCGGCCTGAATTGGATGTTTAATTGTGAGATTTCAGTATCACAAGGCATTGCACTGTCGGTTGCGCATTCAAACGACTTGACTACATTGTAGGTCAACTCTCCTGCATCTTCATCATGTTCAATGAGGGTTTTTTGTGAAGTGACTTCATAGGTGAACGGGCCCATCTTATGGTAGGTTGGCACAGCCTCATCAGCCATGACATCGGCTAGATTTGTAATATCCCAGACGTAGTAATCGCGTCGAGTTGTTGAAGTAGCCCAATCGTCCTCAATCGAATCACAATCGCCATCTTCTCCACAGACTGAATCCAATGGATAAGTATTGAACTTCTCAGCAACCGCTGCCGGCACCGCCCCGGTGAAGATGATCGGTAGTAGGGTCAAGTTCAGCAGCAAGAACGTCAAGCCGACGCTAATCAGGACTTTGTCCCGAAGGTCGATTTTCATAAACGGGGATAGTGGATTGGGCAGTTAAACCTTGAGCCGAACTATCTCACACGATGTTCCCGGAAAAACTTCTCAATTCCCGAGTATAGACGCACAATGTTCCAGGATAGCTGCATTTTCAAAGGTCTTTGCCGGCTAACCAACGTCTCTCCATCACCTTTCCATCCGCACTGTAAACCCAGGTTTCGGTGCGCGGTCGCCAGAACACCGAACTGGCGAATGAGATGACCAGTCCCCCGAACAGCAGGTTGGCCCACCCAGAGACGGCGTAACTGTTGAAACCACGCAGAACTGGAATCGCAAATGACGGGATTATTCCTACCACCAAGGCGATAATCGCTTCTCGCTTGAACAGCCGCGCCGCATCAATTTCTTCGGGAACGAGCAGGCAATCTCCGACTACTGTCGGGCTGACCTCCTTTGGTATGAACATCAATCTGAATACCATTCCATCCTGACCATTCTTCACCGGTGCCTGAGATTTTACTGAGAAGTCGACCTTGGTCGGGTGCGCCTTGCGCGAAATTCTGTACAGCCGCATCATCGAGTGGGGATTGGTATCCATCCTAGGCCGGCCATCGGTCGGCGCCCCGCGATGGTTGGCGTGCGGGTGGTCAGCCAACAATTCCTCCTTTGCCTTCGGTACCGAGATGTCTAATTGTACCTCAGCGTGCATCCACTCGGATTCGCTCGGCAGGCGCCATTCCCCCGCCCCCCATCCCGATTTGTCAGCGGCTAAGGCCGCGGCAGAGTTCACTTTAGCGAGAAAATCTTCAATTTCATCCCATGACTTTCCCTCGACCAGAGAATCGGGCTCGGTTGGTTCATCCTCCCCCACGGCCAGCGCCCAAATCTTGCGACTGACCATTTGGGTGGTGACCCAGCGCTCGGCCAACCTGACCTCGTGGCGAGGTCGCTCACTGCCATAGGGCAGAGCTCCCTTGTCACTGCCCAGGAGAATCGAGCCCGCGCCCAGTCTTACCAGGGAAATCCCGAATGGACCTGCCAAGGTCTCGGCGTCGCCAACAGCATCGTGCTCACTTTCCAGTGCCAAGTTATCACTCATGCCTGCAAGGTCGCCTCAACCCGCTGATACCAGTCGAATCCGGCTTTATGGTCGCGCAGTTGTGAGAATTGTGGGTAGGGAGAGATTGAGCGCATATAACCGAAGGCGATGAAGTCAATCAGGTCAGGGGACCCGCCGCCAAAGAATTGCGCTTGGCCGATTTCACCACACCATTCATCAAGCAGGTCGTGCCACAATTGTTTGGGGCTGCGGCCATCTTTCTTGACCCGCTTTCGAGCGATGAACCCCCACATTATTGGGAAGCCCATCCAGGCGTATAGGCGCTTTGAGAAAAATCCGAATTTCTCAAGTTTGGAGACCCTAGTGGTCGTCCTCAAGGCCGAGAAGAGCGAGCCATAGAGAATTGGAATGGTCGCCTTGGAAAGGTGGGCATCGAGCCATTCAGTCCACTTTGCAGCGCGCGCTTCGGCCTGCTCGTCGCCTGCGGTGGTGAGTTTCCCTTCGTTGTACTTGGAGTCGATATGGAGCATTATCGGCGTAGAATCTACCACTACCGTTCCATCAGCATCGCGCCAAACCGGCGTCTTCTTCCAGCCGTCGGCAAAGGCCAGTTGCTTCTTCTGTTTGAGTGGATTGACTTGAATGAATTCGGTCTCCAAGCCGATGTGCTCCACCAGTCCCCTGACCTTCCAACAGAACGGGCAGGTGTAGAGCATATGCATCTCGGGCAAGTCAGACATACCCCCGCGACAGGAGAGGTGTTCATCAGTCTTCGTCTGAGCGCTCGCCATCGGCACGCCAGCCGGGTTTCCAGAATTCCAAATCATCCAGGAGGTTTATCCAGTCTTTTCCCTCGGCGCGCAGGAGGTGGAACGAGCGTCTCTCTAGCCCGGCGAACAACTCCTCGCCGATATCGCCATCTTGATGTGCATCACTCCACTCAATCTGCATTTCCCGAATCAGCATGTGCCCACTAGTCGGAGAGTTGTAGTTACGCTCACAGGCCTGCTGTAATTCCTCTATCCATACCTTGGTGCCCTTGATGTGAGGATTATCTAGTTGGCTGGAAGATGGCTCGGCGGATGATTTGCTGCGAGAGAACGGCCACCATCCCATGGTCGACCCCTTCACTCACCACGCTTGAGCCTTCGCATATCCATTGGGGGAAGGATGGCAAACCGAGAGATTGACGATGGAGTTCGGCTTGGCCTCGGCATGGCTCGGATTGTCGTTCACCTGCACGGTCGCGCCAAAGACCGCTCAGCCCGTGCCTTAATCGATGATTTCGCAGGTCGTATCAAGGGGCGTGGCATAAGTGTCGATGAGCATTCGGGCAAGGCCATTTCGGCGCTTGAATACGAGGCCGCGCTGGTATCAGCCAGCGGTGAATTGATTCTTCTCGATGAAGGCGGTGAATCGCTGTCGAGTAGAGATTTCTCGGCACTTGTAGAAGGTATCGGCCTTGCCGGCCAGACGGTGAATCTGGCCATCGGGCCGTCCGATGGTTTCAGCGATGAAATCAAGGGTGCGGCGAAGAGACTGATTTCCCTCTCGACCTTGACCACAACCCATGAGTTGGCCGCAGTACTCTTGCTTGAGCAATTGTACAGGGCGACAGAAATCAATCGCAACTCACCCTACCACCGGGACTGAGGCAGAACTCAGGATTAAGGATGAGGGACGGAGAGGGCGGTTTGATGGAAGCACTCCTCATCGCCCTGTTCGCGCTGGTTGGTCTGACCCAGATATGGATGAGTGGGCGGCAACCATTCCCTGAGGTTTCGCGCCAATTCGGCAGTGCCATGCTCTTGGTTACGGTTTTTTTTGTGATGGCGAATCAAGCGCCACATCCCCCCAGTCTGTTTTTCATCCTGATTGCGATGACCGCTACCGGCGGCATCGGCGTGGTCATCGGTGTTCGTCATTTGGCCATAACTCACAAGGATGTCATCGTCGCCCCATTTGCTGGTGCTTTGATGGGGGTTGGTGCGACCGGATTATTGGTCGTCGAGTGGAGCGATTTCACGACAGTTTTCGAGCAGGTCACCTCCTTTCTTCTCATCTGCCTGCTCGGGGTTCTCGAAGTCTACCTCGTTTTCAGAGGGTTGTTGATCGGCAAACTATCTCGTTCGTGGTCACAGGCTGGCCTGCGGCAATTGCAGCGCGGCCTGATAGAAGGTGAAAAAGGCGCATTGTCGTGTTTTGAAAAAGCCTGGGATATCGAGAACGAGCACTTGAATCCGATGGCATATATTGCCCTACAGAGGATTCACACCCACCTCGAAAATACCGCAGAAGCGGCAAAATGGGCTGAGAGATTGCAGGAATTCGGCGGTGAATCAGCTGTCGCCGAAGAGTGGGTCGGCGCTATCGAATCTGCATTACCGCGAAGTTAAGAAAACTATCGGTCGAATTCCATGCCGTATTTTCCGCATTCCATAACCTTTCTGAGAATTACTTCCGGATTATCCCCAAAGGTCGTCAAAACGGCGTAGTAATCACACATGTAGGCGAAGGTATTTTATGTGTCGAATCACGATATTCACCTAAGGAAGATGGAAGAATATGCAATCAAAAAAGATGCAGATGGATTCTAATGGACAGTGGTCGATGCAGACTCTGGGGTGGCTGATGGTCGCCTCTTGGTTCTGTGCCAGTTTGCTTTCACAAGCGATGTATATGGCGATTTATGGCTTACCGTACGGCCCCGAGGTGTTAATCGCAAAAATGGGAATATATTATTGGATCATAGCTGGAATCGAGGTTGTGGTCTGGGCACTGGTAGCTACCCTGATATATCTCAAAATGAGGAAAGTGAAGTCCATAGCGACCACGGAGCATATCGCTCCGGCAAGGTAAGTGAAGTAATCGGCCGAGATTTTTTTCTCCAAAGCCCTCATGACCAAACCCGCTCTCGCATAGTCGAGGACGATGGTGCGAATCGACAGGGTCTATACCGGTGGCGGTGATGCCGGCCAAACTTCCTTGGTCGATGGTTCACGGGTTTCAAAGTCCGAATCACGTCTTGAGGTCGTTGGCACGATAGACGAACTGAATTCACTTTTCGGGGTGATCTCGATGGAGGTCAACCGCCTACCAGAAACCCATGCTGATGGTGGGCAACGCTCGACCGTGCGGCAAGTCTGCGAAGTCACGACTTCGGTGATTGGGCGAATGCAACACGAACTCTTCGACCTCGGGGCGGAATTATCCTGCCCCCCGGATAACATTCCCGAGGGGATAGTTATGCTTGGAGAGGGTGCGAGCGAGCGTCTGGTCGATGAAATGGATGCTTGGTTGGAGGAATTATCTCCCTTAACTTCTTTTATTCTCCCCGCTGGTGAGGCCCCAGTCGCCTGGTTACAGGTGGCGCGTACGGTCGGCCGCCGTCTTGAGAGGCGGCTGGTCGAATTGAAGGAGAAAGAGGGCGAGGATTCGGTTCGAGCCTTTGTCCTCAGTTATGTGAATCGACTCTCCGATTGGCTATTTGTCCTAGCGCGCTGGATTACCATGCGGCTGGGAGAATCTGAAGTCCTTTGGCAACCGGTTGGTGAAAGGGATGGCTCAGGCGTGGAAGGAATCAGAATTCAGCGCCAGCATGGCGATATCGGCAGTGCAATCGATGACCTTTGACCGGTCCTGAGGATTTGGCAGAATAGCCAAGGTGACTAGGCCTTGCCGAGATTTATCATGTGCTTGCGAGCCGATTGTAACACTGCTCTGCTCTCGTCGTGGGTCAACTGCTCTTCGGCCTCATCCCATTCGAGCCAGAGGTAATCCTGATGCTCGTGCGAGAGTTTGATTTCCATCGTTTCTGTTTCGGCGATATACCACCAGACCCGCTTGGATATTCTCTTCCGTCTGTGGATAAACGAATAATCGCTGTGGTCTTCAAATCCATCGACAATCGTGATGTCACTGATTCCGGTCTCTTCGGCCAGTTCACGTGCCGCCGCGGCCTTCCTGTTCACATCATCTTCCTCGATATGACCCTTGGGAAAATCCCAATGTCCCTGAGGATATTGTAGTAGTAGGATGGAGCCGAAGTTGGTGAGAACGACTCCGCAGGAAGTCTCCATGACTGCCTGCGGGGGTGCTGGTTCAAGGCGTTTTTCCCGTTATTCATTGCTGAGTGAGATGCAGTGTATCGGTGGTGAAAGTTGCAGTGGTGTTAATACTCGCAGTAGTCCCGAAGCGGATTGACGGTGGCAATGGGAATCGAAATACGTAAGATTCTCGCCGATTGTGACCTCGATGGTCTCATCGCCGCTGCGGTCTTGAAGACCGTCTATCCGGACGCCGAGGTGTGCTT
>DARQ01000071.1:18762-20126 GCA_002503395.1 Euryarchaeota archaeon UBA60 | reverse complement strand
TATTTTCCGACGACCCGGTGCTATGGTTGTCGAAAACCATCTCCTTGACGGATATCGAGTATACCCATCGCCTTCTCGGGTGGTTATTCCGCGGCAGGGAATTTTCTGAGATAATGGCCGAGCCGGAAGTGGTTGAGCGCATCACCGCTCGCAAACTCGAGTCGAGTGAGATGCGCGCCTCGCTCGACGATTTTGGCAAGGTCGTCGACCGCTTGGCAATAGTGCGATTCGATGATACCGGCAAGCGCACCAATGGCTATCTGGTGACAGCGCATTTCGGTGACGAATGCGATGCCTGCCTGATCGTCCACGGCTGGAGCGACGGTAATATCGGTGACCACGAGAGACCACCGTTGGGCGCCTCATTCTATACCAATTCATTTCTCCACAGTGGTGGAAAAGGGGTGATGGATCTCTCGGTGATGGCCATGCAGTTCGATGCCACCGGCGGCGGTCATGCCAATGCCTGTGGTTGTCGCATCCAGGCTCTCGACGAGAATGGAATCGCTGACCAGCGAGACGTTAGCAGTGCTGATGTCGAGCGAAACATCCTAGGCTGGTTGGCGACCTGGCGAGAGCATACGATGTGATGTGATGGTGGCGAGGAAGGTTTCCGAGGTATTGCCAACCGAGCAGAAGTTGGAGGGAGGGGGTTTTCCCGTTCGCCGGCCGTTCCCCATCGCCGGGATGAGCCATATCGACCCGTTTCTTCTGCTCGACGAGATGGGGCCGGTGGATTGGCCGCCGGGTGGGGCTATCGGCGCACCAGAGCATCCTCATCGCGGCTTTGAGACTGTGACCTACGTATTGCAGGGCGAGATGGAGCATGCCGATTCGGCTGGAAATAGCGGAAAATTGGCCGCCGGAGATGTCCAGTGGATGACCGCCGGCCGCGGTATTATCCACAGCGAACTACCAAGCGATGCTTTCCAGCACACTGGCGGGGTGATGCACGGTTTCCAGATCTGGGTCAATCTGCCGGCCAAGGACAAGATGATGGCGCCTCGCTATCAGGATATCCAATCCAGCACGATTCCTGAGGTGGTTTCAGATGATGGGTTGGTGAAGGCAAGAGTCATCGCCGGTGAATGTATGGGTGTCTCGGCGGTAATCGACACAATGATTCCAATATCCTACATTCACTTTTCACTACAGCGAGAGGGCAAGGTGATTCAAGAAATTCCGGTTGGACAAAACTGTTTGCTGTACTGCTTTTCCGGAGCAATAAGCATCGGTTCAGTCGAGGTTGGTGATGGCCAGTTGGCTGTAATGGGCGATGGTGATTCGGTCGAAATCTCTCATTTTGATGGTGATGTCGCTGAGGTGTTGCTATTGGCGGGTGAGCCTACCAACGAGCCAGGGGC
>DARQ01000071.1:10124-18735 GCA_002503395.1 Euryarchaeota archaeon UBA60 | reverse complement strand
ACGAGCCAGTGTCTAGATACGGCCCATTCGTGATGAATACACAAAGAGAAATCCTGCAGGCGATTGACGACTATCAAAACGGCACTTTGGTAGCATGAGACGTGAGTAAGCATTTGCATTGTGACCCACTGCTGTCCATGAACCATATGGAGAGCACGGTCGAGTACTATCTCCGCCAGTTCAGACTCATCCCATCTCATATTACGTTGAAGATATGTAAGAAGCCTATGAATGCGTGAATGCACCCGACAATGATAATGATATCTGCGGCCCGCCCGTGTTTGACCTTCTCTTGCGCCCAAGATTCACCGGCCTCGCGTTTAGCGACCACTCTGCGGCCGTAATTCCAGGTGATGTAGAGCAGGACACTGCCGACTAAACCGGTCGCTCCGTGCACCGAATTTGGCAACAGATAGGTTGTCCACGAACCTTCCTGATAGCCGCGCCAGATATTGGCGAGAAAAGCGATGCTGACCACTCCGACCAAGGCTGGAAAAACCCGGGTGCCCCAGACCTCATGTGAATCGAGGGCGTCGGTGCGTTCAGCTCCGCGCAATTCTCTTCCTAGCCGCTTCCATGAGTGTTGACGGAATAACCACCATAGCAGACCCAGCGCCGCGAGGGGATGGATGAGCAGAATCAGAATCCGCACTACCTCCATCGCTATCAACATCGGGTGGTGGTTTCAGTCATTGACCTTTGCACGGTCACCGTGGGTTGGTCGATTGTTGGGCTAGGTTTGGTTTGGTTGAGGTTGTTGGGCTGAGTGGATTGGCTGGGGTGGGTGTGTTGGAGTGGGCGCAGTGGGCTGGGAGTGATGTGGTTGTTGGGGGTTAGAGTGGGATTGAGAAGGGAGTGGGTTGAAATGAATCAAGGTGGATATTGCCGGGCCTGTTGTGGGAACGATGCGTTGATAGGTAGAGGTGCGAGGGAGGGCCTGTGCGGTCAAATCCTGAGAGGAATCTTCGCCTCAGCCTGCAGGCCGTGGCCGACCTTCCAATGGCCAAGCGCAAGCGAGTTGTCGGTGGTCTCGACCCGTGGAAATTGCTTGCTCCTCCGTGGCAAGGATTACTTCTGGTGGCAATCCAAGAAACATCTCTTCCAGATGAAGAGGATGGTCACTCGACTCGCTCTGGTCAGTCGATGCTGATGATGAATCGAAAAATCGGCCGCCGTGGCGGCAAGGCCAGTCGGGGAAGCCTCCTGTCACAGCGCTTGGATGATGCCGGCGCTCTGGTAGATTCTTCCAGCGGCACCCCGGCTTACCGCTTGGCCAGTCTACTGGTGCATAAGACGCTGAAGTCGGAAAGTTGGGAAGATGGCCTTGATTCACTGATTGATGAGTTGCGCTCTGTGTGTATGCAAGGAGTACATCCGGTATGGGGGGAGATGGCTGAGAAAACCCCAATCCTCGCGCAATTTGCTGCTTTTCCGGTGGTCGAGATTGAGGAGAGCGAAGGTGAAGTCGATGCAGAGTGGGCTAGGCTGGCTCGAATCGACCCAATCGATATCACAGCATTGGGTGAATTACTGGCAATTCCATTTCCAGCCTCTCTTGAGGCAAAATGTGAGGTTGAGATTCGCCGCCTCGCCACCAGCCTCTCACGGCGCTCACATACCAAGGAATGGTTAGCGGGAAATATCGATTCGAGTCTACTTGAGATGTCTGGGCCGGCGAGAATTCTCTCAAGCATATTGATGGTCGCCTGCGGTGATGAGAGGGCTGGTGAAAGCCTTACCCTTTCTGCGGAGGAAATCCCTGTAACCGCTGATTTGGTCGCCGATCAATTACTCCTGATGGAAATCAGAAGTGATGCTGAAGTGGATTGGGAAACGGCCCTCGCTCATTCGAATGATGATGGCTTGGGACAGGCGATAAAGAGTGAAATCTGGAGTAGACTACCGCTCAAAGTCGGCCGCAATCTCTCTTTATCGGCGCTGCAACAGGGACTACAATTGCTCGGTGATGCAGGAATCGATGATTCCGAAGTACGTTGGAGTCTGGTCGTAGCCCACTTTGACAATGGCGATATGGAGAAGGCCCGAGAAATCATCTCGGCACTGAAAATAAAGCGCTCCGAGCACTTTGAAATCGTCGGTGAAGTAACCGGCGGGGATTCGATGGGAAATGCTTGGATGGCCGAACAGATTGACGGATTCTCGATAAGTCAATTGGTTTCGGTGGTCGAAGATGAAACGAGCGACAATTCGCTACGTATCACCGCCGCGCAAAAATTGCAGCGCAAATCTCCGACTGAGTGGATGAATACCCTTGAGGTTCTGGTACCACTATTGGCCAGCAATGCCGAGGTGGAAAAACTCGCCGAGGCCATGAGTGCAGTCGGTGATGTTGCCTTGGACTATCCTTGGGAAGTGATTCTGGTGCACCATCTGCATCTGGCCACCGCTGAGGCGGAGTTATCACGATGGCTGAAGAGGCAGTACTCACTGGCAGTCGTGGTTTACGAAGATACTCAACCACCAACTACCTTGTCGGATTTATCGGTAGCATTATTGCGCTTGCTGGAGGGCTCACACGTTGATTTGAATACCATTGCAAAATCTCTCTCAAGGGAAGGATTTCTCGCCTTCAAGGCCTGTCGATATTCCTTGACCGACCCTGAGATGATGATTCGCGAAAGCGAATTGGAGAAGATGGCCGAAGGGGTTGCAGAGGCCAAATTAGGGTTGATGGAGAGGAAATTATTCGCCAGCGTAGTCGAAAATGTCACCCTTAACCGGGCCGCTTTCGATATGCAGAGAGGTGAAGATGAGGGTGATGCTGACCGCATCGAGCAACTGATTGCAGGTCGCGAGATTCGCCATCAATTATTATTGGCGATAAAAGAAATGGTGCTTGAGCACCATATCTCGGTACCATCCCTGATTCCGTGGTTACAGACCAACGAGCCGACCTCGGTGCACCATCTATTGGTCAGAGCCGCGGTTTGTGCCCGCAACGGTGAGCGGTTGGAAGCGGCGCGAATTTATTCAAAGGCTGGTAATGCCCGCGATGAATTGCAATTCGATGATTGCATCTCGTTGCTGCGCACGAGTTTGATTCATTTCGCACATGCCGAGAACTGGGTCGAAGCGAACAAAGTTTTACAGCAAACCCTCGAATTGTCGCCGTCGTTGACGCCGCGCTTCAAATTATACCTCAAGGTACAGTACTTCGCCTCGCAAAATCAGCACGATAAGGCTACGCAATTGTTGTTGGATGCGTCTAAGGACGAGGTTCAGCGAGAGGTGTTCACTGACGAAGGTGAGTTGGAGTTGAAGACTTTCCTCGAGCCCTCGGTCGAGAAGTTGGACCGTTTGATGCGCTATCCGATTTCTCGTAAACTTCCCGAGGAGCCTTTTCAAGGACGGATTCGTGCGGCGATGCGCTCATGTGAGCGCCGTGGGCGGCGACAGAGCAAGGTATCTGAAATCGAGCGTTCCTACAATGAGAGTATTCGCGCTGAAGACCTTAACAGCCTGTATATTCTCGCTTCCGAGCAATCGGATATCGACCCACTGCGCGGTTTGGCACTGCTGGATCGAGCGATACACAGCGGGAAGATTCTTGAGCACAAGGCGAAGAAATTGAAGAATTCAATGATCAGTCTCTACCAGCGCTACAGCGAAGATCTGGCGGTCAGCGACCGACGATTATTGCGTAATCTGTCATTGCAGAATCTAGTTGTCGTCGACACTAATATTCTCATTGATGCCCTGCAGAGGCGAATTGCCCAGTCACTGGAGATGAGTAGTGACATCCGGCTGGATTTAGTCGGGCACCGGCATTTCCACCATATGCTACTGTACTTCGCAAAGCAGAATCGATTAATGTTACACGTGACCCCCACCGCCGAGGCGGAGTTACGCGCCTTTGTCGACAAGGAAGGCAGGCTACTGTCATTATTCGATGAGATGTTCATCAACCCACAAAGTTGGGCTGAGGCGACCTCAGCGGAGAAGATTGACGATATCATCAATGGTATTCTGAAGGATTTCAATACTTGGAGGGCACCGCGCACAGCGCCGGTCCACAAGACCGTTGAGTTGACTGAACTCGAGGAGTTTTTACTAGGGCACCGCGAGATATACGAGCAACTCACCGATTATAAATTACCGCGCTCACATGGCAATCGTTCGGTGCTCGGCAAGCACGAAGAGGCCATCTTCCCCGAGGCCGGAGATATAGAAATAATGCTTACCTGCGCCAATATGGCGGGGATGTCGCTGCCGAAAATCGGCTCGATCATCGTCGCTTCGCAAGATAGTGATTTCACTCATGTAACCAGGGCATTCGAGGATGAATTCGGCTTTACCGTGGCCAAGAATACCAAGCAATTGCGGCAGTTACTCCTCACTTGAATAATTCTCTCCTCAATCACCCGAAAAAGCGTATTTCAAGATTTCAAGTAACGCGTCACATTCTTCATCGCTCAGGGTTGAAGGAAGCCTGATGTCGAGTAATTTTTTCATTAACGAATCGGTTGATTCGAGAGTTTGACTCGGTAAATATGACCAGTGACCGTGATGACTGGTGAAACCTTTCGCAGCTTCGTCACCGAACCACTTGAGTTCTAAGCCCAATGAATTGGCGGTTGAGATTGCAGACGTGATTTCACTAATGGTATGCTGAGCAATGAATTGAATCGAGGTTGGTGCCGGTTGAATCATTCGTGATACATTCGGTACTTCCAGGCCTTCGATTGAAGAGATTCCTCCGGCAATTCTGTCGTGAATCGAATTCCATTTTTCAATGCGTTGCTGCAGAATCGGTAACTGCGATAATACCGCTGCCGCACTCATCTCGTTCAATCGCATTGAATAATTCGGAGTAATTGCGGCCCATTTGCTGAACACTTCTTCATCTGGGCCTGCCAGATGTTGTCCATACAGCATGTAACTGCCTGACATGAGTATCGATCGGGCGGCAATATCCGCATCATCGGTCAATATCATCCCACCTTCTCCTCCGTTCACCTGTTTGTATGTCTGTAATGAAAAACAACTCACGCTACCTAGAGTTCCCATTGCATGCCCCTTCCACTTTGCCCCGAGCACATGGGCACAATCTTCGATTAAGACGAGATTATTGTCCTCGACAATCTTCAGAATCTCATCCATATCGGGAATGTGGCCACGCATATAGGATAGCAATAGAACCCGTGAACCGGTGGTCTTGACCGCGTGCTGCAGAGATTCAAGGTCGATGGCCAAGTCATCACCGGTATCGAGCAATATCACTTCAGCTCCACAGTGCTCTATCGCACCAGGGACCGGTGCGAGGGTGAAGGCGTTCATCATCACAGTTTCACCAGGGGTCACGCCAGCCGCCACCAAGGCTAGGAAAATTGCGCAGCCACCCGAGTTCACCGCGATGGCATATCTCTTGCCGTGCATCTGCGCGAATTGCTGCTCTAATTTTGCGACATTCGAGCCAATACCGCCCGTTTCCCCATATCTGAACAGATTACCACTTCTGAGAATTTCAGCAATTGCTTCCACTCCATCAGGGGGGATTGAGTCGACCGCAGTCTGCGAAAAATCCAATGGCTCTGGCGCCTTGACCATGCTACCCCCACGGTCGCGACGTTGAAGTCACTTTTGTTGGCTAAAGAGATGGTGATTGTTTGGAAACTGCTATCAAATGGAAGCGTGAGCCATGAACAGGTGATGGGATGAGGCTACCGTTCAGTCCAGTGATACTTCCTTGGCATGAGGACCTGGTCGATGAACCAAAATTAATCAGCGAATTCATCATTCGCTCGATGCACGAGAACCGAAATCCGCTGTTTCCGATGATGGAAGACAAATACGCCTCTCGAAAATACGTATTATCAAAGTCGGCATGCAAAGTAACCGAATTATACCACTGGTCAGATAAACCCCCAATCCGATTACCTTGGGATGAACTCCCTTCAAGGTGCGTGATAAAAACCAATCACTGGTCCGGTGATGGGATTTTCATTATTGACGATGGTGAAGAAGCGATAGGCGGGGTACAGAAAGACATGGCTATCAATGAGATATATCGCGTAGTGCGTGATTACCGTGACCAAGATGGTAATCGCTGGTCGAAGCGTAAAATCGAGCGAAAATTGACCCGTTTGGTGCGGCGTCGGTATCCATTTCTGTACGAATGGGCAGTGCGTGCAATCAATCCAAGAGGGGTATTGGTTGAGGAACTATTGTTGAATAAAGAGGGTTGTATCCCCGATGACATCAAGGTACACTGTTTTTTTGGTAAGGCCGGATTCATTCAATATGAGGTCGGTAAATTCACTTCTGTAAAACAAAACCTACACGACCCTGTGAGTGGAGACTGCATCGAACAAACCGAGAACCGCAAATGGCCGCCGATAACAGAAATACCCAATCTGAAAGATTTCCTTGGCGATGAAATGTTTGGAAAAATCGTCGAGACTGCGGAGCAACTATCTATAGACGTACCCTATGTGAGGGTGGACTTATTCATGGTAGATTCAGAAATATACTTCGGTGAATTCACACTCTATCCCCGAAGCGGAGAAAAGCAGTCCAAGGAATGGGAAGAATTAGGTGGGAGATTGTGGCAAGAAGGTCTCGAAAGATCATAACTTTGCCAGCCACTCGACGCAGATTTTTCGCATTCCTTCTGTCTCAAGATGTCCGACCTCCTCACGGTATAGGTGCCATGAATCATCGGCACCGTATTCCGCATAGGTCTTCTTGAGGTGGGAATCAATGATATCAAGTCCTTCTGGCGGAGTGAGGATATCATGTAATCCTGCGCAGGACAGGTGCATCCGAGGGGCGATTAGAGCGTTGATTTCAGCAGTGGTGGTATGCAGGCGTAATTTTGGCACGTAGTAGTATATCGAATGCCCATCCAAATTTCCGTTGGCAACGAGCGAATCGAAATCGGTAAGACAACAGATATCTATGCACAGTTTGATTCTTTCATCGAGGGCGGCGTGCCACCAAGCCATGGTAGAGCCGAGAGAGATTCCCATAGTGCCGATTCTCTGCGCATCGACTTCGGGGCGGGAAAGCAACCAATCAAGTGCTCGGACATTGTCGAAAACCATGCGTCCCCATAACACTTGTCCGGCCCACAGCATACGCTTGAACAATGATGATTCGGTTTCATTGGCACGCCCACCAAATGCCCACATATCGATACATAATACGATAATACCCATATCGCATAGGATTCCACCCCAATGGGGTTGGAGTAGTGCCGGCCGCCCCTCAAGCACCTCTTTTCGCCCGATGTCGTACCTACTACCATGGGCATGGTTGTAGATGATTGCAGGGGTTGGCGAAAGCTCATCGATTCCGTTAGGAATCAATAAGGTCGCTGGGACTTCCTGCTCGCCATTCAAATCGAGAATCCATTCCTCTTGCCTGAAGCCATCGTGAACAATGGTTTTTTGCAATATCCCCGAGGGCTTTGACTCGACCGGTGGAATCTCACCGAGCAATTCCCATAGAAGATTTCGTAAGACTTCTCCTTTTGACATCGGTCTCAAACAAACCAGTCATACTGAGGTTATTGAGGTGTCGTTCAGCCGTTGATGAGGTAATCGAGGACATCGTGAATCACGTCTGAAATGACATCCATCTCGCGATGACCCAAATGCGGTTGTAATGAGAGGTCGACCGCGAACTCGATATTTTTCACCGTCGCCGGCAGGTCGACCTTCTCGGCGCCGTCAAGATAGGCCCATTGGCGGTAATCTCGGGCGTTGCGGTCGATGCCGAAGATCTGGATGCCAAGCCCTTCTTGAATCATCAATACAACGAATTGGTCAGCCTGTTCCCGAGACAGGCCAACAAGGTGGAATTGCATCGTGTCACAGAAATATTCGGCCTTGGGGAATGGTTGTGGAACGCGGATATTAGGGTGGTCGCCAATCAAAGATTCAAGGTACTCGTAATTGCTTTGGTGAATCTTGTGAATCTCTCCCAGGCGAGTGATCTGCGGTCGCAGCAGAGCGCCGGTAATCTCGCTCATGCGCATCGAATAGCCGGGAATCTGGTTCTGTAATTCTTTCATCATGTCAGCATCCATACCGTGATGGCGATTCCATCTCTCCTCGTATGAGCCGGAGTAAAGAATAGCCTTGGCGGCGATTTCCAGGTCATCGGTGCACAGTATTCCACCTTCCCCCGAAGACAGCGCTTTGCTAGATTGGGTCGAGAAACAGGCGATTTCTCCGAACCGACCGAGCAGGGTTCCGTCCCATGAGGTCATGTAGGCATGAGCGCAGTCTTCGATGAAGAACAGGTCATGTTTCTTCACCACGGCCATAACTGCGTCGATATCGGGAACATGGCCGCGCATGTACGACATCAGCAGAATCTTGGCTCCGGATTCGACGACTTTGCGCTCGAGGTCGACCACATCCAAACCCCATTCATCATTCGATTCGACGAAAATGGGGACGGCACCGGCATGGTGAATTGCCGAGGGTACCGCAGTGAAGGTGAAGGCGTTGGAAAGTACTTTGTCGCCCGGCTTGACCCCAGCTATCTTGAGGGCGATGAACATTGCTGAGCCACACGAGTTGACACCTAGGGCATATTTGCAACCGAGGTGTTCTGCGAATTCCTTCTCGAACATCGATACGTG
>DARQ01000071.1:8260-10015 GCA_002503395.1 Euryarchaeota archaeon UBA60 | reverse complement strand
GATGCCGGATTCAGGTGCTGGTTTGAAGGCCTTGGTATTGAAATCGACAACCTTCTTGCCGCCCTCGACAATGAGTTTCCTACTTCGTCCGGCCATCCCAACTCCCCTCTCTTTCGACCATCGGGCTTTCGTCGCCCTATTCAATTGTTCCTTACATGTCTGAATCAGCAATTAACACGGCGTCGAAGGTTTTTTCTTCGTCAACATGGAAGATATTACTCCCATCTCGGGTGATTACCGCCATCGCCCCCAGACCGGCCAAGGCTACTGCCAGGCCAGTGACAAGACCGATGGAGAGCATTGCCAAGCCGCTTAAGCCCTCATCCCCTAAGGGTTCAACCTCCTTTTCGGTACCCATTATCATGATGTAGACCACTAGATTGGGTGAGGCTTGGTCATCCTTGATACCTCTGATTGAGAGGGTCTGATTTCCCTCTAGGCTGATGCCGGGAAGATGCTCCAACTGATCGATGATGTCACTATGGGACAATGTTACGGTGGTGGTTTCGTGGTCATAATCGTGGATGATTGCCCAGTCATCGCGTAGGTGGTTAGAGCGCCATTGGATGGTGTCCATCGGTTCGGAAATCGAGAGGGTGATTGAATCACCAGAGGAGAGGTGAACGAGGTTGTCGTCCTCTAGCGCAGAGGTGAGGTTGAGGGAATAGTTGGTATTCAGTTGGTATGACTGACTCGCGGCCTCAATAACACTGGGTAGAGAATTGACATGACCGTGGCCGTAAACGTTGTTCTGGCGGTTCTTTGGAATAAGGTCTTCAGGACAGGGCTCATTGCCAGCCATGTAATGGCATTGGCGGTATGTTGAAGTCTCTTGCATGATATTGCGCAGGTCGAATGGTGACAGGTCAGGATTCGCCTGAAGCATCAGCGCTCCCAGCCCAGCCGCCCCAGGGGTAGCCATGCTGGTGCCACTCTTGGAAGTGTATCCGGTTTTTGTGTTGAAATCAACCGACATCACATTTGAGCCAACGAACGCGATATTTGGCTTGATGCGGCCCTCTTCGGTTGGGCCTTGGCTACTGTAAATCGCGATTGAAGTATCCTTGTCGAGAGCGCCAACGGTGATTACATCCTCAGCGCTACCGGGGGTGCCGACCTGTGCTGTGATAGCGGCGTTTCCGGCGGCTATGAACAGGGCGATTCCCGAGCGCATCATCTCGTTGGCCATGCGGTTGACACTATCCTCTTCAGCAGAATTCCATTCTATTAGGCCGAAACCACCCAAACTCATGCTGGCGGCGCGGATATTGAATTCGTAGCGATGGTCGATGGTCCATTGCATTCCACCCATCACCGTGTCGAATGAACCACTGCCACCGGAATCAAGGACCTTCACGCCTACCAATCTGGCCTGCGGAGCGACACCGATAAAGTCGTAGTCGGGAGCACCGGTGCCGGCGGTGATGCCGGCACAATGGCTACCATGGCCTTGGTCATCGTAGGGAAAAATCTCGGTGCCGTTGGTCTGTTCAGGGGCATTGATGGCATCATAAAAGGCGATGACCTTGGTATCGTTGGTGGAATTATCATCATCGAGGTCGTTCAATCCTTCATGGTCGCCATCGATTCCGGTGTCGATTATCGCTACTGTCGTGCCGGAACCGGTATAGCCGGTTTCCTCCCAGACTTGGTCGACTCCGTGCACACCAACCACCGAATCCATGGCGATGCCGAGCATCCCGTTCAACTCGACCATCACTACCCCCGGAAGTCTGGAAGTGGTGAGGATTTCGG
>DARQ01000071.1:2444-8112 GCA_002503395.1 Euryarchaeota archaeon UBA60 | reverse complement strand
GGGGTGTGGTCAAAATCGACGATGATGCCGATGCGGCCATCGTCGCCGACCCAGCCCGGAGTTGCCAGAGCAATTTCGACCATATCGCCGATTCCATCGTGGTTTCGGTCAACATTGGTTTCGACCCACCAACCCTGTTCCTCGCCTGCATGAGTTTCGGTCTTTGCTGTGCTCGACGCGGCGCTGACGGTCACGAATGCGAGCATTATCGGGAGAATGAATGTCGCTGCCAATAACAGACATATCATCGGATGATTTCGCATTTGAGCCCTCCGTGCGCCTACGGCGCACTATATCGACCAGCGCTTCTTTCATCAATATGACGCATCCATGAATAAGGCATAGAAGCCATTTCAGTGGACATTATCGCTTCCAAACGGCGCGAAATCGCAAGGTGTCGGGCTCATCATCTTGGCGTCGAGATTCGCAAAACTCCTGTAGTTCAAAGACTCGGCCAAGTGCCATTATCCAGTTCTTGGCCAACGGCCATGGCGGCCCGATGACTTCCACATCGGGATTGCTCAGCCTGCCGATACAGACCAGATGACCCCCCGGTCTGAGAAATTTCGGTAAGACCTTTGCAGCATCTTGTCGCGATGCTTGTGCCATCGCCTGTAAGGTGTGGATTTCAACCACCAGATCAAAAGAGGAAAACCATTCAACCGGTGGTTCAAGCAGGTTGGCTAGCCGCCATTCCACCATTGAACCGGGATGAATTTTCTCGGCCCATTCTATTGCGGTTTGAGAAATGTCGAATGCACATACCTTCCATCCCGAGGTCTCGAGGTAGACCGCATCATCACCCAATCCACAACCGATTACCAAGGCCTTAGCGGCGGCGTGAGGTGGTTTTGGGAAGTTGAGTTCCAGCCAATCCGAGAATAGGGGGTTGGCGCGTTGGTCAGCCCAAGGGACTTGACTCCAGTCACCATCAGCCTCGGTGTAAATCTGCTCAAACCACCCGAATGGGTCATCGCTCATCTCCGCATCCGCAGCAAGTCCGACAACCCTTTGGCGCATATCATCCATGGCTCTCACATGTGGGAGATGATGGCGTCACCAAAAGCACTGCATGATAGCAAGGTCGCACCGTCCATCTGGCGCTCGAAATCATAGGTCACAGTCTTGGCGATGATCGCCGCTTCCATCCCTTTGATTATCAGTTCTGCCGCCGTCGTCCAGCCGATGTGGCGCAACATCATCTCGGCCGAGAGAATCATTGAGCCGGGGTTGACCTTGTCCTGCCCGGTATACTTGGGCGCGGTACCGTGGGTCGCCTCGAAAATCGCAATCCCGGTATCGTAGTTGATATTCGCTCCCGGGGCAATGCCAATTCCACCGACCTGTGCGGCGAGAGCATCTGAGATGTAGTCGCCATTGAGATTCATCGTTGTCAAGACACCATATTCTCGAGGCCGGGTCAATACCTGCTGTAACATCGCGTCGGCGATAACATCCTTGATGATGATTTCATTGCCGGTGTTCGGGTTGGTCATCTTGCACCAAGGACCACCATTGATTTCGACCGCGCCATATTCATCCTTAGCCAATTGGTAGCCCCAGTCGCGGAAACCACCTTCGGTGAATTTCATGATGTTACCCTTGTGCACCAAGGTGACATTCGGTTTGTCGTTAGCGATTGCATAATCAAATGCGGCGCGGACGATTCTTGCCGTCCCTTCACTACTGATTGGCTTGATGCCAATACCGCTGGTATTGGGAAAGCGTATCTTGTCGACACCCATTTCGTTTTGCAGGAAAGCGATGACTTTGGCGACCTCTTCAGAGCCCGATTCCCACTCGATTCCGGCATAGACATCTTCGCTATTCTCGCGGAAAATTATCATGTCGACCGCACCTGGGTCTTTGACAGGGCTGGGGGTGCCGACGTACCAGCGAACCGGGCGGATACAGGCGAAAAGGTCGAGTTGTTGCCGTAAAGAGACGTTGATTGAGCGAATTCCCCCACCCACCGGAGTGGTCAGAGGCCCTTTGATGGAGACTAGTCCATCGCGCATGGCTGTAAGAGTTGCCTCTGGCAACCATTCGCCGGTGGCGTTGAAAGCCTTCTCTCCGGCAAGCACTTCCGACCAGTGGATCTTCTTGCCACCACCATAGGCTTTGGCGACTGCGGCATCGACGACCTTCATCATCACCGGGGTTATGTCGGTGCCGATACCATCTCCTTCGATGTAATTGATGGTCGGCTCATCGGGTACGTTCAAACCTTCATGTCCCATCGTTATCGGGGTACCTGCCGCGCTTTCAGTCATGGTTAACGAGGTATGCGAGTAACCCCCCCCTCATCAACGCGACGGTTACCAACCCCGCTCACCCCCTTCACGGCCGCCGGCAAATCGTTTGCTTCCACCTCAAGAGTCTTACCGATTTCCTCGTGTTCTGCGGTTCCGCCAGTTGCTCTCCTCCACGCCTATCTATTGAGGTAGCGGGGGAACTGCTGAGTCCTCCAAGGTCAAGCATAAGCGTAGAAACACCTTCGCCAGAGTATGGAAGGAAAAGTCGAATGGACCGGCGCAACAACTCTGAGCGGAATCAATAGCGATGGTGGCCGCATCTCGCTCGATTGGGAAAATGGCCCCAGCCCGATGCAGGTCGTGCTACAGTGTGCTGGTGCTTGCAGTTTGATTGACCTGATCGAAGGGGTCAAAGGCCGAGAAGTTCGCTCAGCCTATGTGGAATTGACCTCTGAGAGAGCCGATGATTTTCCCAAGGTATTCACCAAGATCCACATGAGTTATCATCTCGATACCGATGCACCACTCGCTCTGCTGACGAGATTGGCAGAGAAGTCCCACGAAAAATACTGTTCGGTCGGTAACATGATTCGCAGTACCGCGGCAATCACCTGGAGTATTCACACCTGAGGTTATTGAAGAATTATCTATTCAGTTGCTCGGCATCAGCATTGAAATGTGATGACCCCTTGCCAAGAAGAGGGATGGGCTAATGCGTGAAGTTCAGTTGTATTGGTCTCGGACAACACTCGAGGCCACTCCGATGGGAAAATTATTGCAGTTCGTTGACCATGCGCAATTCCTTGGCTACTCTGAACGTGGTAACGACCACATCGATATCCTTGCGAAAGTTGTGTTCAAGGATGGTTTGTCACCTGATGACATCACTTTGACCGGAGGTTTCATGGAAATCGTCGAGGTTTTGACCGCACCGCAGTCCACATGGTCGAAGGAATGGGTCTTGCAGATTCGTTTCAACGCTGAAGCCAGTGACTTGGTCGAGGTACATACCAGCGCTCGCTCGGCCAGCATCACCCCCGAATCCACCCTCGATCAGGGTGGCTTGAATTATATTGTCCGAGGGCCACCGCAATCGGTCGGAATGGTCGTAGCAGCCCTGCGAATGTCACTGAAACCCGACCGTTTCTCTGCCTTATCGGTTGAACCCAATAGAGTATTGGAAAATCGTCTGGTCTCTCCACAACAACTTCGGGTGGTTAAATCTGCATGGGAAGCCGGGTGGTATGAAAACCCCCGAAGTTTGAAAATGGCAGATTTAGCGCGTGAAATCGGTTTGTCACGAAGCACTGTGTCCGAACATTTGCATGGGGTTGAGACCGAAATGGTGAAACTGCTCTTGAATGCGGTCGGAGAACATGTCGATGATGAAGCAATGCAAGAAACATATCCGTTGGATTTCATGTGGGCAAACATCCACCCTGATGACTACCCGATGGTAAGGAAAATAACCGATGATTCGATTCGAAATAAGGAACCGAATAGCATAGTATTCAGGGTGAGGAAGTTAAACAGTAAGGAGTACCGCCTGGTCAGAACCATCAGTAGTCCATTCTATGAGAATGGTGACTATGTGAAGATGCATGGAACGGTAGAAGATCTTTCGGGGCATCAAGATGCTGCAGAGGTGATGAAGTTGTCAATGAAAATCGCCAATAATCAAAAGAATACAACTGAATTCCAAAACTACGGCGTGTGGAATTGGGATATTAATGAAGATATATTTGAATGGTCGGATTCTCTATGCGAGATTACCGGAGTTGTAGTAGGCGAATTTGATCCGGTCGACGTTGGTTTCTACAACTTGCTTGAACCTTCTTTCGTCGACGAAGTCAGGGCAAAAAAAGATGAATCACTGCGAACCCTGGAATCATTCGAACTTGAATTCAACATCATCCGGCCCGATAATGGTGAGACTCGCATCATCCGTGCAATCGGCAGTGTAGCCACTGACAACCAAGGTAATGCTGTACGACTGATGGGTCTGGCAAGTGATGTAACCGGATTGACGGAAGCCGAGCGAACCTACCAGGATACCCTGATGGGCGACCAGAATAAACTCGCTGGAGAACTAGGTCCCTATGTAGTCGATGCCATTGAGCGGACCATGAAACTTTCACCGGAAGCGAAGCGGATTCTTGGCAATTGATTACTCGGTTCGCAGTAGTTTTGCCAATGGCTTGAGTAGTTCGTGTACCTCGCCGCTCAATACAGAATCGGAGCCACTCCAGACCCCGTGCGCGAAAGCCTCGCCACAACCCAGTGCTTCACACCACTCGTAGGCCTTTAGCCACTCTTGCTTTGAAAGGCCGCTCTGCAGAGCGGTTGCTCCAAGGGCGGCGGCATCGTTGTCGAGCGCCTCCTCATGCCCGCTGACATCGGTATTGATGATATCGTGAACCATCTGCAGATGGGCATTGAAGTCAATCCCCAGAGTTTCACGCTTGCGCACCAATAGCGCGACCTCGGAAGGGTCGAGTTGATTGTCGACCCATACCGTCTCCAGCAACATGCGGTATGCTGCACTGGTATCACCCTTCTTGGATGTTGGAGAGGTGGTTTTGGCAGGGCGGGCAGTGGTGCCGGGCAACCCAGCGGTTTCTTCGCCAGACGAATCATCGTCTTCATCGGAAAGCAGGGCGTCGAGGGCGTCGTCGACAAATGAATCCTGTTCCGAATCAGCGGCGGATTGCCTAGCGGGGCGGGAGTCTTCTATCAGGTCGAAAGGGTCGACGTCATCGGTATCGTCATCGGAGACAACATCGGGAGGGTCGAAAGATAGGGTATCGAGGGTTTCCTCATCATCGGCTAATGCATCGAGCAAATCGGCGCCTCTTTCGGCCGGTGGGGAAGAATCAACCCCCAAGGTCTCAAAGATATCATCTTCGTCATCGTCTTTTTCGGCTTCATCACTGAACATCATCTCAATGCCTCTCGGTCGGCGGTGCGCTGCAACACTCATCAATGCAACCCTTGGCTGAGTTGCGCATTCACCGCTGACTAATGGTGGCGATGGACATAAACGAAATGACGACAGCGACCTAATCGGGGTAGATGATGCGGAA
The DNA here is from genome assembly GCA_002503395.1 of Euryarchaeota archaeon UBA60. Classification (GTDB taxonomy): domain Archaea; phylum Thermoplasmatota; class Poseidoniia; order Poseidoniales; family Poseidoniaceae; genus UBA60. Next base: position 2,774 of record DARQ01000071.1, on the reverse strand, counting down.
TCGAGTGATAGCGACGCTGGTACTGATGCTGGCATTGTTCTTCATCCCCCCCATGACCGCCCTTCCGACCGGGATTGGGAATTTGGCTGACAATGGTTGTCTTTGCCATGGTGTTTCGGACCCCTCGACCAAAGTTGAAATAAGTGGATTGCCGCAAGCATGGGAAGCCAATACCACCTATACTCTGAGTATCGGTGTGAGTAGCACCGACGAAACTCTTGCCAACGGTTCAAGAGGTGGCTTCAGGTTATTGTTTTCCGGCGGTGAAGTAAACTATTCTCACGAATTTGTGCAAAATCTCGATGCTGGGCTTACCCATACCGAAACGGG
>DARQ01000071.1:0-2309 GCA_002503395.1 Euryarchaeota archaeon UBA60 | reverse complement strand
CAGTTGTACGGCAATGCCGTCAATGGTGACGGGACGAGTGATGGTGATGTATGGTCGTCTTTCCAAATCAGCCTTCCGGGGGTGAATGCAACCAGCATTGAGGTTGCCTCAAGTGGACCTTCGACAGCAGAATTAGGTGGGCTGATTGTTGTCGTTGTTGCTATTGCCATTCTTTTCAAGATGATGTATTCAAACCCCGAGTCAGGTGATTCGCTGCGAGGTGACCACCAACCAATCAACCCTGAGCATGCCGAGTCGGATTCAGCCTCGATTGAGAACCTTGATTCCGATAACAACACCATGAACGCACCAAAGAGTGATGAGATCAACTGACGTCTTCAACCGATGAGCTTCAATTGACGAACTCGATTGAGCGATTCCTCAGCGTGTTGAGTTGGCGATTTTCACTATTGCCGTAAATCTGGGTACTCCGTACCCCGGTGAGTACCACCATAACGCGAATCTCATCCTTGAGGTCCTCCTCGACCGCAGCACCCCAGATTATCTTGGCATGCTCTGAAATCTGGTCTTTGATGATCTGCGCACATTGCTCGGCTTCCCCCAGCGTCAGGGATGGTCCCCCGACCACATTGATGAGTGCGCCACGGGCATCCGAGAAATCGATTTCAAGCAATGGAGAATGCAATGCTTCAAGGGTGGCTTGAGCGGCTCTGTTAGCGCCTTTGGCGCTACCGATTCCTATCATCGAGACACCGCCACCGGTCTGGACCACCGATTTCAAATCCTCGTAGTCGAGGTTGACCATGCCATCGCAGGTCAGCAGGTCGGTCACACCACGAATCGTGCGCACGAGCAGTTCATCACCGACTCTAAAAGCCGCGGCCAACGGTAGGTCACGAACGCTTTCGATTTCGAGCAAGCGTTCATTTGGAATGACGATGATGGTGTCGCAATACTCGCGCAGGCGTTCCAGCCCCCACTCGGCATTCTGTCGGCGCAAGGTTCCCTCGGACTTGAACGGATAGGTCACCACCGCGATGGTAAGCGCGCCCTGGCTCTTGGCCAAGCGGGCAATATGTGCTGCGGCGCCGGTGCCGGAGCCACCACCCATTCCCGCGGTGATAATCGCTAATTGTGTATCATCGGTGATTTGCCGCAGTTTGTGTTCACTCTCCATAGCCGCGGTCTCACCCTTGGTCGGGTCACCACCGGCACCTCGGCCGCGTGCGGTGCGGCCGATGAGAATCTTCTTCTCGACATTGGCGAGAAGAAGTGCCTGAGCATCGGTATTGATGGCGTATCCGGTCACGTATGAATTGTTGAACAGGTTCTCATTCTGCAGGCGGTCGATGGCATTACACCCGGCTCCGCCCATCCCGTATACCCTGATTCGGGGTTTGAGAGTTTCGAGCAGGGTGCGTAATTCCTCATCGTCGGCCGATAATTTATCCTCGCTGTCTGCGGTCACAGGGGTCGTGACCTCGTCATCTTGTAGGCTGAGCACACGTTCAATCAAATGGCGCATGGGCGCTAGCCGCGTTGTAGCCATTTTGAACGTGTTGCTGGTCGACCCCCTCTAGGGGTCGATTTAGAGACCGGCCAAAAAGCGCCGAATCACCAAACATTGGTGAGGGATGGATGGAGGCTGGTGGCCTGCGGTGGCAGGGGGATTGCAACCAGGTTCAGTCGCGCAGCCCATCTTCGATGACTTCCATCACGCACTCACCTTCAGGCATGTTGGGGGAGTCGACCAGACGGACGATTCTTCGCCCTCCTTTGGCCTTGCGCAGGTAGAGCCTGAAGGTGCTGGCGTGCGCCAAGATGTGGCCACCGACCGGTTTGGTCGGGTCGCCCCACATTGCATCGGGCTTCGAGTGTACCTGATTGGTGACCAGTACCAAGGCGTTGTTGATGTCGGCAATCTGCTTCAAATCCTTCAGGTGACGATTCAATTTCTGTTGGCGGGTAGCCAACATCCCACGGCCGATATATTCAGCACGGAAGTGGCCGGTCAGCGAGTCGACGACAATCAGTTTGACATTCATGCCCTTGCTCATTCGCTTGATTTCGTCGATGAGCAGCATCTGATGGTCTGAGTTGTAAGCTCGGGCGACGTGAATCCGTTCCAGGACCTCGTCGGGGTCTAGGTCGAGGCCGCGCGACATCTGCATGATTCTCTCGGGGCGGAAGGTATCCTCGGTATCGATGTAGAATACATCACCATCGAATCCACCTTGGTCGACCGGCAGGGTACAGTTGACCGCCAATTGGTGGGCGATCTGGGTCTTACCGGAACCAAATGCTCCGTAGACCTCAATCAGGGCCTGTGTCTCGAATCCGCCGCCGAG
>DARQ01000047.1:19541-20237 GCA_002503395.1 Euryarchaeota archaeon UBA60 | reverse complement strand
TACAACTATTGCGGCAAATAGAATTCCACTGGATTCATTCACCTCGAAGTTCATACTTTCCTCTGATGCCGGGACATTCATATGCAACGAAACCTACGCTCAGACACTCTTTGCCATCTCACAAGTCGAGGCCAGAGACCGACTTGGACGGCAACTGCCGACCGTCTTTCTCCACCTTCCCAGTGAAGAAAAACTCGCTTTGGAAGAGCAGGTGAAATTGGTTGAGGAAGTGGCGGCATGGATGGTCAATCGACCGATTCTCAGCGTTGCCGCCGGCGTTTTGAGTGATGCTGGTGGTAGGTTATTGTCGTGCCGGCGCTCACCGAGCGAGGTATTTTCCGGGGAATGGGAATTTCCGGGCGGGAAGTTAGAGGTGGGAGAGGATATCCCCGCATGCCTAATGAGGGAGTTGCTGGAGGAATTGGGCCTGACCATAGAACCGCTTCGACCTCTTTGTGTACACCGTGTGCTGTCTGGCCCGGTCGAGTTGGAATTACATACGTGGGAGGTTGCTTGGGTGTCAGGAGAAATTTCGCTCAGCGTTCATGACCGAAAACGCTGGTTAGAAGTCGAGGAATTGGAAGGTGCCGAGTGGATTGAGGCTGATATTCCGATGATTTCCATCGTTGCCAAGAAACTCGCTAGTCAATCCAGGTAATCGCTTCCCCATCTTCACTCATGCTCAGTTCGTCGCAG
>DARQ01000047.1:18711-19415 GCA_002503395.1 Euryarchaeota archaeon UBA60 | reverse complement strand
CGGCAGAAAGAAATTTTTTCAGCCAACGCGGCTTGACGCGAGATTGAAAATTTACTTTTATCCTTATCGATATGCTTACTCATCGAATCTAAAGCAGTGTCGAGAACCCTTTGTTGCGCCGCGATGCTAAGGAAATTCGCCAAAGACAAACCTTCCGACCTAAGGGTGATAATCTTGTCACTACAGGGAAATGATGCCGTGGAATTCGGGGTGGAATCGGGAAAATCGGGGAAGATATTGTGTACCGACTCTAGCACCAGGGAATAACTCTCCCCCGGTGCGATGGTGGTTGATACGATGACCTCAATCCCTTGGCCAATTCCGTCGGCTCTCGGCACAAACGGCTACATGCTGTCACCGCAGATAACCATTGGTGCAATATTTTCTAATGGGATATCTTACAAGAGTAACAGTGGTTGGGTGCATGTGGGTGAAGTGCAGAAGGTGGCGACGGTCATTCCAACCTTGAACGAAGTCGATAGCATCACAAGGTGCATCAAGAGCCTACTTCGGCAAACCTATCCGGCCGAATCACACCGTATCATCATCGTCGATGGTGGCAGTACCGATGGTACCATTGACACTGTTGAGGGGCTCATCGCCGGGGCTGGTGAAGACCAACCGTTAATCGAACTGCTCGACAATCCGGGGAAGTTTACGCCACAGGCGAGAAATATCGCTTTACAGCATCTCGATGGCGCTGC
>DARQ01000047.1:13984-18651 GCA_002503395.1 Euryarchaeota archaeon UBA60 | reverse complement strand
AGGATAGCCGATATGCTCGATATAGAAGCCAAAGAAGGCAAAAAGATTGCTGGGGTCGGTACCTTGGTCAGGTCGGATGAACAGAATATAGGGATGTTCGGCAGGTGGGTAGAGGCTACTCTAGTTTCGCCATTGGGTAATAGCGGCGGACAATTTGCACAATTCCGCGGTCGTGAAAAACATCATATTCCCGCTTTCGTCATCCATCGCCGCGAAGCACTTGAGTCAGTAGGCGGGTGGGATGTGAGATACCATACCACCCAGGACAGTGACCTTTCGATGCGTCTGCTGAAAAAGAACTGGCAATTGTGGCGTAGCGACATCAGTCATATCAATATGAGAAAACGTCGCACTATGGTCTCATTCATCAAAATGTCCTGGCGCTATGGCGCGTGGAGGATGGAGAGTTTGAAGCGCCATCCCGAACGGGGTTCGGTTCGTGAAATACTTCCCGTCTTGGGAATTGTACTGACATTGCTATTGGTGATTTTCGCCGCCGATTATTGGTATTATCCAGCCTTGGCCTATGCTCTCGTACTCACTTTGGATGCGGTTCGGGGAGCCGTTTCGCAGCGCCAGCCAACCCTGTTGCTCGGTCTGCCGATATGCTTGCTGATACTGCATGTTTTCTTCACCTTGGGGATGCTGTCTTCGACCTTCCGGCGAGCCGGTGATATCACCGATAGATGATGCACGGGTGCGTTGAATAGGATAACCTTCAACAATTCAAACATGGGCACGCATCCATGGTGAGGAAGAATCGCGCCACTTCTTGGGCCTTGTTGCTGGTACCTCTCCTTGTGACTATCATGCTCATCCGTCTTTTGACTCCACTGCAATTATTGTTTTCAGATTCATGGTACCTCGAGTGGTTGGTCTATGCCGCGGCATTGGGTCTGGGGTATGTTCTGTATTCAAGATCGAGAACGGTGCGTGATTACGAATGGCAGCGGCAAAAGGCTATGCAATCGGTCAAGGGACACATTCGCGCCGAGGAGCGCGGAGTCTGGGAAACCGATGTAGCGGTACCAACCGGACTTGGTGAAGAGGGTGAGGTCGCACTGAGTGGACAGGCGGGTAGTATTACCGGAGAAAGGGAGACCGCTGAAATCTCCGAAGACAATGATGGCTCAGAAATTAATCTCTTGGTCGAGCAAGACCATGTGCTCAAAGCCACTCGAAGAGTTTCCGGAGAGGACACCTACGACTACGAATCTGTCGAAGCCACTTCGGGAGTTGTCCGTAGAAAGAGTCCGATGGATCGCTTAATAGATTGGTTCGGAAGTAGGTTTGCGCAGCGGATAAAGGCTGAGGCTGAGGCGCCAGAACCGGCCACTTCGCAGAATCCGAATTCTACGGAATCAGAGAAGTCCTACGATTCCCATCTTGCCATCGCTGGCGATACCGTGCCAACTCCAGTGCCGAGTACCGAACCGGAACCCCCATCCGAACCTATTCCTGTCGACCCTCAGGTTGCGGCAATCTATGGCACCGGGTCGGAATCGATGGAATCGCTCGCCTCTTTGGCAACCCCTTCATCGAGTGGCCAAACGGCTTCCTACGACCCGACCGGAACTGGAGTGGCGAGTAGTGGATATGCGATTAATCGATGTACTGAATGCGGGTTCAGTAATTCCGCTGAGACCAGATATTGCGAACAATGTGGAACCAACTTGTAATGCGGGCAATCGTAGTGTTCTTGAGTCATCCGCACTCCGCGGCAGATGATGTCGGCTAAGCGGGACTACTACGAAATCCTCGGGGTGAGCCAACAGGCTGATGGTGGCGAACTCAAGAAGGCCTTCCGAAGCCTGGCGAGAAAGTATCACCCGGACAAGTCAGATGCCGAAGATGCGGAAGAGAGATTCAAGGAAATTCAAGAGGCCTATGCAATATTATCCGATTCCGAGAAGCGTCAGGTCTACGACCGTTATGGGCATCAGGGATTGAGTGGCGGTGGCGGTGGTGGATTCCAGGGATTCCATATGAATTTCGAAGACATCTTCTCCGGTGATTTGAATGATATTTTCTCTTCATTCTTCGGCGGCGGGCAACGCCGTCGAAACAGCAGGGGTAGCGATGTTCTAGTTCGCCATAATATTCCTTTTTCGGCGATTGTCGAAGGTACGAGTGAGGAGTTGGAACTCAACCTCCTTGATGATTGTCAGACCTGTGATGGCACTGGTGCGTTAGACCCTACCAAGAATAAACATTGCACCGTCTGTGGTGGAAGGGGCTCGGTTACAGTCCGTCAACAGGTTGGCCCTTTCATGGTTAATCAATCGACCCAACATTGCCCAGAATGCTCCGGTAGAGGTTCAATCATCGACAAGCCATGCCGAAATTGCCGCGGCGAAGGTCGCGAAACCCGAAATCAGAAGATACGCTTCGATATTCCCGTTGGGGCTGAGAGTGGCACAAGATTACGGATGCGTGGTCATGGCGAGCCAGCACCACGAGGTGGTGGAGATTCTGGGGACTTGATAATACAACTTGAAGTCCAGGCGCACCCATGGTTTGAGAGAGATGGTGCAGACCTGATAATGTCGCTTCCGGTCGGCTTCCCCGCATTGGCATTGGGGGCCAGGATTTCCCTCGCTCACATCGATGGCAAGGAATTGCTGATCGATATACCAAAGGGCTCATCCGCAGGTCAGACCATCGAGATACGCGGTCGCGGCCTTGCGCATCGGCGTGGGCAAAGGGGCTCGGTTGTTGTATTGCTCAAATTGCACATGCCGAAAAAGTTCGACAAGAAGACCAAGAAGGCGCTTGAAGAGTTAGGCCATACCCTGTCAATAGGTGCCGAAGATGTCGAGCAAAGCGTGCGTGATGAAGCCGAATATCGGCGCGGCAATGGCTGATTATTCCTCTTCCACATCGATCATCATGGCGGTCGGTGTCTTCATTGCGCTCGGCTTACCCTTTACCGTTCCCGATAGGCTGAACTCGATTCCACTGCCATCGCCGATGATTTCTATTTCGACGAAAGTTCTCGTGCCCTGATGTAACTGGTCGAGGAACAATTCATCTTGTCGGAATAGGAGTCTGGGCTCGGCCCTGACAATCTTCCAAGCCATCCCTTCGGGAGCTTCACAGCGCAGACCGACCACTTCCCAAGTATCCTCGATAACGTGCACTCCGATCAGAATTGGCATCCCGCCCTTTTTTCCGAGTCGGGTATCGAGTCGCCAAGCCGCCAGATCCACCGACTCGGTGCGGTGGTGGAGGTCGGGCTTACCCCACACCTCAACCCCTTCTTCCCAGGTCAGGGTAGAGATGATTCGCAGATTGGTTGATAGGTCAGCACGGGCTTCGTAAACCTCGCCTTTAGCGAGTAATTCCAACAAATGTGCCAATCTTTCCTTCTTGCCGATCAATCCATGTGCCGCCTTTTTGGCGGCGCGCTGTTTCAGCACCACCCAAACGAACGGCAGGGCCAGACAAATCCCGAAGAAGAGCAGTAGTTTTTGCGATGCTTCCGCAACTCTCGGGTCGGCTTCGAACCATGGTTTCTCACCTTCTTCGGTTTGGACTACTGTAGTATAGATGCGATAGGAGGCATTGGGCAGGTCTGGCTCACCCCCCCATTGCCAGTTTCCACCTTGTTCGATAAGGTTGAGATGTTCAATCTTAACCGTGTGTATTCCCGGCCCAACCTTCATCGTCAGTACTTCACTTTTACTGCCGTCGGTTGTGATGTAGACGGATTCTATGATGGCACGATTACTCCAATTAATCTCCTGAAGGGTGATGCGTATCGGTTCGGTACCGATATTTTCGATCGAAACCCGAATCAGGAATTCGGATTCAGACCAGCCATCCACTTCGTACCACAAGAGGTCAGATGAATCGTAAATCGAGGTTACCAGTTCACCTTGGGTGGTCGAATTCAGCCCTAGACGACCCCAACCAGCATTCAACATCTCTGAACTACTCGGTAACTCACCGGGGCTATCGCTGACATTCACGGTGTAGAATAATGCTACCCAAGCAGTCACTTCCTCACTCGTAAGGCAATATCTGAGGGCGGTGGTTCCGGCTGGAGAATATATTGTAACAGATGTATTATTTGGGTTGCTGATATGCTCATAATATTCGCTTATCGTAATCCATGAGCCATCTAGAAGGAAGGAGACCTGGGTTGTGGTATTTGCCGAAAAAGCGATGAATCCGCTGGCGACCTGCACATCATTCCCACTACCGTTAACCTGTTGCGTCGGTAAGATGATACAATCCTCTTCGCCTACGGAAGCGCTCAGCCATCCTTGAGCAATCCCCCACCCGGCATTCATTTCGATGGCTTTTTCATCTGTTGCTGGAGATTGACTCCCGGGAAATTCAAAACTCGAGTTGTATTCCAAAGCGGCGATGTGGCGAGATATGCGTAGGGCATACAATCCATCACCAACCTCTTCACTGCTGACCCTGAGCCAAAATTGCTCGTCGTCGCCGGCTCCGACCAACATTCTGGAAATATTTCCACCGATGCTGGTATTGGCACTGATGGCAATCTCTCCCAGTGAGTTCAGTGCCTGAGTACTGCGGCCGATGGCTTCAACCTCAAGAGCAATGCTACTGTGTTCGAGCCAGACCTCGAATACATCCCCCGGCAAGGCCTCAAACAGGAGTACGTCGACATCGCCAGCGCCGTCGATACTGCCGTT
>DARQ01000047.1:698-13937 GCA_002503395.1 Euryarchaeota archaeon UBA60 | reverse complement strand
CCACCACCACACCCGTGTGATCCGGTCAATGGGTAACGTGAATCAGCAACTTCGTGGACACCGAAGGTACTGGTGTCTGCGCCGGGCATGGGAATCGAATCCGCGAGGTCAATTTCCTCCCAATTGCCGAGTGGCAATACCGATTGTAATTCAGCAAATTGAATGCCTGTTGTAGCGGCTCTGATAGTCGCATTACCGGCGGTGACATTCCCACTCAGGGTAATGAACTCACCAGATTGCACTCCATCGATGAAAGCTCCGCTCGAGTCGGTAAGGTTCAGGGTCAGTTCAGCGCATTGAGCGCCGCAATGCACTTCAATCCATACCTCTCCGCTGAGGAAAGTGATATTCTGCAGGCCATTTGTCTGCTGTGCAATCATCAAGAAGTCTTGGCCGAAAAAGAAGTAACCCTCACCTAATTCATCACCTGTGTCATCACCCCCGCCGGCATCTACTTCCTCTAGCATTGTCGAGGTGAGCAACAACACCACCAGCAGGGCTGGAATCAGCCTCAGGTTGTATGCCGGGGGCGTTTCCATGACTCGGGGGCGAGTCTATCGGTTTTCAAATCATTGAAGACGTGAACCGTGACGGCATCATATGGGCGATGCCTTCCTCGGTCTATCCACCGTCACTCGCTGGCGGCATGCCAGATTGATGGGATTGGGTGATAGGAAGTGCCCTGTAGCATACACTCCCTGTTTGGTAAGCCTTGATGGTGACCCTGAAACGGCGCTGGAAATCGCACCGTTTTCTTGTTCCCAGGACGACGCGATTCCAGCCAACATGACATTTGCCGCAAAACTGTGCCTATCGCCACCATTTGCAGAGGTCGCACCGAAGTGGGAGAGCGCTATCGGTCATGTATTACCACCCAGTCTCGATGAGGCCGATGTAGGAGAAGTCGGAGGATATGGTGCCCTACTACCAGTTTCGTGGCAGAGAATCTGTCACGACCCGGAACTCCAGAATCCTGATTTGAATCCTCAGGTCATCGTATTATCGGATGCCCTGCAACTCGCCGCCCGACCTTCACTGCTCGCTGAGGCATTGCATACCATCCGCTTGCGCTTCCCCGGAGCATTGCTGTGGACGCCAGGGCTAGGTGGCCCAGATAATGCCGCGGTGCTGGTGTGGATGGGTGTCGACATTTTCGACCTGTGCCGCTCTCGACAGGCTCATTCGCTCGGTGCGATGCTTACTCCAGAAGGGCCAAGAATGCCTGAGGAAACATTGGGTGAAGTGGCCGATGCGGCCTCTATGACCAGCCATTGGGCCTCGGAACTGGCAAATATCAGGCGGGCGTTGCGTGATGGCACTCTGCGAGACCTGGTCGAGAAGCGAATCGCCAATTCACCACGCTTGGTCGAGCACCTGCGCTACCATGACAGAATAACCGCTGAAAGTGAACATACATTCCTTGAGACAGTAGTTCCTCAAGGTACCGGATTACAGTGCAATACCTTCGCCAGCCGGAGCGACCCAGCGGTACTCGACTGGATACGATTCATCGAAGAAGACTATCATTGCCCGCCGGAACAGAATACCGTTCTCATCCTCCTACCCTGCTCGGCGAGGAAGCCGTATCGCTCCTCTCGCTCGCACCGACGTTTCTTGGAACATATCCGTAATTCAAATCCTCATCAGGTGATGGTAACCGCTCCTCTTGGTCTGGTGCCACGTGACCTAGAGCGAATCTGGCCGGCAAGTCATTACGATGTGCCGGTCACCGGAGATTGGGATTTTGATGAATTAGCGCGGATTGAGTCAATGGTCGACAGGTTCGTAACTCGACAGGGATACGAGGTGGTTATCAACCATAGTGGGATTGAATTTCCAAATCTTTCGATCCCGATAATCGATACAAGACGTGGGGATTCAGCAACCGCTCCCGAAGCGTTGCAAAGACTCGGCGCCGCGGTCGATGAATCTTGCGAGAAAAATGGTTTGAGGTCACACAAACGAAGCACCATTCTCATGGCCGAATTCCGCTCGACTGCTCGCCGCCAGATGAGCAATGATGAGTGGATGGAGGGGTTGAGTATTGTCGGCCGTCCGCCGCGCCACAAACTGATGCTCGGCGAGGTGCAGTTGGCGCAATGGAATCCGGAGCGTTGTGCTCTTTCATTGACTAAATCCTCACTGCCGATACTGCACGAGCACGATTCTTTACCCGTGGTTGAAATCTCCCATGAAGGTTCGTGGTCAGGAGATATTTTTTCTCATATGGTTGTTGATTACGATCCCTCAATACGGGTGGGTGCTGACTTATTGGTGCTCCGTGATGGTGAGTTGATCGGCTCGGCTCGCGCTTCAACTCCAGGTGGTACCTGGCCGAATAGCCCGGGCCGTCTGGCCCGGTCGCACCATCGCCTACCGGCCGCGAAGTAGGATGATTTCTCAATCAGGCCGTCATTCTTCTGAGCAAAGCGGTTATCAAGGGGGAGCGAGTCGGCGGCTCGCTCAAGGTGAACCTATGGCACGTATGTACTCTCATCGCAAGGGAAAATCAGGCTCTACCAAGCCACATTTAGAGGACTTGCCAGAGTGGTCAAATTCAGATAAGGAAGAGGTTGAAGAGTTGGTATTGAATCTCCATGCCAAGGGTCACTCAAGCGCCATGATTGGCACCATCCTAAGAGACCAGCACGCGGTACCAAACCCTCGTTCTGTGTTGGGACGTCGTATCGCCCAAGTAATCATCGAGAAGGGCAAGCCCAGTGTTTATCCCGAGGATATGATGAATTTGATGCGTAAGGCGGTCAAAATCATCGACCACCTGACGACCAATCGCAAAGACCTGCACAATGCTCGCTCCTTGCATCTCATCGAGTCAAAGATTCGTCGCTTGGCCAATTATTATCAGACCAAGGGTCAACTTGATGCGGCTTGGAAGTACAAGCGCGACCAGGTTCGCCTGATGGTTGAGTGAGAGCGACCGCAAAGAATTATTCAGTACGTACGGCTCAGCAAGCCTAGGCTACGACACTAGCGAAGACCACTACGTAATGTCACGACATTCGGCCTACGCGTATGGATTGATTGGGGGTGAAGCCTCCCTTGGCGAAAGTCGAGCCTGAATTTGAATCCCAGTGGTTTTCGCTGGTTTCCTTCGGTGGCCTTCAAGAATGAATCTCCGCATTTTTGATGAAGCGACCCTGCCTCGCCAATGACGAAGGGAGGATTGCGTCTGCACTCATTGCTGAAACTCGACCTCTTCTCCCCGGTTGCCGAAATTTTACTCAGCGCCGCCGAGGTATTGTCTAGAGCACCCTCTCTCACCCTGATTTGTGAGCCGACACTGATAGGCATTCTAGGAATGGCCCAAATCGAGGCTGCAGCCCTAGATTCCGGTATGGCCTATCGGCGCCAGATATCCGGAGAGAAAGACGATGACCGGACTTCCTGTATTATCATCAGCGAAAATTCTGAGACCTCTTGGGATTCGGATTCACAGGTACTGGTGCTCGGTGAAGTATCGGTCGATTCGGTGATGGGTCACGACATGAAGACCAGAACAGGAATATTGCAATCGACTTCCCAAGCGGCCGCTCTGGCGGCCATCATGGTTGCCGAGGGTAAGCGGGTTCGACGATTACGCGGTTGGGCCTGTGCCGGGCAGTGGTTACGAGGCACCCTCGACCAGGTTTATGACCCGGTGTGGACGAGATTACGAGACCATCTCAAAGATGAGGGAAGCGTTCGCATTCTAACATTGCCCGAAGTCGAGGTGGTTGCCGAGGAAGAGTTGCAGGGATTGTCGCCTAAGGCCTTGAAGAGACTGCGTAAGGCTTGGCCGACGATGGATTTCCACCTACGCTCAAGTGCGTTGTCTGAATTGATGATGATGGTAGTGAGTACCTCTGGCCAATCAGCACCGAGAATAGAGGAGTTGGGTTGGCATCGCCTACGTGCTGGCGCGTGGCCATCAGACCTCGCGTCAATGATTTATCGTGAGGTTGAGAATTGGCCGACTGAAGATGTAATCAGTCATTCGATGACGCGCCTCGACACCTTGATTTCTGCCGGTCACCTTTGATTATTCAACAATTTTCAGAATCACGCCGCATCCACCACAAGGTATCCTCGTCGGCCGCTGGGAAGTGGTAATCGGGTTAGAGGTCGAACACTTGGGACAGTCGATGGTAGGTATCTCCGGCAGGTCATCACCATCGAGTACGCCGATCTTATCGAGGCGGCGGGGAGAGATTGCCGCGGTAATCATCCATAACCCCCCAGTTCCACCGGTGATGATTACCAGAGTTTCCATCGGGTATGCCAGGACGTATGCGAATCCCGCCAAGATTGCCAGAGGTACCTCGAGCAAAAGCGCCAATCTGGATTTGTTTTTACTCATCCGCCAAGAGATTATCAATGCCGCCAATAATCCGATGACGACAATGCCGAGAAGCACTCCGGGGCTGTAGATGGGATTAGTAGTAGGCTGGAAACTGAGAGAGAGAGAAGAATCCACGTCGATATTCTCGGCCGTTGCCTGTAGTGATTCCGATGAACCCAATCGTTTGTGCTCGGTGCTCAATTCCACCCCAGAGGAATCCTTGAAAATCTTTGCAAATGAGGTTCCCGCACTGCTGGTTATTTCGACGACGAGGCTTACATCATCCCAGTAAGTCAGTGTCTGTGGTTTGATGAAAGAACGAACCAAGGTGTATCGCTCGCCATCGGCAATCATCTGCGTGGTGCTGATGACGATTGAAATCTGCGAGTGCATGATACGATTTTCACCATGAGTTTCGACTTGCACTTCGATGGTTTGGAAATCCGAGAACCGACCGCCAAGCAATTCTTCGGACTCAAGGAAAAGTCCGCTGTCCAAGAAGGTCATCAGTCGCCCGGATTGAAGTTGCTGTGATATCTCGCGAATTTCCACCTCATCGATCAAGTGGTTATTGCGCATATCGTCGGTAACATCACCACCGATAAACATCGTCCAAGTGGAATCGGTGTCGAGGCTGGTATTGCCAAGATTATTCAGTCCCCAGCGCAACCATAGAGCGGCAGAATCATGGAAGGTCACTTTCGTCTCTCTGGCTAGCATCAACCTTCCACCATCGGCACTCAACTCCCCGGTGATGAATATGTCCATTCGACTGCCCGAACCATCGGTGATCGGCGGCTCATCATTCGGATAATAAACTCCGCCCGAACCACCATCACCCTCACCGAATTGGAGGTCCCAGAGAAGTTCACCTTGGAAGGGCTCGGCACCTTCTTGCACAACCAGACTGATGTTTACTGAATAGGTGCCATCGGGGAGCGAAGAATCAACTGACCAAGTCCATGTTGCCAGAATGTTCTGCCCTTGAATCTCAAGCACTGGCATGGTCGAGATTGTCGTTCCACCAGCGATTACGGTGATATCACTTGAACCGACCATCTTAGTGCCGAAACCTGAACTGAATTGCATTTGAAGAAATACCGAGCGGCCTTCTACAACTGGCGCTGCCATGTTAATGTCTAGAAGTGGTAACTCAACCGAAATGAAACCATGATCATCCTCAGTACCCCAGATGAATTCCACCCCTGCATCGGATCCAGGTAGGCTGAAAACCAGGGTCTGAACACGAAGACTGACGGAAACGGTATCGGTACCTCCCATATTTCCTGCTTCGACGTTGATGGGGATTTCAAGAGTGGTCGAAGAACCGGCGGGAAGGTAGGTGTTTCCGGGAGCACTATAGCCCTCGTAAGTGCGCGAACCAATGCTGACTTCAACCGTCGCGTTGATTTCTATTCCCGCGGCATTATTGACCTCGTATGGGAGTGAAAATTGCCATGTGCTATCTGGATACGCCCCGCCCCATCCCGGAGAATATTCCCAACTATGAATCTCGGCTAATTGGGTGACGGCATTTTCAATCAACACCCGCTCCTCGGCCCCTAACTCATCATCAAATGGAGTCAGGGTGGCTGTTGAATCTCTGCCAATAAGGTGGAGGTCATATCCCCCGGCCGAGCAACACATCCTTGTCGATTCTTCAGACGCGCTTTCCGAATTGACCATCGGCAATGTAGATGCTAGCAGAATCAAGGCCAACATCACGAAGGTCGGTGATAACTTTGCCATGCAATTCGGATGTCGCTCACCTAAGTCGCATTTGAAGGCGACGCCCTAAGGGCGTCGTTGAAAAGGGTTTTCAGAATTAGATGACCCGTTCCAGAACTTCGCCTAATTCGCGCTCGAATAATGATACCAAAGCCCCCGAAGCCTCTTCTCGCAAATCATCTGGTAATAGGCTCAGGCCAAGTCTTGCCGCCACATGACTAGCCTTCAATTCGGCGTATAGAGACCTTGCTTTGGCGTTGAAATAATACTTTACCGCCTCTTTTATTTCGGCCTTTAGTTCTGCATCATCATCGATTCGACCGCGTATATAGGTCTTCAATTCGTCCTTTATCATATCACGCATGGTCTCAAGTACCAGATCTTCGGTCTGAATGAACTCAGAGACGTGGTCACGGATTGAGCCGGTGAGTAATTTCTCAATCGCCATGGTGTGCCCAAGCAGCCTCCTCGCTTCAATGTGTCCACGTCGGCAGAAACTATTGATATGCTACACCCACGTCCCAGTCTTGATGACCGGCGTCCGCATATCCGACCTAGAATTGTCCGATGAACACGATACAATATCCCTTGAGGCTACTCTGGTCGATGCCGCCAATAAGTTACTCGCTCTTCCGCGCGGGGTTTTGGTCGTGCTCGATGATACCAAAGCCAAAGGAGTTCTGACCAGTGTCCAATTACTCACAGCACTCGCTTCTGGTGATGACATGAATGGTGAACTATGTGGGGCTCATATGGACATGGATGTGATGGAAGTCAATCTCAGCGATGAACTTGAAGACTTGAAGCCCGAACTTGCGGCGCGAAAACCTCACGCCATCCTCGCGGTCGATGATGCCGGTGATTTTGCAGGATATTTCTCTCCGAATGATTATCGCGAAGCCCTGCAGATGGGCGATTAATCGTGTAGGTGAATCAAGACTTTCCTACCGAGTTCGTCATCGGCTTCAATTCTAGCATACCCAACCCTCTCCAATTGGATGATCGTACCTTCAGGGTGCTCATTCACCTCTAGATTACCAGAGATTATTTTCACTTCTCTCCCCTCGGGTTTGAGAAGTATTGCCGGTGGCGAATCGGTTGGTAACCAATGTAGTATCGGATAGTCACCATCCGAATCGAGAGAGAGCATCGAACTATGACCGTTGGTTGGTGCCGAGATGTTGCACCATTCCTTCAGCCTTAGCTCCGCTTGGTGGTTTATCAGGTCAGCCCGCTCAATAAATATTGGAGTTGAACCATTGGCCCATGCAATTTCTATTTTTCTCAGGCCTAATTCACTGCTCGGATGACCGGCCATCTCAATGACTGGATGAGGCACGAAATCGCCACGCGATAACTCGATTTCTACCGGGTCTCGTACGAATGATAAGCGCGGCGTGGTACTATCGATAATCTTGGTATTGTGTGAATACAAAGTTGCTAGTGGTACCGAGATGTCCTTTTGCGTCAGCCCAAGTTCAATCCAAAAATCACGCAAAGCCTGAGATTGAATTCCTCGCCGTCGCATGGTGGCGATGGTAGGCAGCCGCGGGTCATCCCAGCCAGTCCATTCCCCGGCTTCGATGGCGCGCCGCATCTCGGAGGTGGAGAAGCCACCGAACTCGTGGATTTTCACCCGACCCCAATAGATAGTTTCCGGGTAGTTCCAGCCGAATTTTTCGTACAACAGCTTCTGTTTTCGGGTTGAATCCATCAAGTCTTTGCCGCGGATGATGTGCGTCACCCCTTGCCGGTGGTCGTCGATGGCAGACTGGAAATCAAGCAGTGGCCAAACCCGATATTTGCTGCCGATTTCAGGCCGAGGATGAGGATGAGCCGAGGTATCTTGAATTCGTAGTGCAGGCCAATCCCGCAAGGCCGGATTTTTCAAACCCATATCGGTCTTGATGCGAACCACCGCGCTGCCAGGTATCGAGTCCGTTTCGTGCATTTGTTTCCACAGGGTGAGATTTTCGTTTGCACCACGACCTCGGCAAGGGCATTCGGTTAGTTGTTGGCGGAATAATTTGAAATCCTCAGCACTGCAATTGCAGGTGTAAGCGCCACCTTCGGTGATGATTTTTTCGGCATATTCGTAATACGTCTGGATTCTGTCACTAGCGATAATGATGCGATGAGGGGCGAAGCCTGCAATCCATTCGACCTCCTCAGCAATCTGTGCATAGGCATCGGGCATAGGCGGTTTCTTACTGGTGTCGGTATCATCAAATCGGAGAATTAAGTCGCCATCGTGCAACTTGGCGTACTCGGCATTAATCACCACCCCGCGGCCATGTCCGAAAGATAGAGGACCGTTCGGGTTTGGCGCAAAGCGCAGTACTACCTTACCCTTGGTGGCATTTGGCAATGGCGGTAAACCCTCTCTTCTTTCCTTGCTCCGTTTAACGAGCAGATGCGGCGCCTCCTCCTCGAGGATTGAGCGGAGGTGGTCAAGCCCGGATGATTTTGCCAAATCATTCGCCGCCTTTACTTCAGCAGCCAGCATTCCTGAAACCACCCCACCGTGTTGGCGCAGGTCGGGGCGTTCTGCCATGATGCGACCGATAACCGAGCCGACTTTCCCCTCGCCATCGTATTCAAGCGCGTTTTGCAGTGAATAATGGCGCAATAGCTCTGAGGTTTTCTCATCGCAGTGCCAATCCATGCACTCTCGACCGGCCATCCCTTCTTGAACCTCGCCGAGGTTATCATCACCACAATGTTTGTTGTGAGGGTTTAGGCTCCCCGCCATCACCTGATTGCCTCGTCGGCACCTCACCCTTGCCAAGTTCACTCCAGGCACTCTTAACGGTCTCCCATCTCCAGCGCAATTGGGAATGAGGTCTGTGACCTTCGAGAAGTTTGGCCAAGGCCTGTTTGGTGGTGGCATCAGAGGTATATCCGGAGCCGATTGGGAAGCCGATTTCAAGTTCTATCTCTTCGATAGCCCGGTCCCTTTCTACTTTGGCGATAATACTGGCTGCGGCAACTGCCGGAAATAAAACATCGGCACCATGACGGCTATCTATTTCCCATTCTCCCGAATCCAGCCAATGCCTCAGTTTTTGCCCGACTTTGATGCCGAAGCGTTTAGCATTCACATCACAGGCATCCAACTGGAGGACACCACCACTATGCTGGCATTGCAACCGCTTCACACAATGAGCAAAAAGTGCAACCTCATGCTCATTCAAGGTCTCCAGTGACATCGCAATGTCGATTGAAGCAGGACTCGACTTGTGGACTTGATATTGCCACCCACGTTCTACTGCTGTGGTGGAGATCCAATCGAATAATTCATCTCGTTTTACTGGTGAAAGTTGCTTGCTATCTTTGACTCCAGCCTCAATGAGAAGTGAAACATCGTCTTTGGGTAAGGCGAATGCCGATACTACCAAGGGCCCGAGAACCGGCCCTCGACCCGCTTCATCAACCCCGATAAGCCACATTCCACTCACAGGTCTAGTTCCTCATCTAAGTCGTTAACAGTGCGGCTCTCAGCACCGGGGAGTGGTACATTCTCAGATTTATCCACCAGTCCGCGCGGGTCTTTCCTATCGGTACGCCCAATACCTACTTCACTTGCAGAAAGCGCCACATTTGCCGGGTGTGGAGTAACCACGTGTTCATCGATTAACTCTGAAACATCTTCTAGAACCTCGCTCATTCGCTCCCCATCGTGATGGTCAAGTACGGTTGCCGCGGCACCGAATAATTCCTTTTCCACCGGTTCGCTTGAAGGGGATGGTTTCCCCCCGACATTTCTGAAACCGGCGACGAAGGCCTCTTTGCTGACCTCGGGGCTTGCCGGCAGTACAACCGGTATTTCACCTCCGTCTTCATAGCGCTGCAACCAATCTTCGGGATTCTCCTGAATTCTGTTCGCCACTTTTTTAGCCTCTAGTTCTCGCTCATCCCGGTTCAATTTCAACCGTCGTTTCAAGGCTAGATGGATGCTGATTCCAGCGATGATTATCGCCATCAGTGTATAGGCATAGGAATTCCAGATATTTACCACTGATGAACGAATTTCTTCCCAGCCGATTGTGAAACCTTCATCTGTTGCATGCGTCTGATATGGGAGGCCGATAAAAGTGGCATTTGCGCTATGGAAGAGAAAAATGCTGGGCTCAAGGGTACTACGCATGGTCATATTCAACCAGATTGTACCGTTTTCGGGTTCGCCGACAGGGATATCAGTCCATGCTCTGAACGTATACCTCTCGCCGATGGTGATGTTATTCTGCGAAAAAGAATGCAATCCGATTAGTTCACCTTCATATTCCGCGTCTTCAGGTGGAATAAGCCCCTGTTCGGGACTATGGCTGACTTCCATGACCACGGTTATTCCATCCAAGCCATTGCCATAATTGCTGATGACGTACTGTACTGATAGGCGGCCATTTTGCGCATCCCGGGTTATCTCAAAAATCTCCCAATCGGGCACCGCTGCCACCTCGATATCTATCGACAAGGTATCGACGATGGTTTGTGAATCTTGTAACCTCAGTTGATAGACTACCATCCCTTTCGAGAACGCGATAGCGGTACTGTTTATCTCCAATTCATAGGTTGTGGCAGTACTTGTACCGCCGAGGGGGACAGAAACCTCACTCGATTGAATTGCGTTTGGAATCCATTCTGGGCTAGTGACCAATTCAATCACAAAGGAGTCGTCATAATTACCGGTATTCACAATCGCTATCTCGCCGATACATGACTCTCCAGGAACGATTCGATAACAGGCGAAATCTCCGGCGCTGATCGACCCATTTCTCAACCACCCGATCTCGCCACCAATCACGGTAGATTTCGCCCTCTCGACTCCCCACACATTTCTTACCTTCACCTCGATGGTTATGTCACCAGCAACCTCCGATGGGGAGAGTAGTCCGACTTCAAAGGTGGTTTCTTCTCCGACACCGACCCAATCCAGTTCATAATTATTGAATAATGCTATAGTCCAGCCATATGCTTCAATCCTCTCAGCCGGAGGATAATCTGGGTCTGCTGTGCCATTCAGGAGAACCTGAAGCGTGACGGCTGCTCTGGTAGGGGTATTGCCGATATTTTTGATGGTTATCTGAATTCTACCATCACTATTGGGCGCCAATGTCAACTGCTCTCCACTCGCAATAATCGCTATTTCGTGGCGCGGTTTGACCTCGATACTGAAGTTCCACCAGGTGGAATGGTTGGAGGTCAGACTCTCGGCCGAAAGTGACCAGTGATGATGTATCCCGGCCAGAGGTGAGCCATTCACGACCTCCGGCACCTGAATGGTGAAGTCGACCCACTCAAGAGAAGCCTTACCAACGGAGAAATTCAAAGGTGAGTTAAAGGAATAATCCCACCCATCTGCCCTTGCCAATGACACACTGACGTTATCGTCGAAGGAAGCATTATTGCTGAGGTTCACAGTAAGTCGGAACGCGGTTCCGGGCTCGACACTGAATGATGAATTCGGGTTTGCGCCAAAGGATAGATATGGACTAGTTGTGGTTGTATTTCCTGTTTCATTACCGCTTGAATTACCCTCTTCACTCGCACCATCACCAGGACCACTCCAATTTGCTGCCATCCAAGGATAGGACAATATGCCCGGTGTCTCATTGAAGACAGTGGCATCGGCAGCCTGTTGCAGGGCTAATTTCGTCGTAGCATCGATACTTACTCCGTCAGAATTACCTGCGGTATTGTTTCCATATATCGTGGCATACATCACGCATGCGGTCAAATACGAGCCGGTGAGTGAAGGGTGAGCGCCATCACCCGAGTATAGATTCCAAAACAATGAGGATGAAGTCAAAGGATTACCCCCTGAAGAGACGATTTCATCGTAAATGTGCTCATATGCGAGACCAACCGGGGCGATCCAAACCGTGCGCAGGGCATTACTTGTATTGTCTCGATAGTCGACATAACCATCGCGCAGGTGGTGTTGCATCGTCTTATAATCGGGATAGCGCCAAGTATTCGACGAGTCTCCTTCACGATACCCCCAGGTCATGAACAGCACACTCTCACCACCGACCTGCTCAACTCGAGCGGTCAAATCGTCAAGGCCGGCGAGACTATCCTGCCAGTATTGCGAGGTTCGTGGGAATCCCGGAACTTGGCTCTGGTCCTGGAACATCACCCAGTCTAAATCCGTATTTTGTAGAGTTGTGTCCCATTGATCTCCGGTGGTTTTCATTCGGTTGGCGTGCTGGTCGAAGCGCATTCCTCCACCAGATAATTCCGAGGTATTGGCGGCTTCGTTGGCCGAGATGACTTGGCTCAATAATGAGACCAGATTATTGCTTTGAGTATATGAGTTTCCGACTAAGAGGATGTCTGCGGCCGCAGCCTCACCTTGACCCTGAGAACTACCCTGGCTACGAGAATCGGCATCTAAGTGGGGAACCATGACCATTGATAATGGGCTGAAAAGTAATAGCACGACGATGGTGATTACCTTGGGTGCGGCACCGACCATAGTATCTCGATTTGATTTAGTGAATAAAAGGTTGGCTTCACCAGTTCATTACGATAATGCCACTTGGGCAGGTTTAACTTTGAAGGCCATGACACAATTCCATGCCTCCTATATGGCCGTTTAAGAAGAAGGCTGTTGCGGTTCAGCCAACGGCACCAGATGTTGTCGAATACCAAAGGGGTGGAGATGGGGAGGCTGAGGCGGCGCTCGCTGACCGAAGTCATGTCGAAGACTCCAGTTTTCAGGCGGCGATGGATGCGCTTTCACAACCGCACCTCGGCTCACCCGAGGCCGGCAAACCTGCTCAGGCCACCGAGGTCGGCGAGAACATCCCGTTGCCGAAACCTCAATCGGGTGAACAATGGGTCAAGAATGCCGACGGATATTGGTATCGCAAGCAGGCTGATGGCAGTTTTGAAGCCACTGCCTATGTAGAGAACTCGAGTGGTGAAAAAGTTCCATATTCATCCTAGAGAACCGGGTCGGGAATAGCCCTTAGCAAGGCCTCTAGGTCAAACTCGCCGCCGTGCATCGGAACGCTGAGTTCAAATTTTTCCGAGACCGCAGGGTCGACCTCACCGAATTCACCGATAATCCGGCCCTCGATTTTGATTCGGGCACCGCGCCCGGCCAGCCAAGGACCCTCGCCGGTTTCGACCACATCCCAATCGATGGTTGCTGAATCCGCACCCAA
>DARQ01000047.1:386-603 GCA_002503395.1 Euryarchaeota archaeon UBA60 | reverse complement strand
GATTCATAGATGCACTGCGGTAATTCATGGTGACGATTTGAGGCTATCAGGCGCAGCAGGCTGGGGAGAATCGATTGCCGGAGCATCGTGTGCTCGGTGGTGATTGGATTGGTGATAATTGTCGATTCGCCCACCGGCTTCCAGCGCACATTGGCGAATTGGTCGGCCTCATGCGAAAGAGTCAGGCTCTGAACTTGCTGTAATCCAAGTCCTTGCA
>DARQ01000047.1:0-148 GCA_002503395.1 Euryarchaeota archaeon UBA60 | reverse complement strand
CCGAGGAATTGACCCCCCATCCGGCCGATTACCGCGCTTAACTGGTCGTCAGTGAAATTCCAGCCGAGGATATCGCTGACCAAACTTCTGGTGACTTGATGATTCAGTGGAGTGGGGTCAGGGGAAGAGAAATCATCGCCTGAACAGG
>DARQ01000062.1:8153-14661 GCA_002503395.1 Euryarchaeota archaeon UBA60 | reverse complement strand
TGAAATTTGAGGGTACGGCGATTTCCGGGCCGGTGGCCGGTGACTTCACCTTGACCGACCAAGATGGCAATCAGGTCAGCCTGAGGGATTACTCGGGTGATGTGGTAGTTGTCATGTTCATCTTCACCCGCTGCCCCAATGTCTGCCCGGTGACCACCCAGAATCTCGGCGAGGTGGCCGACCAATTGGGCGATGAGATGGATGGTGTAACCTTTCTCTCAATCAGTGTCGACCCCGAATATGATACCCAAGAGAGACTCAAGGCATTTGCCCAGAAGCACGGTGTCGATTGGCCGCACCTAAGCGGAACCCTCGAGGAATCCGAGAAGGTCTGGGAGAACTTCGGCGTCGTGGTTGAAAAGTCATTCATCGATTCGCACGGAGAGGAAAACCAAACCGGGAATAACAGCGACAACTCCTCTAGCGAAAATGACACCGCTGATTCCTCCGATGGGCACGAAGATGGTGACGGGCACGACCATGGTGAAGAAGCCAATTATTCGGTCGGCCATAGCACGGTGATGTTCATCCTCGACCGTGGCCAGCACAAGCGGATAATCTGGAGTGGGGATTCGTGGGTTCCTGAGAAGGTCGTCAATGATATTCGCATTCTACTCAGCGAAAACCACTAGGATTCAAATTCAGGCTCGGCTTTCGCTAGAAAGAGAAATCGCTGAAATCACCATCGTCATCAGCAACGCTTTGCCGACGCTTTGGTGGAGGACCACGTTTCTTCTTCGGCGGCCCATCACCAGCCGGCGCACTCTCCTGTTGTTCCTGTGGCGGGGAAGATTGTCTGGTTTTACGGGTTTTAATGGTCTTGCGCGTAGGGGTGCTACTCGGTTCGTTAATCGACGCTTGAGCGGATGAAAAGTGTCGCTTCGGCTCCGATTCTGCCGGGCTGCTGAAGTCTCGGCCCGAGCCACCGACAAAGCCGCCTTCGGAACTATCCTGGCTCGAACTTCCCCCCGAAATACTGAATGAGCGAGGGGCAGATTCCTCTTCGAACACAACGCTCTCTTCACCTACATCATATTCTCCGGTCTCCATCTTGTGGGCAATTTCGTCGGCTTCCACGGTGAGTTGAACTCCACCGCCTTCGACTTCAGCAGGACCGACGGAACTTGATTCTGTAGCCAAGATTGAATCTAGGCTGAAACCCTTGATGGATACGTCTTCCACTTCATCTTTCTTGGTTTTTTCCTGCTTTTTGGCGATTGAGGTGTGAACTTCATCAAGGCCTTCCTTCCTAGCTTCTTTGGCCTCAGCCATGACTTGCCTAGCGGCAGCTAGGCCACCTTCTCCGAGCAGGACCTTGGCCGCGGAGGCGGCGCCATGGCGTTGCATCAAGGTAGAGAATATGAACAAACCGAATGCACCGCCGCCGCCGATGATGAGAACCAAGATGGTGAAGAACCAGGTATTCAGCCCCCCTACTGAGGAACTATAACCTTCATTCAGAGTGATTCTATCGTCTGGCGTCTCGATGGTCATGACGAGAATGTTTCCTCGAAATCCATCGCTGCTAGTACGGAGTAGTTCGCAATTAGCGGTGGTCTTGACTATTGAATCTGCTACATTGGTCCAATAGTAATCATAGGGGCTTGGCGCCGAAGATGAGTATAGCATATACCCGGTGATCTTCACCGGTTTATGCCAATTGATGGCTTCCATCCCTTCAAGAACATCGGCACTGGCTGGAATCAGCCCGGCGGCGTGGAAATCGGTCTCTTCCTCTTGCATTTCTAACTTCGGTTTGCCCGCGGTATCCGGCGCAAATGGTCTGGCTAGGCCATCGTCATTGGGGTCACCCCAATCCTTGACCTGAACTCTTTTTCCCATTATCCCATTGTCGTAATTACTTACCGCACTATCATACGACATATGCTGGATGACTACCGCGGTGGATACGGCGCGACTGATACTTTCCGGGTACATACCGGCACCGTTCTGATAATGGTGTACCGCCGAGACCCAACCTGCCAACACCACCGGCATCTCAGGCTCATAAGTATCTGAATTCAGGTCATCTTTTGACGGCATCTTCCCGGTTTCATTACAACCGACCGCGGTGAGGTTCGACATCATCGAATTATTTCCGAAAGCGCTTTTGATGTTCACCACATTGTCGGGGCCATTCCAATCGACTTCGATTCCATCATCGCCCCAATCTGCTGCTGTGATGCCGGTGCATCCGCTCAGCATCGTCGCGCACAGGAGAAGAGCGAGCAGAGTGCGTCTGGCCATGCATCGCCAAATGCGACTCGGTATGAAAAATGAACCCATGCTTACCTATGGTAAGCAGGGTCAGGTGGGGGGGTTGTCAATCGCAAGCGTGAACCCTCATGGTTAACATATTCATATGAGTGAGCAGGACCGCGGTATACAGTTGCGGAGATCGCATAGCTTGGTAGTGCGCCGGATTTGAAATCCGGTGGTTTCGGCCACGGGGGTTCAAATCCCTCTCTTCGCGCCAATCCGGAGCGTCATAACCCCAACATCAAGATTCAAAGGACGCACCGCAAGGAGCAAGCGAAGAGAATCGATTTGATGAGCGTTTGCGACTCGCATAATCATGGCCAAAGCGGGAGTCCAACCTAACAACCCACACCCGAAGGCCGAGGGTCGTAACAATGTGTAGTGGCCTTTGATATCGTAGCCTTCGCTTGCCATTATGGCTGATTGGGAATCGAAGTGGCACCGCGCACGACCAACTGATCGAGGTGCCAGTCAAAAATCGCCGGCGCCTGTAACTGCGGCTCGCCATCCGACTGGGTGATATACGGTTTGCCGGATGGTTGGTCGAGCGGATTACCGGATTGGTCGAGTGGTCTGATCTCCAAACGGGTGAATTCCTGCTGGGTTATCCCCCATTTCCCGACGTGCTTGCCCTTCTTCAACGGTCCCATCAGTTTGAGCATCTGGAACTTCGACAGCCGACCGGCGATTATCAGACTGCCCTTGGAGCGTCCGACGTGCATTCCGGGATTGACTTTGTAACCGCCACCGAAAGTTTCGCAGGTGGTGAGAGCATACATATCACAACAATCGATTTTCGGGTCATCATCATCGATTTTTATCCACATTTCCCGTTTCTTAGCCGCGAGGATTGCCCGCACTCCGAGATAGGTGTATTTGGAGGTGCCACGAATCCACTTCCCCTGATACAATTTTCTTCGGCTCACCTGAGCTGTCACCCCTCCATCACTCTCGAGGAAGACCCAACGAACAACTCTCCCTTCCTGCTCAGGCTTTCCATCCCATTGGTGATTAGTTGGAGAAGGATACTTTCCCTCGGCGGGCATTGCGAAAGCCTCGATGCGATAGGCTGGGCAAGAGCGGTCTGTGCCGCTCTTGAGAATCTCGATTGAGGCGGCGATATTCTTCATCGGATAGCCGTGGCCGCGGGCGTAATCATTACCGGTCCCATGCGGAATGATGCCCAGCACCAGATTACCACCGCGCAGACCGCTGGCGACTTCGTGAACGGTTCCGTCGCCGCCGACCGCGACCACCAGTGGTCGCTCATCAGCGGGTAGGTCGGCATATCGACTACGAAGATTCCAGGCGATTTCGGCGGCATGGTTGACCCGTTCGGTCAGCGTGGCCTCGACCGAGAGGCCAGCCGCTTCCATCTGCGCCAATATCTTCCGCCAGCGCTTGCCGACCGAGCCATCTCTACCGGTGGGGTTTACGATAGCGTGAATGCGGCTCATGGCTAGGACATATCGGTAGTCGCCTTGAAGTCATGGGCAAGGCTGGCTAGGCTCGGGTGAAGAGATGACTTGGTCCGAGGCTGAGGTAGGTTTCATGCGCGTAGCCCTGCAAATCGCCGAAAGGGGACGGGGACAGGTCAGGCCGAATCCGCTGGTCGGTTGTGTTCTGGTAAAGGATGGCGAGGTGGTGGCACAGGGTTGGCATGACCATCTCGGTGGACTACATGCTGAACAAATGGCCATCGCCGATGCCGAAAAGCGGGGTATTTCGACCAATGGCACAACCGCGTATGTGACTTTGGAACCATGCAACCATCACGGTCGCACCCCGCCTTGCACCGAGGCTTTGTTATGGGCCGGAATCACCTCGGTCGTGGTCGCTCATGCTGACCCGAATCCGACCGTGCGAGGAAATGGTATCGAATACCTGCGGCGAGAAGGGTTCGCAGTCAAGTGTGGTCTGCTCAAGGATGAGGCGGCGGTACAGATGCAGTCTTTCATGAACTGGTGTGAACATCGCCGACCCTTGGTCACCCTGAAAATTGCCACTGACCGCAATGGAGCAATCGATGACCTCGCCCTCGCGTCCAAGCGTTTCACCTCACCGGACAGCCTCGATGCAGTACATCGTCTGCGCCGCGACTGTGATGCGATAATCATCGGCGTCGAGACCATTGTGCGCGACAACCCTTCGCTGACGGTGCGACGTATCGAGTTAGGGAACGGTCGTCAACCCGTGCGAATAATACTCGACCGGGCACTGCGCACTCCCCTCGACTCCACGGTCCTTGCCGACGAGCACCAGACCATGATTCTCCACACCGAAGGCGAGTACGAGAATATCACTGCTCTGTCCAGTCGAGAGAATGTCGAAGTCGTGTGTCTGAAATCCGCAGACTCGCATAACGGAGTTGACCTGAACCGGGTCTTGGCGCTGCTCGGAGATAGGGAGTTTCAGGAAATCATGGTCGAAGGTGGAGCCGAGACCGCACGGCGATTTCTCGCCGCTGGCCTCATCGACCGGGCGATAATCATCAGAACCGAGGCCGAATTCACAACCCCTCTCACCCTCGGAATCGAATCTGACCATCTCATCGACAAAGATCTGGTAATTTATCGTGAGGTCGACTGGGGAGGAGACCGAGTGCAACTATGGTCAAAAGAAAAACTAGAGTGGCCTTGCCAGAACTGGCCCTAGATGCCGCGGCAACAGCCACCGAAGGAATCTCATTGCGTACCGACCGCTGACAAAATGCAGTATATGTAGAGGCGGGCGGTGCAGGATTCGAACCCGCGTCGACGGGTTCGAAGCCCGTCAGGATATCCAGGCTACCCTAACCGCCCATTTGATACGCCGCTGGTCACACCCTTTGAAATCAACGGAAGCATCGCGCGCTCATGCGACACCAGAGCTCACCCTGTCTGAGGCATGGCTGTAGCCGCTGTTGTCGTGATACCAAGATGCCGTTGAGCAATGCCGAGGCACAGAATATCTCCACCGCCACCGGAAAGAAAATCGAAGAGTTCACCAAGCCGTTATCGGCAACCGGCGGAATTCTTGAATTGGCAAATAATCCTGCGACACAGGCCTGTGTTTTTCTCGCTACAGACTCACCGGAACTCGACGCCGAGGGAATCTGCACCATCCATGAAATAAGGCCCGAGGGATGCCAGATTTATCCTGTCATCCTCGACCAGAATGATGCCGCGTGGATGGATATAATCTGTCCTCACACGGCCGAGTTTGACCCACCTACCGAAAAATTGCGTTTGGCTCTGATGGAATTGGACCGCCTCATCAATGCTGAGGCAGAGACCCGCGATTAGGCGGTGCGGGCCAAGACCATCACTCGGACCATCGAGGCGTGTACCGGAATCAGCCACTTGTCGTTGACCTTCCATCCGACCTCCTCCATCGCGGCGCAGATTTCCGACCACGACTGGCCATAGATTTTCTCATCGTCTCTGGCTTCACAAGGCAACATACATACGAGGTATGACCCCTCACCAACCACTTTCCGGGTACTGGCACAGACTCGGATGAACAGGTTACCGGCCTCTTCGGAGCGCCAGGCATTGCGGCCATACGGTGGGTCGACACATACTCCATTAATCTCTTCCAATATCGTTGCGTCGAGAATGTTGGGTAACTCCGTTGCATCACCTACCTGTAATCCAGCTTCGACGGTCGCCCCATTGTCCAATGCCCAAGAAAAATTCTCCTTCGCCCCAGCAACCATTTCCTTATCCAAGTCGAGAGATAAACTGGAAATCCCCATCAGACTCGCTTCCACCCCGATACCGCCGGTGCCGCACATCGGGTCGAGAATAACGCCTTGACTACGAACCAGATTGAGCATCAGACGGGCGTGGCGCGGGTCGAGGCTGACGGGTTTGAAGAACGGCCGTTGAGTAGGCGAGCGTTGTTTCCATCCCACTCTTGGTGGTTCGCTGAAATGGCTGACCCCCCAGGCGATTAATCCACTCCGGCAATTTACCACCAGACCGATTTCGACCTGTGGATTCTCAAGGTCAATACTCCAGCCACCGGCGGAGAGTACTGCGCCCAGATGACCGGCGAGGGCACTTGCCGACCAGCCCGAAGCCCTCTCACCGTGGCGGGTCGGGCGCACTGCGACCGTGCCCATTTCCGGTGTCAGTGAGGTTGTAGTCAGCCATTCAGCAAATGCATCCTTCAGGTCATCTTCCTTCACCACTTTCGGCTCTCCGGAAATCACAATATGTGCCGCTGGCTGTAATAAATCATCCAAGGTGGCAGAAAATGACAGGTC
>DARQ01000062.1:0-8042 GCA_002503395.1 Euryarchaeota archaeon UBA60 | reverse complement strand
CCGCTGCCCACCAAGATGCCCTGCATGTGACCATTACCGGCGGCGAGATTCATCCTCAAGACGGTTGCGCGGCCCTACGGGCCGAGGTGGCCGCGGGTGAAAGCCTCAATATGGGGCTATGTATCGGCGGTATTAGGTGGCGATAGTGCAGGACAATCGTAGGCGGCACCGACTGGTGCTTTCAGGCCTCATTGTGGCGTTATTCGCCCTTTCCGCATCGGCCGCAAGCGTCTCTGCGGTGGCGATGCAAGAGGAAGAACCGCGCGGCACCCCGATGTCATTTGATTCACAGACATTGTATTTCTATGGTGAGTCGAATACAGGAACACCAGATACTTGGGATGCGTGGAATCATGCCGGAACTTCAGACCAAGACACTGATGATCGCTTCAGTGAAGCGAATGATGGAGTAAGTGGTAATCAAGGAGGAGGAAACCGAATTTTCGAGTTCACCGGAAGTGCTCCTGTTGCGGAGAAATTATTGATTAATTCTGAAGAGCCGATGATTGGACTAATCGATTTGAATATTTACAACGATGCAGGCGCGCAGCCCAATCAACAGGTACGTATTACAATGTCAGTAGGAGATAAACAATACGTTGCGGTGACTTTGAATGAGCAGCACCAAGATGATGACGGTGTATACCACTTCTCATTGGACTCTAGTCTGAAACAATTGGAAATTGGGGAAGCTATTTCTTTGAAAGTGGAATTCACAAAACCAACAGGATTCGGGAGCGGGTATATTCTGTATCTCGGCAATGACGGGTTTGAGATGAGCGTTTCTGTATTGCCTCCTGAAGAGGTGATAATCCCACCCAGCCAAGGCGGAATACCAGGAGAATATTCCAGCCCCTACGCCAATTCTTCCAACCAATTCTCCGAACGACCGGTGCCGCGGGCCGGAACCGTCTCCCCCATCGTCTGGGGTATTATTTCTCTAGGTTGGATAATCCCGGCAGGTATGTTCATCCCCAACATGAGCATCTTCAAGCCGATTGGAATCGCCTTCCTGTCAATCGGCATGCTGGTATCACTATCGGTGGTGCCGATGATTACCAATTCGGAAGGCCCAGCTGAGATGGATCTGGGTTCTGTCGGCGCCGCTGAATATACCACCCCGGATATGCTGGCATCTCTGGACGCCACCCCGGGAGAATTTCTCGCCGGGATAACCCCGGGCACCTCAATGAAACTTTACGTCACCTACGACCGGGTTTACACCACCAACATAGATGGTGTCGTGGGTAAAGGTGGCCAGTCCACCCCCACTTCTACACAAGTGATAGGACTCGGCTTTGAGGACTATGCCGAGGTTCTAGCCGACAACACTACCGCCACTCAGCGAGGTAGTGAGAGACTGCACCTGTATTTCTCGCTGATCGATTCCAGGGTGAATCTTCAAGAAGGTCATGCAATCATCATCAATGCCACCTTCGTTGAGAGATGTGCAGGCTGTGCAGAGATCGTCCCGCAATGGGCTAGTTATGTTGACGAAGATAATCTGGCCGACGGCTCAAGGAAGGGAATAATGGCTGGTGATGGTAGCCCACGATACATCATCCCCGCAAGTGCGGTTGAAGTTGTCAATGTCGAGCCGACCTGGAGTGGCTTGCCTCTGATGGTCTGTGCTCCTCTGGCCATTGCCGCCTTCGCCTTTGGTGGCTGGAAGTGGAAAGAGGCGCGCGATGCGTGGTTGGCCGAGCATTATGTTGAAGAGGACTTCGATGAGGATGAATTCGACGACGAGGACTTCGATGAGGATGAATTCGACTGACCTCGCAAGAGTAGGTGAGGGAGCATGGGTTGTAACCTGCGTGATTTAGCCGAGAGCGAGGTCATCGACATCGCTGATTTGGCCGGAAAACGGGTCGGTATCGATTCTTTTCTGGTCGCTTTCCAATTCCTCACCGCAATGCGCGCCCGCGGGGCAACCGGGGACGGGGGGCCTCTCAAAGATCGAAAAGGTCGCCCAGTCTCTCACCTGATGGGATTTCTCGACCGCGCCACCACCCTGCTCGCCGCCGGGGTGATTCCGGTTTTCATCTTCGATGGAAAGCACCCTGAACTGAAGGCTGAGACGATAGCCAAGCGCTCGCAATCACGCCGCGATGCACAGGAAAAATGGGACCAGGCTCTGGCCGAAGGAGACTATCCCGAAGCTCAGAAATGGGGTCAACGGGCGGTGCGATATACCCCCGAGATGGTCGAGGAGAGCATCGAGATGCTACGCCTGCTCGGGGTTCCGGCATTCCGCGCCGCGGCCGAAGGTGAAGGTCAGGCGGCGGTGATGGCTGCGGCTGGGCTTATCGACGTGGTCGCGACCCAGGATTGGGATGCTCTACTGTATGGAAGTCCGGTATTGGTGCGCAATCTGATGTCGGTAGGCAGTAAACGAATGGGGCGGGTCATTCGGGCGGAAAAAATAATCCTCGCAGATGTGCTCAAAGAGAACCGGTTGAGCCGCGAGCAGTTGGTCGACCTCGCCATCATGATTGGCACCGACTTCCACCCGGGAATACGCGGCATCGGTCCTAAGACCGGATTGAAACTGATTCGCGAACACCTTACGATTGAGAAGGTCTGTGAGTTCAAAGAGGTCGATGTGCCGGAGAATCTCAAAGAGATTCGGGAACTTTTTCTCAACCATCCCACCTCCACCGGGCATGACCTTGAACTGAAGCCTATTGATACCGATGCGCTGAAGGCGTGGCTGTACGAACGTGATTTCAGTGAGGGGAGAATCGAGCGTAATCTCGCCAAGATCAACAAGACATCACAGATTCGAAAGGCTGGGCAGGCCAGCCTATTTGATTACTGAGTGAAGGCCACTAAGATTCGCTTTTAGGCACGGCCTTCGCGAGATTATTTCCAAGCAGTACTCTCTTCCATGCAATCTTGGTATTGCTCGGTACCTTCGTTCATCGCATCATCATAGATGGCGATTTCCTTGACCGCCACACCATCTGACCACTCACCCATATTTGCCAACCAGGTCTCATTGAAGAGGTAGGTATCGGCCGAGATATCGGTCGAGGTGTTGCCATCACTTTGCGCGGTGATATAGTCAGCCTGAGCATCGGCGCGACGATAAAATCCCCAATCGGCCAAGACTTCGTGCACCTGCGAGGCCTGTAGGTAATGCGAGGCAATCATCGGCGGGAAACCGTGCCGGTCACTTGGTATAGTCATCAGAATCACCTGCCCATCGCCCAAATCCCCAGCCCCATCGCGTGAGATTATCCTCTGCTGATGCCATACCCCGTAGCATGGACTGACGCTGGTATCATCTTCGGAAATGGCGATATGGACCAGAGTATTTGCTGGTAGTTGACTCATATCGCCGCGTAGTTCAGCATCGACCGAATGGGCATAAGGTGCTTCCAAGGCGATGAATAGTGAACCTTCTCCCCACCCTCGTGCCAGAGATTCGTCCAAGGTGCGAAAGGTCAGGCCAGCCCCGAGACTGTGGCCTCCGACCCACAGATGCGAAGGGTCGATTGAGGTATTGCCGATTACCGAATCGATCCAAGCGCTTCGGTTTCCGACCATGGCAGTTTCATTCAGATGCTCGATGGCCGCGGCTATCGCCGCACTGCGCGGGAAGTGTTGCGGATGGTTCGACATCCCCTGCGCTTCAATCAGGTCGAAGGTATCAACTCCTATCGGATGGACATCCGAAGGATACTGGATGAATGCCACCGCCATCCCCTTGGCCGAGAGGTGAGTCGCCCAGTCGACATAGGTCTCCCAGTAAGGGTTACCGAAGCCGTGCAATATTATCGCCAAAGGCATTGTCTCCATCCGCTCATCGGCAGGAATTTCAGGTAGGGTGAGATAGATTGAGAATTCGATGTCTCCCTCGATATCACCAATCATCGCTTCAACCTCAGCCGGCATCGGATAGGAATAGGTCTGGGTGTTCACCGAATAGGGACCTGGAGATGAACCATAGCCCTCAGCAGGAGCAGAAGGTGGCGCTGCGGCGACACCCAGTATCGCAGGAATTGCCGGTATCAACAACCAGACACAGAACATTATCACCACCAGATGGAGGGTTTTTCCGGCACTCTGCCAACGCCCGATAGGCTCGCCGTCGCGGGTGAAAATCGGCAGCGGCCAAACGAATAACAACGCCAGCAGTGCGAGTATGACCATTGCGTAAGCGGCGGCAGCCAAGATGAAAGCCCCACGGAAATATGCAATATCCAACAACTCGTGAATCACCACCAGTGAAAACGTGACGCCGAGCAGAAAACCCCCCCCGACTCGTACCCAAGGCCACCACTCGCGGTCACTGAATTCAGAGCGCAGGCGAAAACCGGCATAGATTAGCGCGAGACCAAAAAGAAGAATCAAAAACGGTGATTGCCGCAGGATAAATGTCCAATCAAGACTGCGTAAAGCGTGCGACCAAAACGCATCACCGGAATCTTTTCCTTGAAACAACAGAAAAAACGGCTCAATGAAAAGGGAAATCAATCCCCCTAAGAATGCCACCGGCAAGGCCCATAGCGGAGGCTGGGATGGTGACTTGTGCGGCTCCAAAGCGGTTGCATCCACGTTTCATCTGTGAAATAACTACAATATAAAGCGAAGGCCACCACGGGGACTTGATGGAAGATGATGAAAGTACTCATGTGCTGTCCGAACAGGAGTACTCGAGACAGAAGCGGTGGAAACTCCTCCTCATCATAGGGGTTTGTCTGAACGCTTTGGTAGTCTTCACCAGCGATCTGGGCTTGGATACCCATATCCACCTGACCTATGCAACCGTCGAAGCAGGTCAGGGCGAGGCCGCACTCGACTGGGGCCATACCCGGCCTATCGACCCACTATCCAGCGACCCCTCGTACGCACCCGTGAAAGAGGATGGCTGGTTCGACTTCATCGGTGATTCTCCTACCGATGTGCGCTTGCTGTCTTTTGCTATCACCTTGGGTTTCATCGGCTTATTGTACAAACAGCAGCAACTGGAATTAGCCGTCATGGTCGCGCTCTATCCGACTTTCATCTTCTCGACAGGTCGCGGCTATCCTGAGGTGTTCATCGCCGTCATGCTCTATGCCGTAGTGATTCTCATCGCCCATGCGTGTCGCCAAGAAGATGTCAACAAGGCTCGATTGCGGGCGCTGTCAATCGCCGTGCCGATGGCGGCCATCGTCGCAGTGAAGGGGATGAGCATGTGGTGGGGACTGCCTTTCGGACTGGCGGCTCTGGCTTGGTTCGAGGCCACCCGTCGTAGCCCGACATTTGCCACGTGGGCCAGTCACCCCACGAAAGTGGCTGTTGCGGCCGGACTGGGGGTTGGTGCACTGATGCTGGTGATGGGGTTCTTTGGCCCAGGTAATACCTTGAGCGTGGTCGGCGATGCGCCGGTAAGATTCTCCTCAGCGTTGCTAATCGCTGTTTTCGACGTGCTCGTCATCTACGCGTTATTCGGAATGGTATTGTGGCCCTTCTTCGGTCCTGCAATCAAGGGCCTGAGTACGACATCAGACCTCGAGGTGGCGTGCTTCGCAGGACTGATTGCCGCCTTTGCTGCGGCCATCACCGTATATGTTGCCGCATTGTGGACCTACGAATCATTACTATGGGGGGCTGATTGGCCGTTGATGACTTGGACGATGGGCAATAATGGCCGCTACATCTCATTGCTTTTAATTCCAATTTTCATGATGCTGAAGCGGATGAATGACCTGGGTATTGAAGTCCCGTGTTTGGAAGACCCGGGAGATAAATATCGCTCCCTGATGATTGGGCTGGCCTTGATTCTGCCCTTGAGCATTCTAGCCGCGGTGAACGGCCAGACGATGTGGAGTGACGAGGCTGGAGAGGTGATGGCGTTGAACATGGAGGAAGGAGAGGATTTCCTTTTCATCTCAGAAACCACATTGGGGATGCATTGGTTATACACCTTTCACTATGATATCGACCCGTTCGGCAACAATAACAACACCGGCCATTGGCGCGCCGATAGCACCGATTGGCACGACGAATTGGTCAACGGCACCAAAGTTGAGAACCGGGGAAGCCTGGACGATGTCGAATGGTTGGTAATCGCTCCCGGGGCTGGAGAGGCACCTGAGGGTTGGGGTCTGGCTGCTCAGGGTGAGGCCGATTTCCTCAACGGTGGTGGGACTTGGAAAGTTTACACTACCCACGAGGAAATT
The DNA here is from genome assembly GCA_002503395.1 of Euryarchaeota archaeon UBA60. Lineage (GTDB taxonomy): Archaea > Thermoplasmatota > Poseidoniia > Poseidoniales > Poseidoniaceae > UBA60. The sequence goes on along the minus strand of DARQ01000062.1, from coordinate 1,869 downwards.
ATCGTTTACTGAAAAATTAATTTCAGCGACTGTTCTTGTCGTTCTGTACCTGAATGCGGATCGTCTGTGCGCCGTTCTTCACACTCTGCATGGTCTTGCGCACACGGGTTCCAGCGGCACTGTTTCCACGGTCGTGTTTTGCTGCGTCGGCTAGTGAATCGGTCAATCCGTCTATCATTTCCTGTAGCATATCCTGTACTGACATGAATCAAACACTTCAGCGACCGTTATTATTACTTATGCAAACATTATTCATCATTTCCACCCAAATGAAATGATTTGAGACTGCAAATCGCTGATAAGAGGGAGCCTCAACCCTTGAAGTCCCCGCAACTTTCAGAGGTTGGTTAACATCTGGTTTATCCGAAGTATCCGGAGATTCTGAAGTTTATTAGACGATTCATCACCTTGGGACTAAACTGAGGGAGAGCCTTTGAAAGGGGAATGGATATAATGGCTAGGCCACGGGCTGTTTATGCGACCGCTGCGGTTTGCGGCCTGAATAATGCGACGAGCATGGATTGGTGAGAGGGTATGAGTGGTTTTGATTATGTAATCAGCATCGGAGGGGCGGCCGGACAAGGCATAGCCACCCCGGGAAACATCCTCGCCCGTCTATTCGCTCGCCAAGGAATTCACATGTATGCCTATAACGCCTACCAATCGATTATCCGTGGCGGCCATTCCTTCCTGACCATCCGCGCCAGCGACCGCGAGATTCGCACCCATGGTGATGTCATCGACCTGATGATATGCCTTAACCAAGACACCATGGACCGGCATCTTGAACATCTCGGGCCAAACACATCAGTTATCTTCAACAGCGACACCATCGAGCCGGGAAAGGCGGCGGATGGAGTTCAACTGTGCCCGATGGCAGTTGCCGAACTGGCCGGTAAGGGTGCTAACAAATTGATGCAGAACACGGTGGCTATCGCGGTCACCTGCCAACTGCTAGGAATCGAGTTCTCGGCGCTCGAAGACGTACTCAATTTCCAGTTCTCAGCCAAAGGCGAAGAAGTGGTGGCGATGAACGTGCACGTCGCCAAGGCGGCTTACGACCACTCGGCGGCAAACTTTCAACCGGCTTCGCAACAGGCACCAAAACCGGGTCGCCCGTTAGCTGTGTGGGCCGGTAACCAAGCCTTCGCAATGGCCGCGGCCGGAGCCGGCGTCAAGTTCTACTGCGCCTATCCGATGAGTCCCTCGACCGGCATCCTGCACTGGATGGCGGCAAACGGGCGCGAACTCGGCATCATGGTGCGTCAGGTCGAGGACGAGATCAGCGTAATCTGCATGACTGTGGGCGCGGCGCACGCCGGCTGCCGCTCGATGTGTGCCACCTCGGGTGGTGGATTTGCATTGATGACCGAAGGGGTCGGGGCCGCAGCCATGATGGAGATTCCCATCGTAATCGTCAACGTACAGCGTGCCGGCCCCTCTACCGGGGTGCCGACAAAGACAGAGCAGGGCGACCTGTGGCAGGTACTCGGAGCCAGTCAGGGAGACTTTCCGAAACTCATTCTCGCACCGAGCAGTCCTCTCGACGCCTTCCAGACGATTCCCGAGGTGTTCAACCTCGCCGACAAGTACCAGTTACCGGCGATAATCCTCTCCGATCTGTTGATCTCCGATGAGACCTCGACCATCGACCCGGAACTGCTCGACATGCAGCCAGTCATCGACCGTGGCGAACTTATTACCGAAGTTGGAGATGAGGCAGGGGATTACGAGCGTTACAAATTCACTGACAGCGGCATCTCACCCCGTGCACTCCCCGGAATCCCCGGATATGAGCACGTGGTAGCCACCGACGAGCACATGCCTGATGGCGTGCTCATCAGTGACGAGTTCACCCACCCGCACAAG
>DARQ01000117.1:13219-14490 GCA_002503395.1 Euryarchaeota archaeon UBA60 | reverse complement strand
TTCTACCGCATCACGACCCATCAATCCAGTGGCTCAACCACAACATTCACACCCGGGTTGTCGCAGACCGAAAATCCGCAGTCGGAGTTTGCCAGCCCTCATTGGGGGCCGGTAAATGTCAGTGCCACCTATAACTCCCAAAGCCAGAGCACGACCATCGGCTGGGATAATCTGCCCGACTCCGGCATCGACCATCAGATATGGATCTGGCGACACTCTGAACCGGCGAATAGAGATAATTGGGATTCTATCAGCAAATCTACAACAACGGTGTTATTCACCCCAACCAGTTCCAGTTATATCAAGAATATCGAGGCTGGAGTGGAGCGCTCGGTTTACTATTCGGTCACCTATGACAATGGCACCTTCAGTGACACCAGATTCCTGCGCGATAACACCATGACGGCCCCGGTGTACGAAGATACCATAGCTCCGGAATTAATATCCCATCTGACCGCTGACCATGATGTCGAGTCGGGAATCACCTCATTGAGTTGGGTTTCGGGAGCGATCGAGAGCGGGCTATCGACAAATATCTGGCGTGCACCTCGACCGATAACCGACCTCGGTGAAAATACAGTAGTTAATATTGCCACCATCGAAGGGCAATTGACCAATTATGACCACGTCGTCAGGGAAGGCGAATTGGGTAATTTCTGGTACGCACTCACACTAGAGGATTCGGTCGGAAACCAGATCTCTACCATTTTGCCACAACACCCGAACGCTGGGCCAATCTTCGAGAGTACTGTAGGGGCGGCCAACGCAACCGCCCCAACCAATGTCAGTGCCGTGCAGTCGCTCGGGATGATGACCACAGTCGCATGGGAAGATGTCGCAATAGTCACCAATGCCATCTACCACATCTGGGCTGCATACGATGGGGCTGTCACCCAAGCAATGCTCGATGAGGGTAATGCGACCTATCTTGGAAATGTAAGTGCCGGCATTATGTCGTTCAACTCACCGATACCAGAAGGCATCGAGCGCGAAATCTGGTATGCGGTCACCGTCGAAGGGGCGTGGGGAGGGGCTGTGGCCACCTACGATAATCGTCTGATAATCTCCGGGCAGAATTCAATGATCACCCCTCTGGCTGAGGACAATCTGGTGCCACCTCAAGTCACCGACTTCACCGCTACCTTCGATGGCCCCAGTACGACTATTTCGCTACTCTGGGAAGATGTGCCGGCGGCGCAGACATACCAGTTGTGGATGCTCACAGGAATCGGCCTACTCGGCCCCTGGTGGAACGTCAGTGAAGATAGCGG
>DARQ01000117.1:11526-13011 GCA_002503395.1 Euryarchaeota archaeon UBA60 | reverse complement strand
GGTATTCGTCAATCAGACACAGGTGCGCACGAGTACCGGCAGTAACGGCTCGATAATCAACTTGGGTGAATTTGCTGATGGTGATGAGGTGAGTGTTCGCATATCATCATATGAGTACATCTCAGAAACATCTTCTCGTGTCGCGGGAACGACGACTTGGCAGACTCACAATATCTCAACCCTAGGAGCCTCACTCTCTCTACCCGGCTCAAATGGTGGACAATCTCTTCATCATTCGCTTGAGGTAATGCTGGTCGACGACAATAACAATCCTTCGACCTTCACCCTCAATTATTCTTGGGTAATTGCTCAGACCGAGGAAGAATGCCCGCCTCCGGAGGACTACTGCGACCAAGTCTGCAGTGCGCAGACCTTGGACGGCCTGCCGGTCGGCTGCTCACCGCCACCCTGCGATTGTGAAGTCATCTCAATGGGTGGCGCGAGTGATTACATCTTCCCGGGAATTGCCTTTGCCATATTGGCATTTGTGATAATCTCGACCATGGTTGCCGGGAGAACCACCGAGGACGAGGAAAAAGTGTACGAAGAGGAGTGAGGGCGACCGTACGAAAACGAAAGCCACTAGGATTCGCCTTCAGGACGGCCTGTAATAATGAGAGCCTCACGAACTTATCCGCCATGGCACGCCATCGACCGCAGGGTTTCAAGTCAGCGCCCCCCACGAGGTGGCAATGGGCGATTCGCAATCCGTCACTGAGGCACCGGAGTGGCGACATTTTCTCGGTTTGGGAATCATTCTGGTGGCCCAATCATGGTACGATATCACCCCATCTGGCCCATGGGATAGCCGGCCATTCTCAAGAGGGGTCATTGGCCTGATTGGACTTGGATTGATTTATCTGTCCTGGTTCAGGTACACCTTTGCTCTGAAGGGCAGAATAATCCCTACTCTCGACCTGTGGAAAAAGCCTGATTCCAGCCTCCCACTTCTCGCCATCACCGGTGTGGCTTTCGTCGCAGGGGCATGGTTGGCAGGTAATGTATTGGGTGACTACCTACCCAAACCGACCGGGCTGTTACTAAATTTATTTGGTCTGATGATGCTACTACAGGCGCTCTATGTGTGGCTGGTTTTATTCGGCCCTCTGGCCGAGGATGACCCTGAGTCCAAACCATATTCAAAAGACGACTTGGGAAACGATTCCGAGTCTGAATGATTCAGCGCATCCCCGGTTTCCAGAAAGTGAAGGGCACCGGCGCCTCATCAGCCGCAGCCCTGGCGGCCAAATGATCAGCCCGCTCATTCCAGCGATGCCCGCGGTGCGCTCGCACATGATTCCATTTTACCCCACTTACCTTTTGCACTTCATCCCACAATGCCCTTACCCGCAAGACCAGAGCGAGATTAGCCTTGGCATTCCAGGTTCCATCGGTGATGTTTCCAGCATAGTTTGAATCGGTGCGAATAATGTATTCACCAGTAACATCACGCGCGAGAATCCACCTCAACGCGTGGGCGAATGC
>DARQ01000117.1:10752-11293 GCA_002503395.1 Euryarchaeota archaeon UBA60 | reverse complement strand
GAGCCGTCGACGTAGAGACGAATCACCCCAGCCGCAGCCAAAACAACCCCTCAAGCAATTATCACCCGATAGTCATCAGCCGACATCAAACCTTCAGTGGCGTTACTATCAACAATCTTGAAGCGGACAATCCACCCCTCTCCATATGGGTCTTGATTAATCAATTCCGGGGTATCTTCCAAAGCCTGATTCACCGCTAGTATTTCTCCGGCCATCGGGGCGAAGATCGGCGAAGCAGATTTCACCGATTCGACCAAGGCGAACTCATCCATTTCCGTAAATTCATCACCTACTTCGGGCAATTCGATGTATACGATATCGGTGAGGGCATCCTGCGCATGGTCGGTGATGCCGATCACCACCTCATCGCCTTCGATTCGCAACCACTCGTGTTCCTTGGTGTAGAATAATTCCTCTGGCGCCTCACTCATCACTATCCCCATTCCTTGCGCAGAGAGGTGAGAGGGTCAATGTTTCGCTTTCGGCACTAGCGCCCAAACTACTCCTCTTCACCGACTTCAGTCGATAGGAGGTCAACTTC
>DARQ01000117.1:3658-10544 GCA_002503395.1 Euryarchaeota archaeon UBA60 | reverse complement strand
TGCGCGGCGGCGGCGGGGTTATCCATGATTCAGTGCCGGTGGCGGCCTACAAATGAAACCAACGCCGCGGTAATCAGTATGTCTCGTGCATCAATTTATGAATCTTGTATGGTAATAATGCACGATTCACAGGCGTCACCTCAAGAATTCTGGCATCGTCGCGCCGGCGAATATCTTGCAAAAGTGGGTGGCGACTCTTTTTGTGCAGCGCCAGAATTGTCGGTTTGTCTTCTTCAAGTGCCAAACGTACCGCAGCGACGAATGTTTCGGATTCAACCGCGAATTTACCAATCTCGTCGATGACTATCATCTCACATTTCTCGTGAGCGAATTCGATTGCGGGAACAGCCACCCGTTCCAATTCTTCCAGATTGAGCCCATAACCGAGAACCCGTAACCGGGTATCGATGTCTTTGTGAGCGATGATCCCTTCCTCTCCGGTGCAGATGTCGATGCACTTGTAACCCACCCTTTCACCGTTCTCGACCAAAGGTTCGGTACGCATTCCGCCGATGATATTGAATTCACTCAAATCACCACCGCGTTGGAGAATCTCCGATTTACGCTCGGACATGAGCATATCCACCACCTTTTCCATGACCGCGCTTTTTCCACTTCTAGGCAGGCCAGTAATGCCAATTTTTGGATGAATTCCCATTTCCGAGCCCCTCACTTTTTGTTACTGTGATTAATTGTACTGTAAGAAGTATATAATAAAGGATACGGTATGTGGAAACTGCAACACTTGTTCCGGAAAAAACTTAGGAAAAGAGTAATTCAAGTACTTATTTCAGTAGATACTTCTGGAAAATCCAATGGTAACATTTCCAGTTCGTAGTTATTGACATTGTTGTTCGCGGCCCAAGCGCGCGCCCATTCATCCAACTTATCGTCGTTGAGACGAGCGCATAACCAAGTCAGACCATCGGTGAGAGATCCGTGGTCGTCGGCAAGACGTTCACGCACGGTCTGAGGAATTTCGATGTGGTTGACACTGTTCCCTAAAACACATCCGCTGGGCATGACGACCCAGCGCAAGCGGCGTTGCTGATGGGCGTTGACTATCGCTTGACATGCTAGCCTGGGCTCGACCGGCGATTTCATCTCACCGGTCCAACGTGCCTGTTGCCGCTCATTCGCCCGTGAAGGGATGCCCTTCTCAAATGCTGGGTGACGCAGACTGATAGCCCCTTCACCATCATCGGTGAAATGTACCCCGCGGATGAACGGAGTCCCCTTACCACCCCCATTCCATGGCTTGATGTAAGAAGCGTGACTTGTCTGGTCAATCTCACCGACCCTCACCTTTACGCTCTCACCGTCAACGGTGAGTAATCCCAGAGGTTCAGTCAAACGAGGTTTATGTGATAAATCATCTACGGTACTGAGTAGATTTTGTCGTAGAAGTGGTGAACGGGGTAGGCGGGGGACACCCCATTCGCCCCGGGTCCAGCGCTCCCAGCGGCCGATATCCAAGGTCAGGATGGGGACCTTGTTGGCGAATCCCTTGCCATCGGAGCGCAAATCAGTGCGGTCCATAGGTCCAATCATACACAATCCAGAAGTTGATCCTTGGGCGATTACCGAGATTACCACAACCCCTTGACTGATACCGGAGAATAGGCAATTACCCTCATCGAAGAACCAGATATTCTCCCACTCGTGTTTACTTACCAGTAATTGCCGTAGCGGCGAACTACTCTGTTCTCGTAGTAGACTGTCGGGGACGATAATCCTAAGTCGCCCCTCGGGCAGCAGAATCTGCAACCCGCGCTCTATGAACAGGCGGTACAGGTTGACATTGCCACGCATCGTCGAGAAGCGCTTCATCTCGCCATCTCGAAGTGACCGCAGTGCTTCCCCCAATTCCTTGCGCAGACTACTACCTTCCGGATGGCCGCGAAAGCGGTCCTTGATTCGCAACCAAGGTGGATTGGCGAAGAGCAGGCGCGGGCGCGCCGTGAACGGCCACTCACCTTGTAGGGTGTCGGCCACTCGGACCACCCGGTCAATTATCTTCACCGCTTCTTTGCGACCGAGTTTTCCTTCACCCCCGATATCATCCAAGGTCGCCAGATCATAGCGTACCAGTTCCAGGAAGATTCGCTGTTTGGTGATGTCGACAACCAGTGGTGATACGTCACACAACTGCAGATTACGCAGTAGGCGAATGGTATCCTCAAGACGAATCTCACCGCTCCATTTCTTACTGGCGCTGGAGTGTTGCTTGAGAATTCGAGCCGCGAACAGTCCGCCACCTGTGGCTGGGTCAGCCATCGGTAACAGGACCCCACTTCGTGTACGAATTTCCCTCTCGACTTCTTCGAGGGCTGCAGCATCAGATTCAGGGGAATCATCATTTTGCAGGTGGGCGAGATTGAGCGAGGCGATTTGGTGGCGGAAGCCGGGGGGGAGGGCATCGAGTGGTAGGGTGGGAGTGTCATCCTCTTCTTCAATCTCCTCTTGCACCGCCTCCAGCAGTTCAGAGACGATGATTGAGTCAGCCAACTTCGGAGGGGTGGGGTGGGCACCTCTGGGGCTACGGCCGTCGAGTTCGGCATCGTGCCGAGCCAATAGGTGGTCGAGTACATTTCCCGGGTCGGTCAGAAGGGTTGCTGGTAGTGTCGGCCAGTCTTCGGGGAGGTGGGCTGCGACCGGCTTTTTCTTACGTAGGGATTCTTCCCAAGCTGACAACCAAATACGTATCTGTTCAGGCCGGTCATCAATCACACGATCGAGTCGGGCATACCATCCACTAACTCCATCATGTCTCATTGTCGCCCTCGTTCAAGATGGAGAGGCCATTGCATATGAATCCCTACGGCGCGTACGCGCAGCCCCACATATTTATGCTTCGGCGTGAAGGAGAAAAACTTAATTGTCCAGCACCGATTCATCACCGAGAATCGGCGATGAAACTAACTCTCGTCCGTGCGCAGATTGCCACCATTGGGTAGACACCCATTCAATCAATTGGTCGATTACAATTTCATCCAAACCCGTTATTGCGTGCACCTCTGCCAAGATCGATAATTCCCTTGCATCATAGTCGCCATCACACGCGGCAATCAAGAAACCGTCGCGCAGAGCCAGACGCGCAGTGGCCTCATCCAAGCGGCCGAGTAGGTCACCTCTGTGTGGCGGATTTGCTAATAATTGGCGCATTTGACTGCGTGACTCCGGGTGTACCAAGGCCCGCCCCATCGCCTGCTCCAACGCCGCCACCTCTTCACGAACCAATTCACCATCAGCTGAACATATCATGGCCAATACAGAGATGTAGAGGCGCTTTTGTTCCTCACTGAGGTTATCGACCGCGTCGGGCAGCATGCCAATCCTCAGAGTTCGTTCAGTAACTCAAAACCAGCTTGCATCCAGTTGTACCCATCGCGCACCCAAGCGAGCATCCGACTAACCGAATCATCACCAAGGTCTAGAAGTTTGGACAATTCTTTGAGTGCTTCCATCTCGTCATCATCGACGGTTCCATCAGCCGCACACATCAGCACCGCATCCCGGAAAGCCAATCTACCACCCTCAGCACTCAGGCTGGCAAGTGATTCCTCTAGTGGCGGTGGAGATTTCAGTGAAAGCCTGACTTCCTTACGCTGACTAGGTGAAAGAAGTGCAGTTCCCAGGCGTTGTTCAAACATCGCCATTTCCTCGATTGTCAATTCATTGTCAATTCGACTCATGTATGCCAGAATTTTGGCATAGGCGAAGCGCTCGGCTTGGGGTAACTTGTGTAGCGTGTCGGGTAGCATGGCTCACCACACACAGCCGTACCACAAGAGACTATCGCTTTTCAAGAATCGAAAGTAAAATCATCCCGGTGCTACTGCGAGTTGACGAATTCAGTCATCCGCGGTTTCGACATCACTGGGCTTGCCGGTGAGGATACCACGCAGTCTAGCATTATCTCGCTGAATAGCCTCCATCCAATCGTACTTCACACCCAATTCATTGGCCAATACCGCCAAGGCCATCGAGTCTTTGGGCAGGCACTTACCTCCGAATCCACGGTTCAGGCCGAAGATAGGGTCGAGGTGGGATTCACCAATCGGCTGTGCTTGTTGTGCAGTGATGATATCACTTATCGCATACCAATCCTCGCCCATCGCTTCACAGATATCGTATAATTGGTTGGCGAAGATTACCTTCAGCGCATAAAATGTATTTTTCGTATACTTCACCAATTCGGCTTGAGTGGGAGTGACGTGGAAACATTGGTCACGTCTCAGTACTCCCGCCTCTCGGTGCTGTTGGAACACCCTCTCGGCCAAGTCTGGATGATGCGTACCACAAACTAAAATGTCCTGATTTCCAAAGTCCTCCAAATGCCTGCGCTCAACTAGAAATTCTGGTGAATAAGCAATTTTCAATGCTGGGTATTGAAGGTGATATGATTGGGTGGTGCCGGGAACGACAGTACTCTTTATCACCGCCGAAAATCCATCGGGCAATTCATCGAGCACGCTCTCGACGATTCGGGTATCACAGGCTCCGGTCTCAGGGTGGGGTGGGGTTGGCACCGCGATGTAGGCCATATCGACATTATCGGTCACATCACATAGGGCGGTGCCGCGCACCGGGTCGTGGATGAATAATTCATGGTGCTCGCCAAAGTGGTGCTCCATCGCCCCCCCGACGATACCAGCGCCGATTATTCCAACCTTCACAGATACTCTCCCCCACGTCCCATCGTTTCTCAATAATCTAAACCGGCATCTCCTTCGCGAAAGTTGCACGGTTCAGGATTCAGCAGACCACCCTCGGCCATTATTGCCGCCTCTAACAGAGCGTCGGGGGTGCCGCAATCCAGCCAGGTTTCATCCTCGAGAATTCGTAATTCCGCCATCCCTTCTTCCACATACAGTCGATTGACATCGGTAATCGAAACATCGCCTTCTTTCATCTCCACGACACGGTCTAATAATTGCCAAAACCGCTCATCGTAGAGGTAGATTCCGCCGATGGCGATATTTGAGGGGGGGTCGTCAGGTTTTTCGACGACATCTGACAATTCACCCTTCTCATTCAATATCGCCACCCCAAAGCACTGTGGATTATCGACTTCTCGGGCCAGTAATATACACCCGGGGGGGGTCTCCGAATTACGAAACCTATCGGCATCGGCGGAAATTTCGGCGGTGGTGATATTATCGGAGAAGTAGATTAGTAAACGGCAATTCTGCGTGTGCGGTCGAGCCAGATTGAGAGCATGTTGAACTCCTATTGGTTTTTCCTCGATAACATAGTGAATGTTCTCACCGGGCAGGCCGACACCGACATGTTGGGCGATCTGGCCGATGAAACGGTTGCCGATGATGGTGATGTCAGTGATTCCAGCCCTGCGGATTGTGCCCAGAGCATAATCGATCACCGGTCGGCGGTGCAATGGCAGCAATGTTTTGTGGGTATAGCGGGTGAATGGATATAGCCTTGAGCCATGGCCACCGGCCACGATTATCGCCTTTATCCGCATCTTATCCAAAGCGTGGCGTAAGGTACTACTTCTTGAGATTCACCCTTAATCAGAAAAGTCCTGATTACTCTTCCTCGGAAAAACCACCGGTCAATCTTCGCATCGCCCCTTCATCTGCAGTCAACTCAAAATGGCCTTCTCGTACCAAGTCACCTAAGCGTTCAACCCCCGCTTCTATGATCTCAGGGTCGTTTGCCTCAGCCGCTTCCCATCTCCTCTGCGCCTGCGCCGCGGCGAGATCATCTACAGTAGCGACCATTATCTCACCCTTGGTCAATTCTCCCTCCATCCCCTCATACTTCTTTCCATGGCGAATCGCATCTCGGCGCAGCATCCTCTTCGACATATCAGAATCACTTCTCCCCCAATCGGGTCCTTTCAAGTCATTACCCCGAGTAAGATACGTCGCCGCGCCGGTGGTTTCATCGATTTCTTTGGCGTGTTTGCCGCCACGATTACTTTCGACTAATTCCATAATCCATTTCAGGTCCAGCGTCTCTTCTTCATCCCACGCGATATCGATGCTCTCGAGCAGTGAAATCACTTTCCGGCGGTGATAAGACTGAATAGAAATAATCAGTAATACACAGACGATGATTCCAATTGCACTGGAAATATGGAAGGAAATCAATTCATCACCCTCGAAAACATTGAGAAAAATAGCGGTAATCGGGAAAAGGGCGGTCACCCCGCCACATACCGCCAGCAGAGAGGTCGCATTATTGGTCAAATTATGCGACCTTTCAATTTGTATCGCCACGTTCGGGGGGCCGTCATTTACAGAACCCTCGGCCACTTCCCCCATACCCCCTCTAGTTTCCACCTATGTTGAGAATGTTGCTAGGGTAATCCCCTCACCCTGGCAGACTCAACCCCGTCCAAATTGGTGCTTGAAAACCGCTAGGAGAAGTCCGAATATACCTTACTGAATCATCATTCATCCGTTCGTGGCTTGGCGATGGCTAGCAATGCTACTCCGGCCCAGATAATTGAAAGGAAAACAAACGGCCACTCACCGGTGTCATAGGCCCGGGCGCCTAACAGAATTTGGCCGACCGCCATGCTGGCCAGATAAAGGGTGGAACGACTTGATACGCGGCCACGTGTCTCTAAGGCGAAGGCGATGACCACCATACTCATGCCGATATAGGCACCTACCATCGTCCACTCCATGCTCTCTCCCATCCCAAGATACACTGTTTCTCATGGCTATTTGAAGAATTGCCTAAATTCATCTAGTTACATCATCAATATAACTAATAATTCTCAAGATGGTAATTCCCGAATTAACTATTCCTCAGCGATGAAGCAATTGTCCTCAACCTCATGAATCTCACCTTGCATCAGCAGATGGTCGATCGCCTCTTCGATTTCTTCCTCGCTTATCTTGCGCGCAAGGAG
>DARQ01000117.1:3301-3507 GCA_002503395.1 Euryarchaeota archaeon UBA60 | reverse complement strand
AACGGGTCATCACAGTCCTCGCCAGGTAACAGGGCGGTCAGATAACTGGCGGGGTGCGGCTCTAGTTCATCCTCATCGGTTTGTTGCAGGTGATTTTTCTTCTGGCTATTGGCCAAGCCGCGATCAACGATATCAAAGCAATCAAACAGATTCCGCTGCGACCGTCCATCCCCATTAACCTCGTCAGGAAGTTCAAGACGCTGTTC
>DARQ01000117.1:0-3136 GCA_002503395.1 Euryarchaeota archaeon UBA60 | reverse complement strand
AGTATCTCTAAATCACCTTCGGCCTTCTCCTGCAACCAATCTTCAAAACACCAATTTGCATCGATTCCTATCATTGCATCAGCCAAACGCTGCACAGCCTCTGGGAGGTCGGTGAAGCGGGGTTCTACATCGTTTCCTTCCGAACTATTGTCGTCTCTCACGAACTTCATACCTACTGGTGACGGTGTAAGAACCCTGCCCTAATGGAGGCACCTATACTTCCATTGGACACACACTTCCAGTAGGCCGGAAACGCGGTTTTTTTGATTCCATAGGAAGCAGACCCCAACATCCACCCGGGGCGAGGAATGCAGTATCCGCACGACGGGCGCATTCATGTAGGGGTTTTCAGTCGAGGCAGCATGGTCGACTACCGCATCACCGTTCTCCCCGGCGACGGAACCGGCAGGGAGGTCATGACCGAAGCAGCGCGAATCCTCGACGCGATTTCGGAAAGCACAAATCTAGGATTTGAGCAGACCATCATTCAATGCGGCGGACAACATTATCTTGAGACCGGTCAGGTCTGGGCTGAAGGCTCCTACGCGGTATGTCGCGATGAATCTGATGCTATTCTACTCGGTGCAATCGGCTGGCCCGGTGCGAAACTAGAGAATGGTGACATGGCCGGGGGTGAAGTGATTCTAGGTCTGCGCTCTGGTCTAGACCTCTTTGCAAATGTCCGGCCGATAAAACTGTATGAGGGAGTGAAACACAAGATTCACGGCAATTTTTCTCAACAGTGGGCTCCTGACAAGGTCGATTTAGTCGTACTGAGGGAGAATACCGAAGGATTGTACCACAGCCTCCTCCATCGTTCAGCCGCCTCAGCCCAGGGTCTTGCAGAATACGAACCCCCGGAGATGGAATTCCCCGGGCTTCATGGTGAGGTGGCGTGGGACCCCAGGCCGATTTCCAAATTCGGGAGTCACCGTCTCATTGAAACCGGCTTCCGCCTGGCTGGGCGCCGAAATGGCAATCCAGACGGCGAGACGGTGGTTCACTGCGTAGACAAGAGCAACGTGACCCGAGGGTGCCAACTATTTCGCAAGACCTTTGATGAAGTCGCCTTAACCTATCCAGAAATCAAAGCCGAGCACGCTTATATCGACGCCTTCACCATGTGGTTGGTGCGAAATCCCGAGTGGTTCGATGTAGTTGTCACGACGAATATGTTCGGCGACATCGCCACTGATCTCGGCAGTGTACTACAGGGTGGCATGGGTATGGCTGCAAGTGCCAATGTTGGTGATGAGCACGGGATGTTCGAGCCGGTACACGGCTCAGCGCCCAAGTACGCTGGACAAAACAAGGTCAACCCAATCGCATCGATTCTCTCGGTACAACAGATGCTCGGCTGGCTCGGTCGGCGAAAAAATGACGAAGCCTTGAACAATGCTTCGAGGGTTGTCGACCAGGCTGTGGCCGAACACCTGAGTGAGGGCAAACAGGTCACCTATGACCTTGGGGGCAGTGCGACAACCGAGGCAGTTGGAGTGGCTATAGCGGCGCGAGTAAAGGCAATTCTTTCAGAGCAATAGTCCGATAATTCACTAAACCCTCTCGATTGGTCCGATGCTGATGGCGATTAGGGTCGAGGGTTTGTTTCGCGGCTACGGGCGGGGCAAGAAGCGGGTTGAAGTCCTGCAAGATTACTCAATGAGAGTTGAGCGCGGTGCGATTTATGGTTTACTCGGCCCTTCCGGTTGCGGTAAGACGACGATGCTCAAGGTGATTCTAGGAAGACTTCGACCCGAGGCCGGCAGCGTCGCAGTACTGGGCGCAGAAGTCGGCACTACCGAATGCACGGTCCCCGGCTCTGCAGTTGGCTATTCACCGCAGGAAATCGCACTCTATGAAGACCTCACCATCGCTGAGACCCTACTTTTCCACGGTCGCCTACAGCAGATGTCACCACAGCAGATTACCGAACGCCAAGAGTGGCTGATTGAGTTTCTCGACCTGCCAGAGGCCGGTCGCCAAGTCGGTAAATTATCGGGCGGTCAGAAGCGCCGGACCTCGCTTGCAGTTGCGCTTCTGCATCAACCTGAACTGCTACTGTTGGATGAGCCGACGGTCGGTGTCGACCCTGAACTGAGATATCGAATATGGCAGCATCTGCGCGAGATTGCAGATGCCGGCACAACCGTCATCATCACCACCCATTACATCGATGAGGCCGGTCAAGCTGATTGTGTCGGTATGATGCGAGATGGCGTATTACTCGCCGAAGGTAAACCGCAGGAATTGATGGCACCGTATGGTCATACTTCACTGGAGGAGACCTTCCTGCACTTATGTCGCCGAACCAATGTGAATGAGGTGGAATAGTGAACCTTGGTCGGGTACGGGCGATAGCTGCGAGAAAGCTCGCTTCGTTGAAGCGTGACCATCGAACTTTCGCCTTCATCATAATCATGCCAGCGATACAGATTCTGTTATTCGGCATCGCCATCGGTCAATCTCCGGTAGGTTTGGAGGTTGCCTTAATCGGCAGCGAGTCAACCGATATCGATGATGACCTGATGACCAAACTCGGTGCTTCCGACAGCCTTGTCATCCACGATGAGTATACCTCGGCCGAAGAGGCGCGCAGCGCGATTGGCGAGGGAGAACTTTGGGCGGCGATAGTGGTATCGGACAGTGGGATGATTGAAGTTCATCTCGATAACTCGAATCAACAAGTGTCTTCGACGATAATGGTGGAAGTACGAAATGCCTTGACCGAAATAATGGAGGAAAAGGGCGTCACTCCTCCTGTAGAAATCGCCGACCCGGTCTATGGTGACAAAGAGCCGGCCTTCATCAATTTCCTTGCCCCAGGGATTATCACTCTGGTATGTTTCATGTTCAGCCTGATTCTGACCACGATGTCCTTTGTCGGTGAACGATACGATGGTACACTCGACCGGGTATTCGCAGCCGGAACCCAACCCTCAGAGGTACTGGTTGGGCATATGACCGCATTCACATCGATATTAATCGGACAGGTCTCGACGGTGATTCTCATCGCCGTCTATGGTTTTGATATTCCGCTCAACGGCAATCCGTTGATGGTATTCGTGTTGGCGATGTTACTCGGCTGGGCGGCGATGTGCATCGGGATGTTCATCTCGACCAAGGCGACCTCGGAATT
>DARQ01000035.1:793-2701 GCA_002503395.1 Euryarchaeota archaeon UBA60 | reverse complement strand
GGCAATCATCTGGTCGCTGGAGTCGCTATTCCAGTACTTCCACGGCGTCCTGTGGCGCAATCTGGCTCAGACTGTGCAACACGAATTGCGCATCGATGCATATTCACACATGCAGTCGCTGGAAATGGCGTGGTTCGATGAACAGAGAAAAGGTAACCTTATGTCGATTTTAAATGATGATGTCAACCAGTTGGAGAGATTCCTCGACCACGGCGCCAACGACATTCTCCAAGTTGCGACCACGGTGCTGGTCATCGGCGCCTTGTTCTTCGCGATATCATGGCAGGTGGCACTATTCGCTATTCTGCCGATTCCCATCATCCTGTGGGGCTCCTTCCGTTTCCAAGAGCGCATCCAGCCGAGATATACTGAGGTGCGCACAGAGGTCGGCAAACTGAATGCAATTCTCGAGAATAACCTTGAAGGAATAATCACCATCAAATCATTCACCGGTGAGGCGACCGAGTCCGGGCGGGTCGAGCAGGCCTCACAGCGTTATCGCGCCGCAAATCGAAGCGCGATTGTGATGTCGGCGGCCTTCGTACCACTTATTCGAATGGCGATTCTGGTGGGATTCTGTGCGACCTTGGTCTATGGTGGATATCTCACATTGGATGGGAAATTGGGGGTGGGGGCGTTTTCGGTGCTGGTCTTCATGACCCAGAGACTGCTATGGCCGCTGACCCGGCTCGGCGAGACCTTTGACCTCTATCAACGAGCGATGGCTTCGACAACCAGAGTTCTGGATCTGCTCGAGGTGGAACCTCTCATCATTGACGGAGATGTTGAAGTCTCACGTCTTGGCGGTGACATATCCTTTTCCAGGGTTGATTTCTCTTATCCCGGGAGAGAGGCGATTTTCACCGACTTGAACCTGAATATCGAGGCCGGAAGAACCACCGCACTGGTCGGCTCGACCGGGGCCGGCAAAACCACCCTGATGCGCTTGTTACTGCGTTTCCATGACCCTGATTCCGGTAAGGTGGAAATCGATGGTCATGACCTGACCAGCCTTACGATGACCAGCCTGAGGGAAAACATCGCCTTGGTCAGTCA
Organism: Euryarchaeota archaeon UBA60; assembly: GCA_002503395.1. GTDB lineage: Archaea > Thermoplasmatota > Poseidoniia > Poseidoniales > Poseidoniaceae > UBA60. Next base: position 1,645 of record DARQ01000035.1, on the reverse strand, counting down.
GAGAATCACCCTGTTTCCCGGCACGGTGGGTGAGAACATCGCCTATGGTCGGCGAGATGCTACTGCTGATGAGGTTGAAGAGGCTGCACGCAGTGCTGAGGCGCTGGAATTCATTTCCACATTGCCAGATGGCATGGAGACGCAGATCGGTGAGGGTGGGCACAGGTTATCTGGAGGTCAGAGACAGCGACTTTCGATTGCCAGAGCGGTTCTCAAGGATGCACCGATTCTGATTCTTGATGAGGCGACCTCCTCGGTCGATAATGAGACCGAGGCGGCGATACAGCGCTCACTGGTAAGGGTCGGCAAAGGCCGTACGGTATTGGTCATCGCCCATCGCCTTTCGACCATTCGCAATGCAGATAGGATTGTCGTCATCGATAATGGAGTGATTGTCGAAGACGCTACTCACGATGAGTTAGTGGGTGCCAAAGGAATCTACTCTCGACTGTGGGCGGTGCAAACAGGCATCAGGGGAGTGGACTGAGGGATAATCTCAGCCAATTCTCCGAGTCATTAACTTCCTTGTATGATTCCACAACTGAGAATCAAGTAAGGATGCTCACTACTACCCACTTCGAGGTAGGAGTGTTGCTTTTTTCCGCTACAGAACGAGATGGAATCAGAACATTTGCCTCGGGGAAATATGTAGCTACATTCCCCCTCGGTATCGAATACGGGATTACGGCAAAATCATCAGCACTTCTGATTTCACCCTCAAAGTGACTGCGGATGGCGACCTTCTGTCGCTTGATAATCCCTCGTTCATCCATATCATCGGGATTCATCAAGACAACTCTGCGTCCACCTTTGACTCCTCGATAACGGTCGTCCAGACCGTAAATCGTGGTG
>DARQ01000035.1:0-647 GCA_002503395.1 Euryarchaeota archaeon UBA60 | reverse complement strand
CTAGGGGGATTGGGCAGGACAAATCCATCGGGATTTCGCACTCGCTCATTATAATCCTCAAATCCGGGAATCACCTGCTCGATAAGTGACCTGATGCGATCATAATCAGCCGATAGATGCGGCCAGTCGACCATCTCACCACCCAGTGTTGCATTGGCCAGTCGAGAGATGATGGCCGGCTCGGATAACAGGTCGAGGCTGGCTGGTTTCAGCCCACCGCGTGACATGTGGACGACACTCATCGAATCCTCGACGGTGACGAATTGATATCCTCCCGTCTGCAGGTCTTTTTCGGTTCTACCAAGGCATGGTAGAATCAATGCCTCTTCACCGGTTACTAGATGTGAGCGATTCAACTTTGTCGATACCTGTACTGTAAGGGCGACTTTACGCAAAGACTTGGCGGTTAATTCAGTATCGGGTGCGGCTGAAAGGAAATTACCACCCATGCAGAAGAAGACCTCGCACTCACCATCAGCCATCGCATGAATTGCATTCACGACATCATAGCCATGTTGTCGTGGTGGGGTGAACCCAACAGATTTCCCTAGTCGAGTGAGGAAATCCTCACTTGGTTTCTCACATATCCCCATCGTCCTATCCCCCTGAACATTTGAATGGCCTCGTACCGGGCAGGCGCCGGCACC
>DARQ01000076.1:51700-52825 GCA_002503395.1 Euryarchaeota archaeon UBA60 | reverse complement strand
ACCATCCACAGTACGAAGGAAACGAAATAAATCAGGAAAATCGCCCCCATCGCCGATGAGATTGCGATGTAGAAATTCTTGCTCGGATGTATCAGTCCGAGGCGGTAAATACCCAACATCGTCAGGAAGATTCCGAATGTCAGACCGACCGCTTGGATGGCGACACCGGGCACCATCAACTCGGCAATGGCTGAAAAGGATCCCAACAGCATCCCTTCGAAAGCGGCGTAGGTGAACATCAACATCTGCGGATTCTCGGGGCGTTTGAACCAAATTATCAGCGCCACAATCAGCGAAGCCACACCACCGACCACCAGGAACAGCATAGTCCAACCACCGGCGGTCGGCTCCAGTCCGGAGTTCACCGCATCGTAATTGGCTTCGATTTCACCCCATGTGATCATCCACGTCATCGCCGCGAAAAACAATACCACAATCAGTAGCATACCGGTGCGATTGGCGACTCCCTCAAGGCTCATCCGCTCGTGCGGCTGAGTCGTAGGTAAAGCGAATGAATTACTTTTCAGAAACGGATTACTTGAGCGCATCATGTGCTTTCCTCATCCATAGGAAGTATCGCTCCCCAATAAATGTTGATAAATTCAGTTCTCAAGAGTGCTGGTCGTACCAATTCTTGAGTTGCTCAAGAGTCCACCCTTGGTCGAGATAGGTCTGGATGACCTCTGGTGTCCAACCGGGGAATAGTCCTGCATCGAATACTGGCTCCGATGCCGCGACCGGCGCCATGTCCGGTGAGCCAATCGCCACTTCCGTTCCCTGAATTGTTGCCGGCTCCAGCCCCGTCTCCTCCGCGCCATCCTCTGATGAGGCCGCCACCGTGACAGCAGGAACACCGTCGGAGGAGCCATCCAATACCGGCATTGCGCCCATGTCTAGAGTGGCGGTGCTCCAATCACTCTGGATATCGGTCAATTCCTTACCTTCTTCATCATCACCGAAAGTTCGGTTTCGTGCTCGATAGGAGTTCATTACTCCAACCAGTGAGCCAAGTAATAATACCAAGGCAACTGCTCCGGCGTAAAAGAAGAAGTTGGATTCATTATCATCTTCATCATCTCCAGTCTCACTGCCCACCAAATCACGTGATTGCTGGTCGGAGCATCC
>DARQ01000076.1:49805-51531 GCA_002503395.1 Euryarchaeota archaeon UBA60 | reverse complement strand
GGACATTGGTCATCAGCATCGACGATACCGTCATCATCACTATCGTTGATTACCGAGGTCGAGCCGACGAAATCTACCCCGCAATCAAATTGGACACCATCATTTTCGCCATTATCATCGGCGTCTTCGCTATTCATCGCCTGAATGGCAAATTGGATTTTCGCCTCGTTGCTGAGTCCATCCAGCGACATTGCCCAGGCTGCTTCCTTGCCATCTGGGATGCAGTCACCATCGGTGTCGGCCAGGAACGGGTCGCCGCCATAGGCAAATTCAAGGCTGTTTATCAGTCCATCATTATCGCTGTCTATCCCCTCTTCACCGATGGTCAGGTCGGTGATGAAAGCGTTGGTGCGGTTGAGCCCATAGGCCACCTCCCAATAATCAGGTAATGTATCACTATCTGTATCGGTAGTCATGTCGAGTCGGTCCCAGTCCTCCTGCCACGAGGCGGTATAGATTGCCGACAAGGCCGAATTATCGATTACGATTCCCATCTCGCGATTGCGTAGTATCGAATTGGCATTCCAATTTATCGAGGAGATGAGCACACTATCACCATCGACTATCATGCCCTTGTTATGCAGTGAGTAGATATCATCGCTGGTGCTGATAATCACCGCCGCGGTATCCCAGCCTTTGCTGCGATTCCATTCATTATTGAACAAATCAACCGCTTCTCTCGTCTCATCATTGGAATATGAATCATCGATGATCATGTGAATTTTCACCCCTTCACCAGCCTTTTGCTCAAGCGCTTCCAGCACCGGGTTCTCTCCCCAACCCCAATACCAGTCCAGATCAAAACTGGCAAGCGAAAGAAGAATTGACTCATCTGCAGATAGAATCGTCGCCACCAATCCTTCCATACAGTCGTCGGGACAGGTCAGGATTCGACCTGAGAATGAGCCACTTATCGGCGAATACTGGCCGTAGGGTTGTGGGTCGGTATCGGCAACCGGCGTGGCCCAACCACTAGGTTTCATACTGCCCTGATAGTTCAGCACATGATTGTGAGCCGGGTTTTCATCCCAGGCCATTCTTTGCAGAACCATGGTCGCAACATCGCTACTATCGATTATTACTCCCCATTCACGGTTACCGCCGTAATCAGAGGTTGGATGCGATGACGATTTCCAATTGCCCGAGCCGATCCATACTGATTCATCATCCTTGACCGCGACCTTTGAGTGGATGTAGGGATAAGGGCTGGATGGAGCATCATCATCGAGCGGCTCGCCGATGAAATATACCGTTGCACCTGCCTCAGATAGTTCGCTGGCCATGCCATATTGGCGGTCAGAGTCGTAAGAACTCCAGTACGCGTATTCGGGCTCGTTCAGCACCACCGTCACCTCGACGCCACGTCCGGCAGCAGATTTCAGCGCATGTACCAGTTCCGCACTGTACATCTGGTACACGTGTACGTGAATGCTCGATTCGGCCGAATCGATGAATTGCAAGAGTTCACCCAAAGCACCGCTCGGTCCGATGGTTGCGGTCAATGTTCCGGTGGTTGCGAAAGTAGTCTCCAAGCACAGATGGCTGGCACCTAGCCTCGACCACTTGACCTGCCAATCAGCACTGGTGTTGCTATCAGCAGAATTTCCGCACCCGTCACCGCGCAGATAAATCAGTCCGGTTGTTGAGACATTGGGGTCGGTAATCGCTGGGCCATTCCATCCGTCAATTGGTAGCGCCGCGTCTTTCCACGCAACCGCATCGACCA
>DARQ01000076.1:49088-49714 GCA_002503395.1 Euryarchaeota archaeon UBA60 | reverse complement strand
GCGGTGAATCCGCCATCTAATCCGAGGTGTCCGGCATCGGGGGTAATGGTGATAACTTCTCCAGGGGCGAGAATCAGGTTGGTGAATGAGGCGTTATATGCGGCACCTCCCGAGGCGATCTTGTTTATCTCCCAGCCCGAGAGATCGGCGTGGGTTGCGCCGAAATTAGTCAGTTCAAAGAACTCATTATTGCGCTCATTATAATCGGTTTGGTAGGGCATCAGACGAGTGAATTGTATGTCGGCATCGAAGTTGTAATCCGCTGGATCGGGGTTTTCCTCTCCCGGTGTCGGCCACATCGTCTCGACCCAATCCTGTGCGGAATCATCGGCACGACCCAAAGAATCACAATCGGTGGTGATATTCCATGCTATGGCATGGGTCGTATTGCCATCGGGGTTGTTCAAGGACAATGAATCTCCATAGCCTTTGATGAAATAATTCGGCGCAAGAATCACCATATATTCATCGGCTTCAAGCAGTGTTACCGTCGTTGAGGTGGCGCTACGGTTCCATATGTTGTCATGGCGAATCAGCACATCTTCGCCCTCATCAGCAGCCAGGCTCCAGCGCGAGAGGTTGACCTGTTGAGTGCCGGTGTTGTGAAGTTCAATCCAATCATCGGG
>DARQ01000076.1:41752-48896 GCA_002503395.1 Euryarchaeota archaeon UBA60 | reverse complement strand
GACCAGACTCTCACCTTCATCGGTCTCAATGGTCCATACAACCGAATGAACCACCGAACTGGTATTGTCCTGCAATGCCAGAGAATCGCCATTCGAATTGCGCAGATAAAATCCGCTCGAACCATTCCTCGGGATGATGATATATCCCCCAGCCTCGATGAAGGTGTCATTTTGGCCGATGATTCTCTCGGCGGTAATTGTCAACTGCTTGTTTCCGCCGGCTATCAGACTCCAACCGGCCAGGTCGATGGTGTCGTTTCCGACATTTACTAACTCAATCCATTCGCCATCGGGCCAGTTGCGGGTATCGTTACCAATGTCATCAGGCATTATTTCGGAAATGAATATGTCGGCATCGACCGCCGTCACCGTCCCTGGATTGGCTTGCTCTGGTGTTGGATATGCTGATGGGGTCCAAGCAGTTGCAACATCTTCGGCTCCGATGAGTGAGACATTCAGACCGAAATCATTCGTCCAATGCATGGCATCGACCAGTTCTCCATTGTTATTGTGCAGGGATATGCTATCATAACTACCGTGCAGGTATTGCGGGTTTCCAAGAATTTCCCCCTGGACGATACGATATTCCCCGGGAAGGATGTAGGTGCCGGACTGCGAGGCATTGGCGAGCAAGGTATTGGCATCTATATCGACCCAGATACCGACCGAGTTTACATATCTCCATCCCGCCAGATCGATGGTTGAACTACCATTATTGTATAACTCGAACCAATCGCCATCCGGGAATGAAGTTGAAGTGGCACTACTATTTGCCAAGACTTCGTTCAACTCGATATCCGATGTTCCATTTATCGCATCAGGTAACCATCCGACGTTGAGTGAAAACGGGGTCGGAAAGAGGGTGGTTATCCAAACACCGCTGGCACTGGCGACTTTGCTGGTGCCCGACAGGACGGTACCCCAGGATATCGTCTCTACCAGACTCCCGTTCGGCATCTGCAAGGTGAGGGTTTCCTGATTGTTATTCAATACCCCATAATCGGAGGAAGAATTCACCGCGACTATTCTGTATTCGCCGGGTGCTATCATCCATGAGTTTGAATCTGCCGGGTCATACCCGACCAGATGAGATTGGTCGAATGGAATCACATTTCCTGCAGCATCAAATGCCGACCAGCCACTCAGATTCATCGTTGTCGAGCCGTTGTTGTAGATCTCAAACCACTCACCTCCAGGCCAAGATGAGTTGTCAGGGGTGAAGACCGGATTTGGAAAAACCTCACTCAACATCAGGTCTGATTGAGAATAGGTTGGTGGGGTGGCACCGCCTCCATTTGCACTGCCCGGGGTCGAATTATTGGCGGCAATCCAATCAGCATAGGCATCGGCCGGGTCTTCGATGTACGCGACGCCGGAACCAACCCCACCGGTCCCACCATTCCAAGTAGCCTCATCCACTTTGGTGCTATTTGTATCATAAAGTGATAGAGTATCTCCAGTGTTCGTCATCCAGAAATTTGTGTCGGCATTACGGGCTATCACCATCCACGAACCCGGTTGAATCGTCCATGTACTGCTATTGCTGGAGTTGTATCCGACGATTGAATTGGCATCGAAGTCGAGGGTCTTCCCATTGCTATTCTGCAATTGCCAGTTCAGTACGCTAACCACGACAGCCCCGGTATTCTTCACCTCAGCCCATTCACCTCCGGGCCACGCGGCATCATCGTAGCCATTCGGATTCGGCATCACTTCGTTCAGACAAATAGTCCCGGAGCAGGGTGAGGAACGCGCCCCACTTGCGGTGGATGGAATTACCAGAGGAGATGCAATCATGCACAGCAGGATGAGGGTCATAGCGCAGGTTTTTCTCGATTGTTTGTTTTTCATTATTTCACCTTCAAAGGAATCCGAATACATCGTACTTATTGTTGAATGTCAATATCATTATCGGCATCAGGATGATACCCATCGCGTGCGAGCGTCTGATACCTAAACGTGGTGGCATCAAGCCCATGACCACACCGACGATCAATACTCCCATGCCAATCCAACCGGTCGAGAGGTAGACCAGGATGGAGACGAAGATGATGACCGAGAGAATCATCGTCTGCAACGGAATCAGTTCGTGTAGTTTGAGTACACCTTTGCCGACGACGAACATCATCGGTACGGCAATCATTCCTGCGGCGATGGTGACCGCCATCAGGCGGATGAAATCGGAGGTTGGATGAAGACCGGACCAGGTGTCAATGGGATACATCATCTTCAGTGCCAATGTGGCGCCACTTCGACTGCGGCCGATGATGTATAGGAATCCCAACACCATCACCGTGACCGCGGTGTTGACCGCCGAGAGAATGGCGATAACCTCAAGGTCCTGCTCCTTGTGCGGGTCTTCGATGATTTCACCCGCCGCCTCGCGCCGTGCCCGCTCAAGTATCTCCTCGTGGGTAATGACAGGTAGGCGCTTGCTGTCGAAGTCGAGACCATAGCCCTCCTCTCCCTTAATCTTGGCTACGACATTGCGCCCGCCCATCACTAAGACCGTCGCCTGAGACGCGGTCATCCCCGGTAGAACCGCCATCCACGCCCCGGCGACCGAGGACAGGAAACACGGAATTGCCAGAGGTTTTACCGCAGGCATATCCCAGTCGTCCTTCTGCGGTGGCAGTTCACTGGTAGTGGTGTAGATATCGATGAGATTCGCGACACCGAACAGACCGGCCAGACTTGGCAGGAGCAGACTGGCATTTGGCATCCCAACCGGTGAGCGGGCGGGGAGATTGAAGACCGACCAACCGTAGAATCCGCACAGGACGAAGAATGCCGTGGCGGTCAAAAAACCGGCTAATCTTGAGTCATTCCCAAGTCGGCCACCGGTGACCTTATTGACCCATTTCGGCCAATCCAAGCGAGTTGTTTCCGTGATTAGGAGCAGAGCGGAGATCGTCAGTAAAATCCACGGCAATTGCCCCTTCATATCCTCGTAGAATCCTAGTTCATCTCCAAAAATGATTCGGGCGACCAATACCAGTGGCAAGGACATCAGCAATCCCAGTTGTGAGCCGCGCGCCGAGTACGCTACACCCTTGGCGGCATGACCAGCGAGAAGCATTCGATGACCCGGCAACAGTGACAGTGCTGTATCTCCATCCGGAGCACCAATCAGGGCTGAGGGGATGTAGTTGAGGAAGGTGTGAACCACCCCGCAGGAAACAATGATTGCGGCGACAGCAAATAGAGGAATTCCAAGCGCCAGCATTGCCGGTGACAGGGAGAGAAGAATCAAAGCGACGTTATTGACGTGGAATCCCGGAATCAAACCGGTCAGGCTACCCAGCATGATACCTCCGAACAAGGCACCATAAAGCCATATCAGTTCGACTACCCACTCGATTCTCTCACCTCCAAATCACGCTAATAAACTCGAATCATCCTAGTTGCTGCTATCATCCAAGGGGTCGGTAGCGGCGACGACCTCATCAAAGTCGCTCACACCGTCGCCATCACTGTCATCCGAGTTGACATCGGTGAGCCATATTTCGTTCTCACCGCGGTCGGACAGGCCATCACCATCGGCATCCTTGGTCATGGCATAGTCCAGACATAGCACCATGGAACGAGTTTCGCGGTCTTCTATTTCGATGAGCCGGCCAGTCCATGGCTCACTGAGAGAATTGTTCGGGCCGTGGGAATAATAGTGGAAAGTGGAATTGGTATCAGCTGGGCGAAGGCATATTTTTTCATCGCTTCCGGCCCACTCAAGCCAGTAGACCGGGCTGGTTTCATCAGCATCACTCCACGCCGTGGTATTGAGCACACCCTCGATGTGCACCATTTTATTGACCGAGTAGCCCCAGATAAGCGGGCCATCATTCCACGACAGGGTTTCAGGTTCTGGTTTCGGATAAGAATCATTCCAGTGGTAGGCGGTGAGAATCATTCGTGCATCTTCAGCATCCCAGCCGATGCTGACATTCACTCTCAGCATCTGACCGGCCTCCAGCCACTCATCACGGGCGCTCTGGAAAATTGTCTTGACCTTGAAATTTGTCGACTGGTAGCTCGCACCATCGGCTAAGTAACTCTCATCAGAAGCCGAGCCCGGCTCGAGACTATAGGCCATATATGCATAGATGTCGTATCTATTCTCAGTATCGTTCAGATAATCTATCGGTGAGGAAGTGATTTTTTCAAACAGGTCTTGAATCGCGGTGCCGGAGATGATGCTCTCGGTTCCTCCAGCATCTATGCACCAGATGTGTCGCAGTCCTGACCATACCAATCTCCCCGACCATGTGGCGCTGTTATTCATCGCTGAGTAGTTGGCCATCGTATCAGCCAATTCAGCATCCGGGCTGATACAGGTCTTCTTGGTAGGGTCATCGCTGACTATCCACCACAGCCCCTCGGCATCGACCTGTGGGGTACCATCGATTCGGACAATCTTATTCTCTTCATAAACCCACGAGGACATGTCATCCCAATCGAGATCATTCAGTTGTGGTTTGACCGAATAGTCGACCAGAATCTCTGGACCTTGGGTATACATCACATAGCGTAAATCCCGCTCCTCATAGTGAATCTCACCAACCAAGGTCACCTTTGAACCGGCCTCAATCCAATATCCGGTGGCACTGCTGACATAGACTTTTATCTGGTGTTTGGTATTGGCATAATTCGGGTGGTCGGCCAGATAGATACTACTCCAGGTTGAATCCGGCATCAGAGTCTTTGAGAGATATCCTTCGATGCGCACCGTATCTCCGAGATAGGAAGCAGGGTCGGCAGATAATTCGGTCAGCGATAAGTCGCCGGGGACCGCGACATCGAGGACTTGCAACGAACCACTACCCAGGGCTTGAATCCAAATTCTACCATTGTAGGTAATCACATCACCGGTGACAGAGACATTTGAGCCGATGGTCGGCACCTCGCCATATTGATACCATCTCACCTCGACCACATGGGTTGAATCCTCAACTATGATGTCCATACGCTGGTCGCCTTGGCCATACGGGTCTTCAACCCAAGAGATGATTTTCCCTTCTATCCGCACCACCTCGTTATTATGCTCGACCAGATCTTCGATATTGACCACGTCGGGTTCACGTTCAAGCGCATACCAGTTCAAAGCCGCGACTAGCAGTACCGAGAAGAAAAACATCGACCATAGATTGCTCATGTCTTTGTCCAATCCCTTCTTCCGCTTATGGGTTGCTCCTCGGGTGCATCGCTTCAACATCGGGTTTGAAAGCGGATAAGTCACCCCGTACGCGGGGACGACAATGCGTGAGCGGGTTATTCGAGATGAAATCCATCGTGATATTCTCGTGCCGGCACGAATCGCTAAATTAATCGATACCAAAGAGTTCCAACGGCTGAGATTCATCCAGCAACTTTCGACCTGTTATTACGTATTTCCAAGTGCCAACCACAGTCGCTTCGTACATAGTCTGGGAGCCTTTCATCTCGCCACAGTCCTGTCCCGTCAGATTCAGGATAACCAACCCGGCCTACTATCCGATGCTGATGCAGAATTAGTTCAGATTGCCGCCCTTCTACACGACATCGGCCATCCACCGTTCTCACACCTGCTCGAAAACCCCGCGGTTTTTGCGACCTTTCACAGCCACGAGCATTGGGGAAGACTGCTGCTGGAGAGTGAGGAGACCGAAATTGGTTTGGCGATTCGCGAGGTCTTGGGAGCGGCGCAACTCGGTCGGTTATTCGCAGTGATGTCGGGGGAATCGGAGCACGATGGAAAACCGATACCATCATTTCTCAAGGAGATAGTCTCCAGCCAACTCGATGTCGATAGGATGGACTATCTGATGCGAGATGAGAGGAATTCGGGAGCACAGATCGGTGGCTTCGATGTCGAGCGTGTTTTCCGTGCTCTGAGGGTTGGAGAAGATGGACATTTATTCGCGATGAATTGGGGGCAACCGGCAATCGAAGCCTATCTGGTGACCAGATTTCATATGTACACACAAGTGTACTTCCACAAAGTGAATATGCTCACCCAATCATATCTGACCCGCCTATTGGTGCGTGCTCGCATTCTCAAACAGGAAGGGAAGTTGCAGTTGAGTCGAGAATTGAATAACATGTTGTGCAATGAATCTCTGACCGCGGCCGAATATGTCGTCTTGACCGACGCGCATATCTTGGTAGCCCTACCTGATTGGGCGGCGCACGACGACCAACACTTATCCGAAGATGCACAGAGACTCCTGTCGCGGCGAGGATTTCACAAATCTCTGCGTATCGACGAGTTATCACTTGGGATGGTTGATAAAGTTACAGAAACTATCTGCGAAATAGTATCTACGGCTGGCTACGATGAATCTCGCGACCTGATTCAAGCGACGATTTCCAAGTCGGGATACAAACCCTACGTCGAGGGTATCCGGCTCGAGGATGGCAGAGATATGTCTGAGGTATCGGAACTGGTACGGTCATTGACCCAACCGACCGAGAGGTTATTGATTTTCGTACCCGAAGAAGTCCGAGATGAATGTGAGACTGCGGCGCGAGCGCTGATTAAACCGAAACAGGCGCACCTCGGAGAATTCTAAGTCCAGCACATATTTCATTATCAACTAGAACCGTATCCACCTCTCTGGGGCCCGTAGCTTAGTCCGGTTAGAGTCCTCGGCTCATAACCGAGTGGTCGCTGGTTCAAATCCGGCCGGGCCCACCAGTTTCCATATTGTAATTCCGCATCACCGGATTAGATTACTTGAATGTAAAGTACAGGTCCCTATTCCCATAAGCGTTATGAGTACCCGTAGGTACGGAACACCGTAGGTGAGTTAATGAAGGCCGCGCGATTCAGTTTAGTGATTTTGGTAATGTATGTGCTAGGAATGATGGCGGTAGCGATTCCCGCAGCCGCTCAAGGTTCTCCAAACCCCAATATCGACCTGCAATGTTCGCCCTCGAGTATCCTCATCGATGTGTCACCAGGTTCTTCGCGAATAGGTTTCACCGGATGTACCGCCACCAACCCGACTAACTATGCCGAAGATGTTCAGATTACCGTACAGTCGGATGGGCTTGGATATGCCGCCCCCGGTTCGCTCACCGTACCTCCATTGGGTACCATCGACTTTGATGTGACCGTGCGCGGCGACCTGCGAGAGGCAGAAGGCTCGCACCAGTTGACGGTGACCGC
>DARQ01000076.1:38742-41576 GCA_002503395.1 Euryarchaeota archaeon UBA60 | reverse complement strand
GATAACCAAGGCAATGCTTTGGACAAGTTCAAGGTAGAAGTAACCGAGGCCTCGATGACAAAACTCGACGAGGCTGGTTTCCAGATTCAATTACCTTTGGTGAGTACCGAAATAATGGCCGGCGACCCGCCAGAGAAAGTCCGTGTACTGGTTCGAACACCCAAGAACCAAGGTTGGACTGACAAGTACTTCCAACTTGAATTCCAAGCCACCAGTGATTTCTCCTGTCGTATCGAAGGCCAGTGCAATTCTGAAGCCCAGCAAATAACGATTTATGTACGAGGAATATATCTGCCTGGTTTCCAGATTATTCCGACCCTTTCGATGCTAGCACTAGCAGCAGCGGTTGGATTCAGAAGGTTCGAAGACGATCTGGTTGAAGAATAACCTTCCAGGCTTCGACCGAAGGTTTGAGTTTGAAATCCCATATTGTAAATGACTATGAAGCCTTTCCTTGAAGGGGTTGGGTTCATAACCATGCAAGCCTAGGACTTAGGTGTAAGAGGTTTGGACATGGCTGGGTTATTAGACAAGGCATCTGAGAAATCGACCGAAACCAACTTTGAAGATAATGCGATGCAGGAGCCGACTCCTGAAACAGATGTAAAAGGGGGTTTGCTGTCGCAAACTGAATCTGGAGAAATTACCACTCCATCGTCACCTAAAGAAAAGCAACCCCCTGTCGAGGTGGGGAGTCCAATGCTTTCTGGCATTGGAATTATTCTCTTGTTAGTGTCAATGTACGGTTTGTACAATTTACGGGTCGTTCCCGGAATAATTGTAGTGCCAATATTCTTATCCTCATACGCCTTATTCACCTATGGGATGAAAACTTGGAAAGGTAGTTTTTCCAGTGATAAATTCATCGCTTTTGGAGTTGTATGGCTACTGCTTGGAGCGGTTCCGTACTTGGCAGCTTTCGATTTCACTGCCATCGGAAACCTTGCTATCAGCGAAATCGAAATTGATGAGGATAACGACCAACTAGAATTTTATATTTACACTTCGATAGGTGATGCTATTGAAGTTGGAGTGGAATATGATGGAACTGAAGTATGGAACTCATCGGTAGTCGCCACATCGGGAAAGAAGCGAATAGAAGTTTCGTTTTCTGAATTTTATCAAGGAAATGCACTCGATGGCTCTGGGACGGAAGTGCATTCATACACCATTACCGCCAACGCAGGAGGAACCTCAGATGAATCTGCAATTCCGAATTCATTGATGACCCGTCTTGTAGAAAATGCAGGAGGGGAACTTTACACGGTTTCAGAATATAATGATGACACTGGCACAAAGGACCACCTCGGTGTAATCCTAAGCGCAAATCTAGGTTTGCTGCACCCTTCTATGACGCGAGAGACGGGTGGTGATACTAACCGCTATTCTTCACTCATCAATCCTGTTGTAAGCGATTATTCATTCAGTATCAATATTACCTATGCAGGAGTGGTGGTGTGGTCTAGCGCAGTAGTCTCAGTTGACGGGGATATTGCAACTTGGTCAGGTGGAACAGGAGATCTATCTTCCGGGTGGGTTACACTAGATGGGACCACAACAGGTACTATCGGGGGGATTGATGTTTCATATCTCGACAGGGATGATTTCTACCAAGGCGATGGTTGCTACACGATGGAAGTAGTGGTCACGCATGAGGTATGGCCTTCATCTCTCGGAGAGAATAGCCTCGTTGATGATAATGCTGCCTTTGAATTCTTTTGGGAATATAACGAGGATGAAGACCGCTCCGGCGCTTACAAGCCGGCGATAGAGTGTTAAGCCCTTTTTTCCTTTGGCTCGGAAAATAACCTAGTTATTGTCTTCCAATTCGTCTTCGACGTCATCGTAGTCCTTTTCCTCACCATCGCCATCATCTGAATCTTCGTCCTCACTCTCAGCCTCCAACTGTTCTCGATATTGGCGCATTGCCAGCACCACAGCCAGAATGATTCCGATTCCCATCGCCACGAAAATTGCAATAACCATTCCGGCATTATCTTCGGCATCGACCAGACCCTGCCAGGTGACGACTTCAGTAGAGGCACCTCCACTTACTTCGACCGGTCCAATCCAGCCCACCGGTGCAATGATAATACAGTTGAGGGATTTCTCTCCTTCCGCAGAACTGCGCCAGGTGAAAGTCACCGACTCGCTTCCACCTGCAACGATCTCAAGTTGGGGATAGGCTGGTGAAAGCCTAGCATCGCTACCGTTTTCCAATGTACAATCCAAAGAGACGTCCAAGGCGCCGACAACTCCTGAATTACTCACAGTAGCGGTTACTTCAAGAGGCGAGTTGACCGATAATTCGCCCTTATCAACCACTACCGAATCAACGCTTAGTATAGGCAAGTTGAGGATTATCACTACATTGGAGTCGGTGTTCAAGGTAGTGTTTGAGGTAAAATTACCCCAAACCGAATTATAGACTGCTTCAACATGCGCATCTTCAGACCACAATGCCCCCGAAGAATTCTCTAACGTGACGATTCGCTCTGGAATCTGAAGAACCCACAATCCACCATCGTCACTGGTGCCACTCTTGGAAATCCCATGCCAGCCCAGATTGACTGCCAATAGTCCGATTCCCGCCACCGGGGTTTGGATTGTCTGCGCCCCCATCAACTTAGTCCACCGGTCGACAAATCCCCCGGTCCCTTGGGTATTTTCCCACTCGACAGTGCTACCGATGGTCGCTTGAATATCCTCATCGTCAAAACTTCCGCTAAGGGTTGAATTCACAACAGTGAGTATTCCATCGTTCACAACTATAGGTCCGCTTCTGTCGACCAAAGCACCATCGAAGTGTATTTCTCCAGCGACGGTGATTTGGG
>DARQ01000076.1:32148-38621 GCA_002503395.1 Euryarchaeota archaeon UBA60 | reverse complement strand
TGTTCACAGCAATAATACAGGCCCTCGGATTCCAACTCGGCCGGATTGAAAGGTTGCTGTGAGCCACTTGGGCCCTCGACGATTATCGAGTCGATGGTGGTTGCGCCGAATGGCTGGTGGATGATTTCTATCCAGGTACTATTTTCTCCGGTGGAATTGTAATAGATGGAATGTGAGGTGCCAGAGGCGATGAAACTCAGGTTCTGGCCGTTATCAAAGGTAGGTCCATATCCAGTCACATCGGTTGAGAAGTAGAAGGTTATCGAATTGTTTCCGTATTCATCCAAGGGGATATTTATTCTCCCATCCTGAAAATTCACCCGCATACTCTGTTCGGTGGATTCAGATTTCAGTGCCGCCGATTCGTCGACCTCAAGAGAGCCATTCTCGACCGAGATTGAACTACCTTTGGCGATGGTGATATCCCCTTGAATTGTCAGTGTCGCCCCTCCGTTGATGATTACCGAACCGTCAAGAGTCAATGGACCAGTCCAAGTCTCATCACTACTGATTGTGATGGAGTTGCCATTGTCAGGGGGGGTGCTGGAGAAATCCAGTTGTTGTAATGAGGGGGCATTAAGGGCTGAAGTTGCCATTATCAGCAATATTGTGGTCAACAGAGTCAGCCCTCGGCGCATGAATGATGGTCGATGTATACAGCCCTTCAAGGATGCGCTTGTCGGCATCAGTATGGAACTTCCTTCCAGCCCAATTTGAAACCGATTAAATTGAAAA
This sequence comes from Euryarchaeota archaeon UBA60, assembly GCA_002503395.1. Classification (GTDB taxonomy): domain Archaea; phylum Thermoplasmatota; class Poseidoniia; order Poseidoniales; family Poseidoniaceae; genus UBA60. Next base: position 37,886 of record DARQ01000076.1, on the reverse strand, counting down.
CCCGATGGATGATTGGCGTCAAGATGAGCAGACCCAACATTGCCGGGATAAGGGTGGTATCAGAGTGCACCGCAGCCGGCAGGAGCAATAGACCACCGGCAAAGGTGAATATTGCGAAAGGTAAGGTGTCCAAGAGAGGTGATTTGCTACTGATATCTCCCTCTCGCTTCAGCCCCCTTCGCCGTTTGATGAAAGAACCGGTTGAATCACCGACTAGACTGGTGAAGCCGAGCAAGGTCCCAATGATGAATGCGGTACCGGCCCAGCCGCCGATGGAATACCATGCAGAATCGGGAACAGCGAATAACAAGTCGACGAAAGGTGCTGAATCGGTAGAGTTTCCACGGCTTAGATGAACTTGGAGAATAGCCAGGATCCCGCTGGTCAGGGAGCCACCGATAAGGCCATTCCAAGTCTTGCCGTCGCCAAGAATTCTGTTGCCATCGCTATGCATTCTCCCACCATCGATAGGCCAAGGTCCATACCCGGTCTTGGGCAACCACTTGCCCCACATCATCGCCCAGGTGTTGACCAGATAACCGGGTAGATACAGCCAAAGAACAGTCAGCACAAGAACAGGAAAACCGACCTCTTCCATTCCCATGCTCAAGCCTATCACAATCGGCATTTGAATCCACCGTCGACATTTCCCCTCTTCATCCCTAATCCACTTTGCACCCCAACTCAAGGCGCAACTCCAACCAGTCTCTATGCATCCATAGTCAACGTGGTGACTTGGGACTGAGAGTGCGTTCGATGACCGACGTTCGGAAACCCTCATTTGCCAACCCCTCGCCAAGAGGTCTATGAGCAACTCTGGTGGTGATGTCGATAGCAAGGCTGGCGACTGCATCGTCTTGATTGTCGGTGGCGGTGGCAGGGAACATGCGCTGGCGATATCATTGCTGGAAAGTGTTGATGTCGTCGAAGTACACGTCGCGCCAGGTAATGCTGGTACCGCTCTGCTCGCCACCAATCATGCGGTCTCGGCCAGCGATGTAGAGTCGCAGGTCGAACTGGCGCGGAGGGTAGGTGCCGATTTGGTGGTGGTCGGACCCGAAGCACCCTTGGTTTCTGGACTGGCCGACAGATTACGAGGAGAGGGTATTCTCTGTTTCGGTCCCGATTCCGATAATGCAATGCTCGAGGGAAGTAAGTTACGGGCGAAGCAAGCGATGCGCAACCTCAGTGTTCCGACCGCTGATTTTCACGTTCTCGACCAGTCTAGCGACTTCGATGCCGCGCTCGATGATTTTTCCGGCAAGCCTTGGGTCATCAAGCGTGACGTTCTCGCTGGTGGAAAGGGGGTGGTCGTCACCTCCGACCGGGATGAGGCAATAGAATTCATCTTGCAGTCAATCGCTAGCGATGGTAAGGTGCTGCTCGAGGATTTCCTTCCCGGTGAAGAGGCGAGCATGCTGGTGATAATGGATGAAAGCGCGGCGATATGCCTGCCACCGAGTCAGGACCACAAGCGGGTTGGTGAGGGTGATGTAGGCCTCAACACCGGCGGCATGGGAGCGTATTGCCCGGCACCTGTGATCACCGATGAAGTGCGTGACAAGGTGATGGAGAGAATTGTCGGGCCGATGCATATTGGCCTCAGCTCCCAAGTCAATCCATACCGTGGAGTACTCTATGTAGGTTTGATGATTGATTCGCAAGGCGACCCTTATGTGGTGGAATTCAACGTTCGCTTCGGTGACCCGGAATGTCAGGTCACGATGCCATTGATTTCCAGCGATGTCTACCACATGCTTGCGGCCGCCGCAGCGGGAAAACTCGATACCTATGAGGCTACTTTCTCCACAGGTCATTGTCTCACCGTGGTGTTGGCCGCAGAAGGTTATCCAGGACCCCCCGCCAAGGGCCGAGAAATAACCGGTCGCGGCTTATCTTCCACCGAAGAGGCTTGGGTAATCCACGCTGGAACCGGTTTGCAGGATGGCAAGTTGGTCTCGACCGGGGGACGGGTATTGTCGGCGACAGGATATGGAATAGATCTGGCTACCGCTGCACGGCAGGCATATTCGGTCATTGACCAGATAACTCTCGAGGGTTCTCATTACCGCCGTGACATCGGTTTTCGTGCTCTGTAATAGCCGAATTAGGGAGAAATTTTTCACCACTTCCTGTGATGTAAAAACAGGGTGCTACGGAAAAGGTAGTGTTGCCAACTCAGGGCAACGGCTAAAAAGGTCGCTCAGGTGCCCGACCTGCCTCAGCCTTAAGGCTGAACTGAATACCGACGAGGGTACTCTCATGGGAGAAGAAAACACACAGGAAAAATCGCCGTCGTTCGTGCTCGGTTGGCTTATCGCCCCCCTAGCCGTTCTACTGGCATTTGTAAGTAGTGAAGCAGTTGGCTTCGAACTGATGAACGAAACTTCGGGCATTGATTTTGGAATGCTCATCGGTGCTGCCATTCTGGCCACCATTCCTCGCATCCTACGCGATTCAGACTCCCTCTCCCTGACCAATAATCAGGCTGCTCTAGCACTCTTCACCATAGCCTTACTAGCATCTTGGGGTGCGGAACAGGTTTCCGGACCAACCATTGGAATGCTGGTTTTCATCTTGGCCTTTGGTGGTTTTCTGTTGGACTACAGCGGCCGCTTTGAGTCTTCTACAATCTTGACATTCGCAGTCATCGGATTCATGCTAGCTCTCGTAGTAGCGGGCATGGCGGATACTTGGGCGCCGGAATTCTTCGATTCCAACAATGACGGAACCGATGAGAATTTCACCAATAATAATCGTGAAGCCACCGGCTTCCTGTTCTTCAGCACTCTGTTTGCGTCGATTCTCATCGGCGGAATCGTGGCGATTTCTCAACGTGGTCTCCTGCACCGGGCTGGAGATGGTCGCTGGGCACAATACCTCCCCGAGCCGGATGGAATGTTACCAGCGAAGCAGGTATTGCCCCTGATGTTGGCTTTGGCGGTATGGGCGGCTGCTCATATCGGCACCATGATTCAATTCGGCATGGGTGATGAAATTGTCCGTCTCGGATTGACAATCGATGAGGTGAAGTACAGTCATGCGGGTTTCTTCTGGGCATTTTTCACTGGACTATTGGCCATGATTGTGGCATTTTTCTGTGCCGAGCGCTGGTATACCAGAGCGATGCTCCTGTCATCAGCGTGGATCCTCTATACCGCCGGACTGTGGCAGGAACACGAATACTACACCGTCGATGCCTTGACCGGCACCTGGGGGGTCTTCATCTGGTTAGGAATGACATTCTTTGCTTTCGTCGGGACTTTTTACATCGCCACCCACGAGAAGTACGGGAATTGGAGTAACCGTGAACTAAACAACCCGAGCGCTGCTCGCCAATGGTGGTCCGAGAATTGGGCTACCATTTTGATATTCTCTGCTTTTGCCTTCGGTTTGGCGATTCGAGTGATTTGGAATGTACTGCCGGCGATGAATGCCACCGGTACCGGTGGCTGGGACATGACCGGAGGTTCCGACCCTTGGTACATGAAGCGGGCTGTCGATTACATCATCGCCAACAATGCTCATCTCATCATCGATGCCGACCGGGCTTACCCGATTGGTGCAATCAATCCTCGACCACCACTATTCACCTGGTCATTAGCACTGGGTGGTTTCATGCTCGCCCCCTTCATTGGTACTACCCCTGAAGAGGCTGTTTGGTGGAGCGTTTGTGCGCTACCAGCAATTTATGGTGCCTTGACCGTCTTCCCACTGGCGGCGATGGCCAAGGAGCACTTCGGTAAGGGAGCCGGTGTTATCGCCGCGTGGCTAATCGCCTTCATGCCAGGCCATGTCAGCCACAGTACTTTTGCACTGGCCGACCACGATGCCTTCGTACTGTTATTCCTCTCGACCGGATTCCACTTCTATTTGAAGGCGGTGAAATACGGTGGTTCAGAGCGCTTGACCAAAGAAGCAAATTTTTCACTTCGCTATCTCGTCGAGGCGACGACCGCGGTGTTCAAGAAGCGACCAGCCGCAATATCATATGCGGTAATGGCTGGGGTTTCAATCGGAATTGTAGCCCTCGGATGGAAAGGTTTCGTCTACGGACCAGGTATTTTGTTCCTAGCCTTTGCCACTCAGGTCGTACTCAACCTGTTGAAGCGTCGTGATAGCACTATTCTCGCAGTAACTACAGTGTTAATGCTATTGATTACATTCGCCTTACCCCTTCCTGTCTACGGACATTTCCAGTTGGACTTGATTTGGGATGCTTCCGGTATGCAACCACTGTTCTACATCACCGGGTTCACCTTGGCTCTCGGTATCTTGGCGGTATGTTCACGAGACAAGCCATGGTTGCTGGTATTGCTGACAGCATTCGTTACCAGTGTTGTGATTTTCGGCACGCTATGGGTTCTGCAATTTGCCGGCATTTACAACGGCTGGGATGTACTGACCACCGGTGGGTTCTACTTTACCAAGAACAAGATTTTCGGAACCATTGCTGAAGCACAGGCGCCGAGTAGAGGAATGTTGTTCGCATCTTTCGGCCCGATTGTATTCCTGCTAGCACTCGGTGCTGGAATAGTAGGAATCTGGCAAGGAGTTCGCCATAACCAAGTTTCTCGACTGATTCTCGGTCTGTGGGTCTTGATCGCTTCGGTAATGTCTTGGAATGCCGGTCGTTTCGTGTTCAATGCAACCCCGGCGATGGCGGTTCTTGGCGCTTGGGCAATAGTGGCTTTATGGAGCGTTTCCGGAGCAAATAAATTCAGTATGAAGTGGCGTCATCTCGGAGTTCGCACCCCCGCTGACCGATTTACCGCCGCCCGCAGAGCGGTATGGAAGAGCCCGGCATTCAGCGCCATGACTCTGATTATGCTTCTGCTTGTCAGTCAGCACGCCACATACGGGCTCGATTCGGGAATCCCGCGCGGTAATAGTGCCGCAAACGATATCGATGAGGAGATATTCCATTTTGCCCCAGACATCCTACGCTACGATATTTGGGATTTCTCGATTCTCGACAACACCCCGTATGATTCTGGTTCCGGTAGTCTGGAATATCTCGGCGCATTTGGCCCCGGTTTCAACGGCTATGGCTGGAACGTCGCCCACGAGTGGTTGGCGAATCAAGATACCGAACAGGCATTCGGTGATCGGCCAGCATTCGTTTCATGGTGGGATTATGGATTCCAAGCCTTGGCTCAGGGACAACACCCTACCGTTTCGGATAACTTCCAGTCGGGAATACCGGCTACAGGAAATATGCTGTTGAGCCGTTCGCAAGAGGATTTGATGGCTCTATTCATATGGCAATTGGGAGAAGGAGATTTGACCTATAACGAAGCCCGAACCGGAGACTATGATTTCACCTCTTCTTTTGAAACGACACTTGACCGGCATCTCACCTCAGCACAATTTGCCGAATTACGAAGTATTGTATCCGAATTGGGCGTCGATGGAGTTAGCGAGCGAATGTTCAAGGTGACCCAGGTCAACCGAGATATCGTGATGGCCGAGGGGAAAATCGTCACCGATGGTATTCTCCAACCGACTATGGTCTACCGAGTATACGATGCCGAGGAGGTAGTCGGTTGTAATAACCAGACCGACGATTGTGCCGGTGATGACTTCGTCTTGGAAACCGGAGCCCAGCGTCTATTCGACAGCCGGATTCGTACCGCCGGTGATACCGACAAGAGTACCACTCACTACATCGTCGGAGAATACTGGTATACCAGTGATATGATCGATGAATTTGATTCCGTTTCTTCCAACCTGCACCG
>DARQ01000076.1:24044-32070 GCA_002503395.1 Euryarchaeota archaeon UBA60 | reverse complement strand
TTGGCGGATTTGTACGCCGATCTGATGGATAATCGCGTATATACGGTGCAGGATAGTGAAGGAATGCCCGGAGAGATGTTGACTCGGAACCACGAAATCCGCTATTTTGCAGTAGATAACCGACTGTACCCGGTAGGTGGACACAGTAACCAAGACCGATACTACAACTACGGTAACCCGACCGGAATCTTCCACGCACCGACCACCCTTGGGGGGCAAGATGTCGAACACTTCCTCGACACCGTATATATGACTGAGCGTGGTTCATTCCCGGATGAGATGAGTGTCGACGAGTGGTATGAGGCGCAGCGCCAAGACATTTTGGCGCAACAGTCCGGTACCGACTTAGATCCGATTCAGTTAGTCGACGTACGCGTCGACCATCGCGCCGCCTTCTTTGAGACCATGATAGCCCGCACCTACGTAGGCTATGGCGCTTCGACCCTCGGGTTGGATGTAGGCTCGAGCAACCCCCAGCCAGCCCAGCACTTCCAGCAGACAGGTTCCCCCGGCTCGGTTCTCTCTTCAGCACCAACTATGCCAGCGGCGATGATGAATCACTTTGTCATCGCCAATTGGTATGGTGCAGGAGCCCCTGATTATGTGGATTTCCCGAACCAGTTTGTCGATATACGAGGAGTGGGTGTTGCCAATACCTTGGTCAAGGTGCTGAAGTACTATACCGGGACCGAGGTTTGTGGCCGCGTCCAGATGTCCGATGATGGCCTAGGAATGACCGGCGTTCGAGTTCTCGTCGAGCGAGATGCTTTCAGCGGTGACGACGCCAAGGACATGGATAATAACACCTATTGGATACCATTGGCCTCAACCGATGTCGATGATTCTGGAAATTGGTGTACAGTGCTTCCTGCCGGCCATATGCGTTTCAGCGCATATATCGGCGAGAACAATCCAGTTGTCGATCAGGATGACATCAAGGCAGGAGAACTCGGTGAAAAACTTCAGGACTTGACCACTACTTACAATGACGATCGTGACACCAACCAATTGACCGGATTATTGGGCAGAGTGTCCAATATGACCTGGTTGAGTGAAGTCCACTTGAACATCACCGGCGAGGAAGGCCACTCCGGAGATAGGTATGCAGACGATGTGATTATCGAAATTGCGTCTTCCGGTATCAGTGGCAGTATCTCGTGGACCGGGCACGAAAGTTTTGAAGGCGATGCTCTGGTCGACACCGATTTCATCTTGCGAGGTATCTGGAGTCTTACCGACAACGTAACAGTAACTACGACAGGCGGCACATTCACTACCGATATTGAGAGAATTGTTCAGGGTGAAGGGGAAGTCACCTTCACCGAAACCGGGGAGTTCACCAGCGAGGGCGCAGCGACGGTTTACAATTTCAGCGGAAACTATACCCGTACCTTGAGCGACCGTCAATCCTACACCAGCAATGGTACTTGGAGCGGTGGTGGAATGATTGATGCGGTGTGGATAAATGCCACCGACATCGCTAATTGTATCAACGCCAGCGACTTGGATAATGCCAGTATGCCCGAGAATGAAACGGTATGTCTGATGTCTTCAGATGGCTCGGTAACTAAGTATATGGTCAACGGAGAAGTTGCCGCACAAGGTCGATTCACAGCCCAGGGCGATGTTCAGTTCACCCGTTTGATGTCGGGAGCGACATTTGAGGGTGCGGGCAGATTTGTCGGCACAGGCACCATCAATGGCACCGGATTATTCATCGGGATAGGTACTTTCTCGGGACCCATGGTTGAGCCCGGTTCATTCTATGTCACAGGTCTGATGCCGGGTCGCTACAATATGATTGCACAATTGGATAGTGGGCGTGAGGTTCTGCTACCCGACCCGGTAGATATTGGCATTTCAGCTTCTTACGGCGTGGAAATGACAATCCCAGGCTCTTTCTTCAATGACACGATGCTAGATAGTGGAGGTAATGTTCTTGCCAATTTCACCTTTGAATTGCAAGACCTTGGTCTGGCTGACGAAGATGTGATACTGATCACCACCAATGAAACCGGTTATTTCGAGGTTGGTCCACTGCCACCAGGAGATTATTACTACCGTTTCGATTTGGACAATGACAGTTTCTACGAATTCAATGGAACTCTGTTCGTTATGGATGACCCGAGTAACCTGAGTATTGATTTCGCCATCCCGGTACATCAAGATGTGAGGATTCATCTCGCTGATTCAATATTTAATTCGACTACTGGGCAATATGAGTTGTGGGATAATAGCAACCGCACTGTTTCCTTTATCAACTCGGAATTTCAAAGCTTTGTAGTTAATGCTACATCTAACGAAACCGGTGATATTCTGGTGGAATTGCCTATGGGAATGTGGATTGGTACAGATACTTCTGACGATGTTTACATCCTTTACGACGAATTTGAATTGCTCACAGATGACCTCTCATTGCAGTGGTTCTACAAGAAGAGTGTCAATGTGACCGGGGTTGTGATGATGCCCGAAGTCTTCGGGGAACAGTCACCTGAAGGTGAGAATCTACCCATTAATCACTTGCCAGCAAGCGGAATCGGCGTGCAATTCCGTTCTGGAAACATCATTGTTACCGATGTTACAAACAGCAGTGGAATGTTCGAGGTATCTCTGCCCGAAGGAATCGAATTCAATGTCACGGCATTCTCGGTTACCAATCAATCCGCAGCCGGAGTTCACATTAATGTGAGCGACGGTATGGATGCATTGAATTTGACCTTTGGACTCGCTAGCACTGGTATCGGGTGGCTATATATTTACGATAACGTTTCGACATATGCTGAAGGACTGACAGGCTGGGAACAAGTGGAAATCCAAGCGATGGATGAGGATGATGTCAGTTGGTTCACTGAAATCGATAAAGAAGGCCGTTTCGCGTTCAAGTTGCCAGATGGTAATTATACCCTTTCCGTACTAAATACAGACATCAATGTTTCTGAGATGGAAGTCGAACTGAATGGCTCGGGTGGAGCTGAGTGGCAATTGATTGGTCAGCCGGGCTTGATGTCAGTGAATTTTGAAGTATTCTTGGACACTGGCAAAGACTCGACATGGGAGAATGGAACTCCGATAAATGTTGATTTGCGTTTCATCCCCCTATTGGATAACCATGGATACCAGATTAACATAACCTCAGACAATTATTCAGCTACAGGAAACCTGACTGTGGAATTACGCCTCGGCGTCTACGATGTACAATTCGATGAACAGGACCCGCGCGATAATGCCAGTGACCACCAAACCAAGAATACCCAACCGGCGCTGTCGGTAGGAGTAGGCCTTGAACCATCTGCTGACGCGGTGCCAGTCACCCTGGAGGCTAGTTGGTTGGTAGAGGCGACCCTGCGCAATGTCAGTAATGGCATCATCGATAACTCAACCGTCTGGCTCTACGACCTGGATGGCGAAAATTACGAATTATTGGTTTCCGATGAAAACGGCACGATAGCAGCATACGTGCCGATGGGTAATTATTCTGTGGTGGTACCGCCCACGGAAATCGATGGTTTCCAACAGGAATTGCGCTCTACTCTGGTAGTAAACGCAACTGAGACCCGCCGCGGAATAACATGGAAGGCCATCGCTTCGACCTGGATTGATATCCAATTCAATGATTCTAGCGGCGAGATGTCCGACGGTTTCGTTTTGACTGCAGTAAGTTTGGACGGCCTCGGCAATGTCAGCCTTGGCGCCACCAATGAAACGGGTTATTTCCGTGATTCAATAATGCCCGGAAATTGGACTTTGTATCTCAACAACACCCGCGTGCAGACCCGGTGGACGGTCGAGGAAGGCGAGTATAACCTGACGCGTGATTTCCTACAGCCCGGCGCCAATGTCACTTTGGAGGTTAGTGCACAAACTTGGGTCGAGATCGGCGGCAAGGTGTACTGGGACCTCAACGGTGATGAGTTGCCAGGATTCGACGAGGGCATCGAAGACGTGAATGTCACAATATTAGGCAATAGCACCGATGTCAACGTCACAGTCCAAACTGAAAATGGTGGGGTTTGGAAACTCTTCGTACCGGTCAAAGACCTCTATAATGTAACTATATACAAGGAAGGATTCTCTGCCGAGTGGTATGGTAATGAATCGGTAAATGGTTATGAGGTAAATGAATCCCATGTCAGTCGCGATATCATGATGACTGCGGGACAGGTATCTATCAGCGGCAATATCACCCATCTATTCGATGATGTTGAGGTGCTCAATCGCACTCAGGTATGGTTGTATCCGAAAGCTGGTTTGGACCGCGTCGCGCTTCAAGCCAACGTCACCTTGAATGGAACAACTCTGGAATGGAGTGCTGAAGTAACCCCCGGCAATTGGGTGGTTTGGGCACAACTGCAAAATGCTACGGCCAGTGAATTCGATGTGGCAATTTCTCACATCGATGCAGGCGTAGCTACCGGTGGTAGCCTAGACATGGAAATGCGCGATGGTGGAGTCATCAATATGACTTCAAGTTGGCTCGATTTCAACTTAGGTGAGCACAATTTAGGCGATAGTGAATCACCGGGTGCAAGCATCATCGACGCGCCGGTTCTCATCATTCTCGAGTTGAATCCAAATACTAAATGGGAATTGCCGGTTGGTGAAGATGGTGAGTTGGATATTCTGTTACCATCCGGAACAGTTTCTTTCTCAACTGAATTTAGTACCACTCAGAGAAATCGTACCATGAATTATAGTGGTGGAATCTCTTCCCAAGTGGGATCTCAGGCAGAATCACCAGTTTCAATTCAGTCCCAACGCCGAGTGGAACACAGCGTATCTTTTGAAGTAATTTCGGTCATCGGTGCTACATACGAAGATGATGATTTGATGCATCTCAATGGCACGTGGGTGGATGTAGTAGGAGCCGAGTATTCCGCCATTACCATCGAGGTGGATGTCACTTATTCAGGAAACGAGGCGAATGATTACTTCTACGCATCTCCGATGATGTCCTCAAATTCACCTGATACAGGTTCTTGGATAGTAGAAATCCTCAACGAAACAGGAATATGGACAGATTCATCTGACCTGGAATTGGGAATCGGAGATGTCGATGCAAATGCCAGCCTATCGCAGAAGATAACGATACGTGTTCAAGCGCCCAACGGCACCTCGATTCAGATATATGATTCCGGACATCGCGTGAATCTACGTCTTGAAGCGGAAGGTGGTTCGGTCTCCGAGGTTAGTGTTGAGATCACGATGCCTCAGACCTTCGGAATCGAGTTAATCGACCCGGCCGAGTCCGCTGGTGCAGGAGCTGGCGGCGAGGGAACTATGGAAATCACCCTGAAGAATATCGGCAATGGTGATGACAGCATGGTGATTATTGTAGATGATTCACAATTACCGGATGGGTGGGATGTATCCCCTGAGAGTCTTACCGTTACTCTGACAAAGAACTCTACTCGAACACAAACCTTTGTAATCCATGCTCCCGAGAATGCCACTTCCGGTACTTGGCCACTGACCTTGACCTTCACCAGTGAGGATGGTATCACTTCGGTGACCCATGTTGTCGACATTCTATTGGCCAAGGCAGACTTGGTTATCGAGCGTATTTTCACCCGAAGCGATGCGCCGTACTTCGGCGAGGATAATACCTTCTTGGTCACAGTTCGCAACGACGGATTGCTGGATGCCAATGCGGTTTCAGTTACTCTCAGCACGACGTATAGTGATGTGAGTAATTCCTTCATGATGGCGGTTCCGGCTGGTACAACCAAGGAATTCGTCATCTCGATGGACCTTACCGGTGTAAATGCCGGGCCTGATTTATTCGTCGCTCATATCGATGCAGGAGATACTCCCTTGGAGCGCACCCCGGCAGACTTGACAATATCTATCGATATCGTCAGTCGTCCGGCCGAAGAACCGAGCGATGCTCTGACATGGATACTCGCAGGAATTATTGCCTTAATCGCACTCGCGGTATTCAACAACTGGCGAAAGCGTGGAACCGGGACTCGTTTCTGAGTTGCGACCTCACTTTAGTCTGTGACCATCTGCGGCTTGTGGATCGGTGAATACATGGCAGGAAAAGGAATTCCTCAGGAGTTGGATGGAATCGGGTATCTCCCCGAGCCCAGTGACCACAGGATTCTCTCTGCCGTCGACCCCTCGATTTCCGGGTGGCAAGAAGATTTTCGCTCAAAGGTAGTAGGTTGGGAGCCGCATAAACCACCGCTTACACAGGCGCCACGTGGCCGCCAGAATCGGACTATCGGAGTATGGGTGGTATTGGCCATCTTCATCGCTCTGTTCCTGCTTTTGGATTATCAACAACCTATCACCAAGTTAACATATCCTGATTCCGAGTGGGCCTGGGAAGATAGTGGGATTCGCGAGTTGCAGAACAGTAACCTCAGCGGACAAGGTGTCAACGTATGTATTGTCGACACCGGTGTCGATATCTCACACCCAGACCTGCAATCGGTGCAGATTCATTTCAAAGACTTCGTCGGTACTTCGACGACGGCAGTTGATTATGGCGATAGCAATCATGGGACGATGATGGTAGGGATTCTAGTTGCAGATGGACATATTTCAGGTGCTGCACCGAATGTTACTTTGTCGGTAGCCGCGGCATTGCAATCGGATACCGATGGCGAAAACTCAGGTGATGAGGAAACCGTTGCCGCGGCCATTGACTGGTGTTGGCAAGAGCAAGATGCCGACATTATTTCCCTTTCCTTGGGTGGTGATGCAATGTCCGGCGGCAAAAGTACCTATTCGGCAGTAGAGAGAGCATTGGCAGCCGGGACTTACGTCATCGCCGCCGCCGGTAATGATGGTGGTAGCGATGATGATGGATATGTTGCCACCCCGGCAAATGTACCATTGGCGATAGCTGTCGGTGCCGTGAATGAGGATGGTCGGCTATGGAACGCGTCATCACAGGGCAATCAGCAATTGGATTCCGGCCTGCGCCTCAGTCCGAATGAGAAACCGGAAGTGGTCGCACCAGGAGTTGAGATTATATCCACTGGCCGGGATAATACATATTTCCGAAGTTCTGGGACCAGCGACGCGACAGTATTCGTCACCGGTGCCTTGGCGTTAATCCTTGAACAGCATAATGAATTGCTACCCTCACAATCATCCGGCTCAAGTTGCATCGAATTGGTGAAGGATGCTTTGGTGAATTCATCTGCTCATCTCACCGGGCAGGTAATGCCACATGATGATGGTGCTGGATATGGGGCATTGGACTCATCGGCATGGCTTGCGGAAATATCTGCAACTCTCCCTTGCGGCCAGTGATCATGGCTGAAAAATGCCCTATAGGGTGTCATATAATTGCCCACTAGGGATTATTAATATGATATTATTATTATTATATGATATTATTATTGATATTGTTAAGTAAATAAGATATTATTAATTCTATCCAGTACAGCGCATGCTTATATTCTCGACCTCGGTCAGGCCACATAGGGAAATATATGCGAACCGCAAAAAGTCTGAGTTTAGTGATGCTGATGATTTTGAGCACCTTGGTGGTACTGATACCGGCCGCGCCAAGTGCTATGGCGGCGACGAATGAAACCACTGCTGGTGAAATCACCGGCACCGAAACGTGGACTGGTTCACATTCCCTCACCGGTGATGTGAAGGTTGCAGGTGGGGCGACATTGATTATCAATGCCGGAACGACAATCCAGATTCCAAATGGTACTTTCATCGAGGTCGAGGGTGCTCTTTGTGCTGGCTCATCCTCGTGCGGGGCGACCCAAGCCAGCACTGGGAGCCCAGTTCGCCTGATTTGGAACAACCCGGCCAATGCATCAGCTACGGGGCGCTGTGGTTTCAACAGTGATGCAAAATGCGGCGAGGGGTTGGTGTTACGCAATACCATCGATACCTCAAAGACAGTATTATCCTATGTCGAATTTGATAATGCATATGGCTATCCAATCGCCATTGGTGGTAGTGGTAATCCATCTTTGGGGGCACTGATTTTCGATGGTGCGAGTATCTCTGCCGATCACTTGAAATTCTCTGACATCAACACCTCGAATATCAT
>DARQ01000076.1:21745-23985 GCA_002503395.1 Euryarchaeota archaeon UBA60 | reverse complement strand
GCTTCGGCTATCCGTGCCTATGGAACTGGAACCGGGATTCTGTCGACCTTCACCATTCGAGATTCATCCTTTACCGGTTCCAATGCCGACGACTGTACCAGCCAGAGTGGCGGGCGATCAGTACTGTTTGCTGAGGATTCTTATATCGACCTGCAGACCTTGTCAATCTCCAATAATGCATATGGAATGTTCCTATCGATGTCGTCTGGATCAGTATCGGGCACTACCATCGATGTTCAATGCAATGGAATTGACACTAACGGCTACAAATCAACTGGTTCAATTAATCACTGGTTGACCGTCACCAATAATTCCATCACCACGGCAGAAGGTGCCGGCATGACCGCCTATGACGGTGCTCGGGTGGTATTTGACGACAACACCATCAGCGGCGCCTCAGAAGGTTCGGGGATTGGTGTTCGCGGCGCGACACTGATGGCCAGAAACAATGTGATAGGGCCAATCGGTGGTTGGAATGGAGTTTGGGTCTACGGCGATTCATTTGATGTCGCACTCGAGAATAACTCAATCTTCAATACCACCAAAGAAGCGATTCTGATCGGTGAATATCATTATCAGGACAGTGGTTGGTCGGTGCCGACCCCGACTAAGGGAAGAGCATACATTGTCAACAATACTATTCAAGGAAACCAAGGTACTTGTAACAGCGATAAGATGTACGGAGGCGACTTCGACTGCCCAGCCATTCACATCTTCATGTCCAGTGCGACCATCAATGACAATACCGTCACCACAAATAATGGCGACGGGATTCGCGCTACCGGGGCGATTATCAATGTCAATCGTAATAATATGGAAGTCGGTGATTTCGCCGTTCGGGCAACGGTCATGGACGATAATTACGGCAATAAATATGCAACTCTCGGGTATTTTGCAGAGAATACCTGGACCGGCGCCAGTCAGGTCTACAATGTGACCGAATCAAGCATCACGGTACAATCCGAATACATGCCTGACCCAGACCCCACATCGGGCGAACTCTATCCGGTTAACCTCGGTTGGATGGGCGCCGAATGTCCATGGGTGGCCGCCGAATGTATCAAGTTAGCGAACTCTAAATTGATGCCACCTCGCAATATGCCGGTGCAAATGTACATCACCAATAATGCCACGGTCTTCCAGTATGCAAATCTGACTAATTTTGATTTATCAAAGGCACATATCCAGAACCAGAATTCCGCATGGGGGGTGCAAATTCAACGCGCTGAGTTGGTGCGTATGAGAACCATGGCCAATGGCGTTCATGTTCCTAATGCCGATGTTATTGTCCAGGATAAGTCGACCGGGCGAGAGGTCTACAACATGACCACCGATATATGGGGTTACACGCCGTGGTTTTCTCTCGCCAGTAACTACCACATTGATACTAATTGGAATCACTTTGCCATAGATCCGGGTGAGGATTCCTGCAATGACGGTCTCGATAACGATGGCGATGCGGTCTTTGATGCTGATGACCCCGATTGCTACTCGGGTAGTAATTCGCGTGAGTTATCACATTACTCAGTGACCGCTTATCGGGTTGGCAAGGGTAGTGCTAGTTTTGACATGACGGTATCCGGCCAACTTGATACTGTTGTGACTTTGACAAATATGGCGCCAAGTGTCAAGGTTCACCAAGAGAATGAATCGACCTTCAAGCGGATAATTACCATTACCGGAGAATCGTGGGATGGTGCTGCTGGTCCTTATTTCAGCGACTACGATGCCAATATCAAACAATTTGGACAGGTTGATGAAATACAGGTAAAACCTCCATCGGTAACAGATTGGGATAATGCTTATATCGCGGTCGACACAAGCGGTTCTGGCGGCATCATCAACAAGACCAACCACCCATGGAAAACCTGGTATTTTGAATGGGATATGGCGCAGCAGGCAGAAGATGACTATACCTTTGAATTCCGCGCTTATGACGGGCTCGATTACAGTCCGGTTATGAACCGCATCTTCCAATTGAATACTGTTGCACCGACACTATATGTCGATACTCCCGCTAACCATTCTACCTTTGAGACGCCGGTGATCGTGTTTAGTGGCAGGGTCGAAGACCCGTATGGAAACGGCGCTGAAGACGTGCGTGAGAATGGAGCGGTTCACCTTGAGATTTCCGGCCCGGGGTATGCTGTGACAACATTGACTACCGGCGGAGCTGCGTGGACTTATGAATGGAGCACTGAGGGCAAGGTTTCGGGTGAATACAGTTTCAAGATATGGGC
>DARQ01000076.1:7377-21565 GCA_002503395.1 Euryarchaeota archaeon UBA60 | reverse complement strand
ATCGAGGGCTCGGCCCGGGATACTGATGGGCAGGTCACCAAGATTGAAATATTGGTCGAGGATTTGCAAACCGGGCAGTATCTGACCACCGCCCCCGACCGGATTACGACCTTCACTAAAGTCGGGAATTATCAGTTATGGAATGTCACTTGGGATACCACAACCCTGACCCATGATTTCCAATACAAGATTTCAGTTCGCGCCTACGATGGGTATGATTGGTCATTACCATCGAACATGACTTTCACAATCGATAACAAGGCTGAGAACATAAGGCCTGAATTCAATGGCTCAGCTTGGAGGGAAGATGTAACCCTATTCTGCGATCGCGATTCGAGGGCGGAAAACCCTTGCTCAAAGGCCGAGGTCAATATGTTCGACTACTTCTCCGATGCCGATGGTGATTTGCACTGGTATAGTTTTGAGGTGTTGAATATTCAGTGTGACCTATCTCAGGTGCAAATGATAACCGAGGATGATTGCAAATCCTTATTGGTGCCGAATACCCAAGGTGTATTTACCTATAATCCGCTCGATGCGATGGATTTACTCGGTGCCAACGCCGACCTGTCGCTAGAGAATGTCCAGTTCCGCGTAACCGATGCAAACGGTAGCGAAATCGAATCATTGCTGATGAATTTCTGGGTTTCCTATCTTGACTTTATCGCCGAGCGTAGCGATGGCGAGTGGACTGACCCTATAACCGAAGAAAATCCGGCGATTTTCACCGGCCGGGCGCGCCCTGGTGAAGTAGTATTCTTGCGTCTCACCGACGGCGGTCGTGAAATCAATCGCTCCACCGCGGGTAGTGACGGATATTGGAAGATGGAGGTTAGCGAGGGACAACTGTCGGGCAGTGGTCTGACCGATGTTTACTTCGAATATGGTGCATCAGAGATTCCTGTAACCCTCCAATCTGGTGAGTTTATCGAAGAATCCAGTGGAATGGTTCTCTATACCATCGGTGGAATTGTCATCTTAGCTCTATTGCTTGGATTATTTGCCTTCTTCTTTGTAGAATTTGAAGACGAAGAGGATTCTGAAGAGCAGAAATATAGCGAAGAAGCAGTGGCTCCAGTCGACCCCTACGCGTGGGCCAAGGATAGAATCGAGGCCGAGGTCGTTCAAAGTGCCGTGGCGACAGCGGCACAGACCGCTCCAGCACCTCAGCCGGTGGCCGACCCCGAATATCCGGGTTGGCTGTGGGATCCCGCTACCCAGCAATGGGCACCAGACCCTAATTATCAAACACCGAGCCAATAGGCAAATTAGACTAAAAGGTTGAGAATAATAATCGGGGGGGGGTGGAAACTATGGCTATACCTAAACCCGGGGTGCAGGAGAGGATTCTTCTGCACTTACGTGACTATGCCGATTATTCTAGTGCGGTCGAAGTGCCTTTTTCGCTTTCCCAGATGGGGATTGCCAACGCCGTTGCCATCGCCCGCTCTAATGTCCCGAGGGCAATCGCCACTCTCAAAGACGATGGTTTGCTGATTGAGCGGCAGGCACATGTGGTGGGGGTTTCACGAAAACGCAAGGCGTATTTCCTGACCGATAGTGGACTACAGGTGGCAGAAGAAACCTGGGGCCGGTTGCAGGATTACTCATTTAGGGTGATTCTCTCTTCTGGAGATACCACATCTACTACCTTGGGTGAGGTTCATCAAGTGCTGCCGTTCACTATGCGTATCGTCGATGTGATTCGCTACGTTGATGACAATGGGGTGCTAGATGCCAGAGACCTTTCTGAAGATGTTATCGAGCGTGATTTATCGAAACATGTCGAGAAGCAATTGGTGACATCACTGGAGGATTTGCCGCGCTCAAGGTATTTCTATGGGCGCGAAGTAGAACTTGAGAACATGGTGCAATTGCTAGAGGCCAGACCTACCACCTTACTCGTGCCGGGGATTGCCGGAATTGGAAAAACAACCCTTGCAGGCAAGTTGATCGAACGATTCATGCATCGACGGAATCTATTCTATCACCGCTGCCAAGACTGGGAGGGTCAACGCTCATTCCTCGAGTCGATTGCTGACTGGTTAACCAATATCGGCGATACCGTATTGGCGGATTACCTTGCCGCAACACCGGTTCCACGACCTTCCGAGTCGGTTCGACTGATTACCGATGCCATCGCCAAATATCCCTGTCTGATGGTGGTTGATGACTTTCACAAGGTCAGCGATAAGGCTCTGCACCAAACCTTACAGGGATTGGCACTTTCAATAATGGATATTGAGGAACAGGTGGGATTGGTGATATTCAGTCGTTCATATCGAGAATCCATCCCTACTAACGATGCCGAGGGAAAGATTGTCTCAATTCCGATGGAATTGACCGGACTTGACCAAGGTGCATCACGCAGTCTATTGCCGGCCTTTGGCGAGATGGATGAGGGGCAATTCCAGTATATCTACCACCTATCCAGGGGCCATCCTCTAGTCTTGGAATTGATTAACAGAGGGGCTCCGGCAACTGCGTTTCACGAAACCCTTGAGAACTATATGTCGGTTGAGATTTTCAATAAATTATCTGCTGAACAGAAGCGAGTACTGGGGGCCCTCTCGGTATTTCGAGAATCGGTTCCGCTCGATGCCTTGGCGGTTCAGGAATTGAATACCGATGAACTTGATTCACTGGTCGAACAGGGCCTTGCTCGCAATGCCGATGGCGATACCTATGATGTTCACGACCTGATTCGCGAATTTCTGTTGCAGAGCATCGATGAGCAAACTGCGATTTCACTGCACCAGAGTTCGGCCGTCTGGTACCGTGCACAGAAGCAATGTCCGGAACGTGATTTGGAATTGATTCACCATTTGATAAAAGCGCAGCATAGTGAGGATGCGGCGGAACAGATCAAGATTGCCGGCCCCAGTCTGGTCAACGGTGGTCATCTGGAATTGCTCAATTTGATTGAGCAACTTGAATTGTCGGATGTGGATGCGACACTGTCTGCTCCGACGCTACAGATTTCCGGTGACATTCAGATTCTCCGTGGCCTGTTCGATGAAGCTGAGGAGACCTTTTCCGAGGCACTCAAATATGCGAAAATTGGAGGTGATACCTTGGTCGAAGCTCAGATTCTCAGCAGCATGGCCGACATTCACTTCAAGCGCGGCAATAATGATGATGCTTTATCCATGCATCACCAGGCTCTGGATATATTCATCAAATCGGGTGACCCGATTTGGGCAGCGCGCACCTATCATAACCTAGGCTACCTGTATCGCCGTCGCGGCGATAGAGCCAAGGCGATGGAGGCATATTCGAATGTAGAATCGATAATCATCGATGGCGAAGGGTACGAGATGTGTAAGGCGAGAATCAATCTCGCCCGGGCTTATCTCGACCTTGGCGAGGTCGAATTGTCACGGGAACATGCTTTCAAGGCCCATGAAGAGACGGATTCATTGGGGGATTCATCACTCCACGCCAGGGCCCGGGCGGTATTAGGTCGCTATTATGCAAAGGTGAATGATGCTGACTTGGCACTTCACCACTATTCCGAGGCACTGGAGTTGATGGGTGAAGCCGGAGACCCACTGGCGCTGGTGGAAACCACATTACTTCTCGGAGAGGTCTTGGTCGATTCGGGTCGCACCGAGGAAGCACTGGAGCAATACCGAGAGGGTCTTATTATCGCCGAAGCAAACGATTTGCGAATGCAAATCGGAGAATTGTTGTCCCGTCTAGGAGGTACTGCGCCGGACCAACAAAGACGTATGGAGTACCTCCAAAGAGCGTTGACGGTTTTCCGAGAGTTGGGCGCTAAATCGCGCATGCGCGATGTGCAGTTACTGGTGCACCAATCCATCATGGGACATTGAGCCAGCTTGATTATTGGATTCTCTCAAAGCAGGAAATTGAGGGATATTCATACCCAAGCGTAGTGGAAATCTCCAGCTTGTCTGATAAATTATCCTGCAACTAAGCCGAGAAGAGGTTGCTAATTACCAATCAGGGTGGATGGTGGTGATTTTAGTAACCCCATCGCTGTGTATGGCCCAAATTGTATCCACGCCTTGCAGATCGATTTCACCTTGGTGGGTGGAAAGTCCAGACCCGGATAATTGCACTGAGCGGTCATAGATATTGGCTGAATCATGCAACACTAAATCTCGTTCTCCAAGACTGATGGTAAGCGAGGCTTTTGAGGCTTCAAACGCAGTCAGGTGAACCGCTTCGGCATATGAGCAGTTATCTGCCGAACGACTGGCACGGTCGGCCCTCTCCACCGCTGACGCGAGCCGGTCCATATTGTCCTGCAATGCCTCCTCATTCCACCTCTCACGGGTGGCGGTTTCAATGTCCCATGCCCAGATTGCGAACATCGACAATAATACCACCCCTAGCATAAAGGTGAATATATAGCCCAATTCTGTGGCAGCCGCACCTTCGTCACGCCTCAATGTACCGGAAATCACGATAGATCCTCCTTTGCCAGATGGTATAGTACACTTACCTGTAAGGTGAATTGAATTGGCTCACCTTGGGTGTGGTATACTGTTTCAGAACTATCGGTGGTGGGGTCGGGAACCCATCCCTTGTAGTCGTTCAGTAACTGTAATTGTTGGGGAAATGTAGTCCAGTCGGTAGAATAGGATAAATCCGCGCTCGCTTGTCCGGCGATGGCGATTCCATAAGGTCCGTCCCAACCGCGTCGCACTTCGTCTGCTATCGATGAAACTAGTTGTTGGCGCTGAATAAGGCTCAAATCAACCTCGACATCCGCACTTCCCGACACCGAGTCGCCTATTGGGAATGTCAATGGAACCGTGGTCGCGAATCGAGGGCCTGGCCCAGAGCGATCGGACGGAGCGCGAATTGCTGAGGCCTGCATTTCGGGATGATTGGTCAGTACCGCCCCACCTCGTGTCGAGGTCTCCATCCCAGTGATGCTGCTTTTGAAAGAATAGAATAGACTTGGCATGTGAAAAGCCCAAGCTGTTGCCAGGGCTGAATGTGGCTTCTCTGAATCGGAGCCATAGACACTGAGCACCATGCTCGATGGGTGCAAGCCACTCCTCCAAGATTCTTCAATTCCCCCTGCACCATGGTCAGCAATGTTTGACCACGGCAACTGAGTGGTGATCCAACCCGATGCCTGCATTCCAATGAATGAACAGCGCTGGGCGCCATCATGGGGGAAAAATGCCAAACCATCATCACCTACCGCTACAATCGCTCGTAGCGAATTGCCCGAAATCACCTCCAAGCGGAAGATCTCGGTATTATTGGGTGCGATCACCGCGGCATTCTCAGCATGAGTATTGCCACCGGAAACGTTCCACGTTGTAATATTCCATTGTGATTCAACCCCCGCTACCTGTAGGGTCACTTCAGTATTGTCAACGCTGGTGGCTATCCTCGGGGTTGAGAAGTTGAAATATTGTCCACTGATTCTACCGGTATCCGAAGCGGCATGTATCGCCAAACTCCCACTCCTATCCAGTCCCGTATCATCGTTTCGTGGCATCCAATGGAGTTGAATCGCTGAATCAGCGCGCAATATCGGCGCCCCTAGTGCACCGGCTGGTGGCCAATCTATTCGTAGAGTATCGTTTGCAGAAATCGTCAGGGCACCTCCCAGATAGCGAATCACAACCGCTTCTGGCATCGGATTGTCCAGTAGCAGAGTCCCTGATCCAGCGGGTGGGAGGAATTCGCTGCCAATTAATGCCCCTGTGGTGGCTGGCCAGGGGGCATCACCACTTCCGCCGTCACCCCCTACAATCAACAGGCGGGCATCGGCACTACTGGATAGGCTCAGCGCGGTGGGTGAAGCAACCGTGAAACTTCTCGTCCATACCGCTCCTTCGGCGTAGAATCCACCCCCGGCGATGGCGATCTCGGAACTGGAATTACCAGCACCGCGCCAATCGATACGCATTGTCTCAAGGCCGGTCAAATACAAGGTAGTCGTGCCGATTCCAAGTGGAACCGTCCAAGATCTTCCCCTCCCGGTTTCCGGTTCGGCAATCGCTGGTGGCGCTTCGGTGGCGCCGCCTTTTCCGCGCCAGAGGTAAACATCCACCGCGGTATTTGCGGACAACCATGATTCCCCTTCCATGCCCTCAAGCGGCAGGTCGACAGACCAGATTGAAGTCCCTGAGATTTTGCCTGAGGCGGATGAACTACCTTGACGAAGTTTCAATTCTATCGGTATCAAGTTCTCAGTGATACCAACCTTGGGTACGACCAGAACAGTGCCGGAAATATCCGGTAGGCGAGTATGGTGAAGTCGTTGTGGGCCGAGACGCAAATCATCCCAGCAAATACTGCCGACCTCTCCATGAGGGTACCTGAACTCGACTTCAGCATCCAGATTCAAGGCATTTCTCAGCCGCAGACTCTGTCCTTCGCTCCAGGTCGCGGAAATCCAACTACCACCTCGCATGTAGTCCCATGCCAATTGACCTTCCAGTGGATTGAGTTCGATACTCACGCTATCACCCGGCATTCCTGTTTCTGCCAGCCTGACCGTCTGTATGGCATAACTATTCATCTGGGTAATCATTCCATTGCGCTCGACCGATCCTTCCAGTTCCTGAATCACCGGCAGCATCGTGAACAGCATCATCCCTATGAGTGATAGTACCCCCCCAAACAGGAGGACTGTGGCCACAGTCGCTGAAACCCCTTCTTCATCACGGCGCAGGTCAGCGTTCTCAAGCATCAACTCACCTCCACCCTTAGTAGGACAATTTCTAACAGGATGACCTCATCGCGGGGAAATAATCCGATTCCATCTGCCCCTGAACTTCTCCCCCAAGGGGCGAATCCAAAGTAGGCTGAAGTATCGCCGGTGGCCTGGTGAACCTGATGGTCACCAGTCCATAGTTCGGTGAATTGAGGATTGATATTGCTGTGCAATTGGTTATCTACGGAGAATCTCAAGTTGCGGGCTTCACCGTCGAATAATGTGAGAGGGCCACGTGAGATTATTTCCAAGGTCGAACTTTTTCCCGACGGCAGGGAAGCGGTGGTTTGAATATCGCTCAGCATCAGCGTGACCCGACGTTGTCCCGAGAATGTTTCTTCGACATTAAGGGGCGGGAATTTCTCGATATCCCAAGCGTTATTCGGCATCCGGCTCATCCTTCCATGATTGATGATAGCAGTATTATGGATCCCGATATTCAAATTGGTATTCATCTGCAAACCAGATAATTGCAATCGCACCAGACGATGTATCAAATCACCATCTGCGTTCTTAACATCAATTATCAACTCGCGACCAAAGTTCTGTTCGCCATCAAAAGAGTGGGTAGAGCCAATGCTCGTGACATTGTAAGTGCGCAGAATTCCATCGTTCGAAACCTCGACCGAAGAAATGGTCTCATTTTGACTGGAAATCTCAAATGCGGTGGCATTGACTATATTGACTTCGACTCGGTCAAGGCCGATTAAATCGGCTTGAAGAGTCCATGTCTCTACCATATCGAGAGAGCGAAGTGTACTCGTGACCAGCGGCAGGGTGAATGCTACCCCGGTGCCATTGGGCGCTGAACCAACCACGTCGATACGAGACTGAATCTGCTCACTGAGCACCCGTGCCGAAGACCAGTTCTTATTATCGTCAAAGTCATCAACATATGGTTTGAGAGCGACCATCACGATTGCGAGAATGCTCACCACCATCGCCAGTAGCATCACCACCCCGATGATTTCAGAGACACCGTTTTCATCTTCTGTGACGGCACCACGGCGGGGATGAGCATTCACAATCCCGCCGTCCATGGCGATAGGAGGGTGAATGGGCTTCATATGGCTTCTCATATAGACGCCATAGGCGTCTAGGATTTGTCACAATAATCCAGATGTCAGCATCTCGGTATCGGCCTGACCAATGAAATGGGAGAAAAGCGGCCCATCCTGGAGCGAAATAGCGATATCTCCCTCAAACAGTTCATCGATGTGATAAAGCACCGTACTCTCTGCGAGGTGTGGACGATTATTCTGTTCCGAAAGGTGGGTGAGCACGATGCTCTTCGTCTGCTCGTTGACAACCTTACCCAACAATTCCCCGGTCTGCTGGTTTGACAGGTGCCCACCGCGGCTGGAAATCCGCTCTTTGAGGGAGTTTGTATAGGGCCCCTCCCACAGTCTGCGATGGTCGTAATTTGCTTCTATGGAGATGTGTGAACAGCCACGCAAATGCTGGATTATCTCGTCTGTCCACGAGCCCAAATCAGTGAATACTGCGGCTCTTTCCCCAGAGCCCCTGCTGGCGATGAACCCGACGTTATCGGCCCCATCGTGTGGCACAGGTATGGGTAATAGGGAAATATCGGCGCCGATATCCAATCGTTCCAAGTCCTCAAACAATGTTACTCCTCCAACCAGGTCCAAACCCAGGGCCGTGGCGGTTCTGAAGTTGGAGAAAAGCGGAATCCCCCAGCGCTTATTGGCGATGGCCGCACCACCTCCGTGGTCGCCGTGGTGGTGAGAAATGACGATTCCATCAATCTCGGTCGGATCGATTTCCAATTGCCTTAAGCGTCGTTGCAATTCTTTGCCGGAAAACCCTTGATCGATGAGTACTTTGCTCGCATCGGTAGCCAATAAGGTTGCATTACCTCTGCTGCCAGTGCCTAGGTGGGTGATTGAAAGAGACATGTGACGAGGATTGGCGGGTACTGAGACCCCTTGAACTAATCCCTGCTATTGCTTGAGATTTCGTGATAATTCCAGGTAATCTAACCTGCGGCCTTGAATCAATATCCGAACTTCGCTCCACCATCCATATAAACGAACCCAAAGGGTTCGGGTGCTGGGTGAGTACGTGCGAAGCAAGCAGACGACGCTTATCGTAACCATCGCTATGGTCAGTAGCCTGTTGCTGATGTCACAGATGCCCGCGGTTTCAGAGGTAAAGAACATTTTTCCCGGGGATACCGATGGAGAGGGTCCGCCGGTTACCGATACCGATGGCGACGGAATTCCCGATGTCCATGAGAATCTGTTCAGTGATTGGCTGAACTCCACTGCTGTGGATGGGCGAGAAATCAATATCGAGGGTCTCGATAGAAATATCTCATCCGATGCCGAATCCGATCGAGACCGAGATGGATTGAATGCGAGTGAGGAATATTGCTGGCCTTACTCCTATGCCGCATGCTTCAGCACCCTGCGTATCGGCCTGACCGGCGAACTCAACCTACTAACCGGCCAGCGTGAGTACCTCGACCCCAGAAGAGCGGATAGTGACGGCGACGGAATGCCCGATGGTTTTGAGATTTCAATGTGCCAAAAGCAGTCTGGTTCGTTTGATTCATCGACCGGTCAATTCTCGTGCCAGGGTTTCGACCCGCTCAATTCCAGTGACGGCGATCTCGATTTGGATGGCGATGGCTTCGATATTGACAGGGATGGCATCATAGCACCGCATGAGGACCTTACCAGTGCCGAGGAATACAATTTCGGTGCCGACCAGAATTGGACCACCGAACTCGATGGACTGAGGTGTACCTATTCGCCTCCCGACCTGCCCAATCAGACCCACTGGCCCTCTATCGGCTTTAGATGGCCTAATATGGGGGATGCGTGTGCAGCCAATTATTCGGTTGAATTTGGCGAGGATATGTGGTTGGGAACCGACCCTACAAATAGCGATAGCGATTGGTATTATCTAGATTCTGGAATCGAATTGAAGTATACCTATCCGGTAACTGGAGACGGCATTCCCGATGGCTGGGAAATCTACTTTCAACTCAACCCCCACAATCGTAGTGACCGTCTTCTCGACGGTGATGATGATGGGTGGGATATCGACCGTAACGGAGAAAAAAGCTCTGACATGTCGGTCTCACCTATCGATTTGATGATAGGTGAAGAATTGAGTAATATTCAGGAGTATTTCACCTACCTCGATGGTGGGAACAATGTGCGCGCCGGGCTGAAGCAGGTCGGCGTCGAATCAATTTCTGGGACTCTTTACGAGTATCCCCATTCATCTTCTCCACAAGGAGATGATACAGTTTCAATCATGCACCACGATGTCATTTCACTGGTTACTGACGAGGCTAGTGAACAATTGTATGCAGGTACGAAGTTGGGCATCAGCATCATTGAGTTGGATATGTTGAGTAGTTCAGACCACAATCTACCTTCTGGATATGTATTGAGTGATATGATACTGCTTGATATACCGAGTGGTGAAGTGATGTTGATATCAACCAATAAGGGTATTATTCTTGCAGATTTAGATATTGAAGGCCAATTGACTCCATCGATAACTTGGACTTTCGTCCTTTCTTCTCCAATCACCGCACTAGAGGAACTGGCGCTCGATTCTGCGACCACCCAAATACTCGCCGCAGGCCCAGATGGAGTGGCATATGTGATTGAAATTGCATCTTCTGGAGGACTGGTTCTACCGGTACAAAATGCCTCAAGTGATTTTTCAACCCCACTTTCCCAGTTCAATGCCACTCCTCAAGACATGGCTCATGTGCGTTTTGAATCGCAGGTGCCACAGATGTATATCGGTACCGATAAGGGTTTGCTGATATGCCCTACAATCACAGTGCGCGAAGCTTTCACCTGTACTTGGCGTTTCAACGAGTGGAATACCACCGAATTACGGAACAAACCGAGTGGTGATTCGTTTGAATACGACGTACGATCCTTGTATCCAGATGGTCCCGGTGAGCAAACTCACATCATCTGGATCGGTACCGGTTCGGGGGTACACAAATTGGATTTATCGACCGATACGATAGAACACAGTTATCATTTGGAATATTCAGATTCTGAGAACAACACCGAGGATTCGGCCAATGATGTCTATTCAATTATGCCTTCAAGCACTGAGGTATTTGTCGGTAGTGCTGCGGGAATGTGGTCTATTTATGGTGGTTATGCTACTGCATATGGAACCTCGACCCAAGAGAGAATACCCGGTCATATCCAAACCATGGTCGAGGTTGATATCGATGATGTCAACTACTTGATAGCCGGTCTAGACCCCGGTCAATTTTCAAATATCGAGTTAATCGATCCTGGGAATAACGACTCTGATTTCGATGGCATTCTCGATGGCTGGGAGCATTCCTACGGGCTCGACCCCACCGACCCTTACGATGCCCATCTTGACGTCGATGGTGATGGCCTGAATCGAGATGTCGACCAAGACCCTTATCTTGAGAGACTATGGACCAATCTAGATGAGTTTCGCTATCTTGCCACAACCCCAGAGGGTTGGAATTCAACCGACCCCCGCAATATCGACACCGATGGTGATGGGATTCCCGATGGTGCCGAAGTTTTTGGATTCTATTTCGGCCAAAGTAATCTCTGGTGTCATTACTATCCTAACATGAGCTATGATTGCCAACAGAATGTGGTGTCCGCCGCAGCCAATTCCACCTATCTCGACAGTGGTGGCAATGACCAGCCGCTCGACCCCACCAATCCGGATAGCGATGGTGATGGCATGCCCGATGGCTGGGAAATAGAGCACCGGCGATGGATTGGCCTGTCTTTCAACGGCGGCAATAACTGGACTCTGGATCCGTTGCGGGCTGAGGATGCTATGTGGGATGCAGACGGCGATGGTCTGCTGAATCTGTATGAATATGAATGGGGATTGACGCTTGAATTAGCGCGCGCTGGCGAATTGGCTGAATCGCATAGGGAATTACCCTCTTACGCAATGGATTGGGTCGCAACCGACCCAAATAACCCCGATAGTGATGGCGATACCCTCCCTGATGGTTGGGAAGCGCGCTACCTGCGTGATTGGCAGGTGGTGAACTCAGGTATCAATCCACTGAACGGCAGTGACTGGATGAAGAATCCGGACGGCGATGGCTATGACATTAATCACGACGGGGTATTGGCGGTGGAAGAACAGTTATTCAATTGGTTGGAATATCACCTCGTCGATGGATTGTATTCTCCCAATGCCACCATGGGTACGGCCTTGCCGGGTAATCTGACCACTAGTCTATTCAACAATGTTGACTCGTGGGGACTGCCGGAGAGTACCTTTGGTCAGGACTCGGTATCATCAACCTGGGCGATGGTCGAGGGTAGGACCCTGGACGCCGGTTCAGCCAACCCGGTGAATTCGGATTCGGATAATGATGGCATGCCCGATGGTTGGGAGATCTGGTTTGCCCGCTGGGATATCTTAGCCGATGGCTGGACCCTCAATCCACTCAATGATTCCGATCTGGGTGGGGATGCCGATGAGGATGGAATGACCAATTGGGAAGAATACAATGCCATCGACCCAATGTACTCAGAGTCCAATAGCAACCAGTCATCACCGCAATGGTTCGTCACCCTGGTCGGGCAGGCTAAATTGCTCAATAGTTGGACTCGCATCACCACTGACCAGTCTTTTGGTAGTTTTATCACTCAGGAGCAAATCAACATTTCTGGCCGTACCGCCGACCCGAACAATCCAGATTCAGATGGAGATGGAATTCTCGACGGTATCGAGATGCTGTTCACCACTTGGAATGAAAGCGCGGAGGTATGGACGCTGAATCCCTTGGTCGCCGGGGATGGGCAGTTTGACAGTGATAATGATGCTCTTATCGATGCTCTGGAATTATCTATCGCCTACGAGATTCCCGATAACGGCGGCTCTAATCCCTTCGATGCCCCACTCTTGGGTGCCGACGCGGAATGGAATCAACCACAGTATACGCCGGTGCGGGTTCACAATATGCTGATTACCAAGGAAGGACGACAGGTATTGGTGTATGGAGATTTTCAAAAGTGGCAAGGAGGTGAGCCACCCACCGCTATTCTGCAGGTCCTGCTGGTGATAACCGACCCCAATCATCCAGATACAGATAGAGACGAGATGAGTGATGGGTTTGAGTATTGGTTCACGGCTTGGGACCTTGACGAGAGCAGGTGGTCGATGAACCCCCTGATTGACAATGATGTCTATCTCGACAGCGATGATGATTCGTATGATTGCGACCAGAATGGCAATATCTCGGCTGCAGAGAGATATACGAATTTAAACGAGTGGAAGGCGCGTCAGCACGGTAAGGAGAACATGTCGTGGACGATACCCAGCGGTATGGGAATAATCGGCTACGGTGAAGATGCAATCGCTGCCATGTCCGATGAATATGGATACTCGTACCTTGAGGCCAAAAGTGAATTGTGGCAGATATATGCCTCTAAAGATGCCGAAAGTATGGCGCGTATGAACAAGATAAACCAATATGATTCTAATAATTTCAACCGAAGTTTATTCGGTGTTTCCGACCCGACTTCGTCCGATTCGGATGGCGATGGCATTCCCGATGGTTGGGAATGGTGCTATTCCTCATTCAATATGCCGGATTTGACCACGCAAAACCACTGGTCTTCAAACCCTTTGAACCCTCTGGATATTGACTACGACGGCGACCAAGATGGTTGGTATGACCGCACCTCTTTCGACACTCCGGCTCCGCAGGGGTCGTGGCAGTCTCGTACATTCACCCAAGATGGTTTGCAAATAATTTCTGGCCCAGGTGATTTACCATTCACTAATATCATGGAATACTGGAACAATACCCGCCCCGATATGAACGATTCCGATGGCGATAGTATTTCGATGCGCCGCGAAGGAGTTGGCCAGATGACCACCCTGTACGAACTGGATTGGAATTTATCCGATGGTCGCGAGGTCTTCAAATACGGCATCAATCCCAAGGATAATGATTCGGATGGAGATATGTTACCTGATTGGTACGAATATGCCCGCGGCTGGAATGAGGGCAATGATAATTACTCGACCTGGATGAAGATACAGGTCTGGTGGGACGATACCGGAAGTTGTCCGACGGCGCTCTACTATAATGACAGCACCGGGGATATCGAACGTGCTCGCCTTAATTACACTTGGTTCAACCTCGACCCCGCCAATCCCCTCGATGCCAATCAGGACCCTGACCGAGATGGGTGGTGGGACTGTACCGGTATACCCTCGTATCAGCCATATACAAATTTCCAGGAATTCTATGCAATTCACGATCAGAGCCTCGCTTCGCCTTCAGCGGTACGTCTAGCCGGTATTTCCTATGCCGGTGAAATAGTCAGTGAATGGTGGCAGCTACGAGCATTTACTCTCAAGTTGGATGGAGTAGATGAGTATGCGACAAATTATCTACGCATGTACAAACGCACTGCAGGTGATACGATGTGGGCACTGCTGATTGAAGAT
>DARQ01000076.1:7022-7217 GCA_002503395.1 Euryarchaeota archaeon UBA60 | reverse complement strand
GAATGGGAATATGGCTGGTGGCATCTGGATATCGATGGTGACCACACCGCCGAGGGTACCGACCCGACAAAGTGGGATACCGATGGTGACTGGCTGCACGACGGCTGGGAAGTGACTGAGGATGAGGTCGATGGTGTGCGCGGAGATTCATCGCCGATTCATTACGATTCGCGGGCAACGACAACTTGACCCCAA
>DARQ01000076.1:1262-6954 GCA_002503395.1 Euryarchaeota archaeon UBA60 | reverse complement strand
CCGATTTAGCATCCTACGGATGCTGTGTCCGCCAAGCGATGAATTGAAGTCACGTCTTTGAATGGACGTAGTGGTCGGATACAGTGAAACTTCAATCATCCCGGGGTTTCGTAGTTGGAATTCTCTTGATATTGTTGCTTTCTTCTGCTTCTCCAGTCCTCGTCGAGGTCGCCCGAGATGGCGAAGTTGGTGGTGGGGCAAGGCATCTCTACACCTTCAAAGGCGGAGCCCCCGATTCGATGGCACTGTATCAGGGCTCTTCTCCCGACCGCACCACTATCGTGGCGTTACCAAAAGGTGCCGAAGTAATTGATTTTGAGGTAAAATTATCCGGTGCCTCATCGACAGGTTGGTCTTCTGTGGGAGTGGATACTCGCGCTGAATGGGGTGCTGGGAGTTACACCGATACCGACGCTCGGTCGGATTCGCTTGCCTTGGCGATGGATTCACACGATAGTGAGTTTTTGGGTCATGGCCCAGACGAGGACACCGGCTCGGCTGCCTCAGCCTGGCTGGATAACGGTACGTATGCGATTGTCCAGCCGCATCTCAGCAATTCATCCGAAGGCCGCTTTAATCCGCAGCAGCAGCAATCCAGTAATTCGTTCAGTTCGCAGAGTCAAGGGGCAATTCTCAAGCATCATGATTGGTTGTTTTCGTCAAAATGGAGTGGCAGTACTTTTTCTAAAGTAGTAGAGCGGCTGTGGCCGAATAATGCAACTCGCGAATCTACGATAACCCTTGAGCAGGCGAATTGTGTCCTGCCGCCGGTATATGGTTTCACGTATTATGGGATGTATGGATTTCGAGATTGGACGGTTACCCCGGATGAGAAGTTATATGGGATATTATCGGGCTACAGATATCATTATGGTAGTACTATCTATACCCAATATCAGCGTG
This sequence comes from Euryarchaeota archaeon UBA60, assembly GCA_002503395.1. Taxonomy (GTDB): domain Archaea; phylum Thermoplasmatota; class Poseidoniia; order Poseidoniales; family Poseidoniaceae; genus UBA60. Next base: position 6,051 of record DARQ01000076.1, on the reverse strand, counting down.
TCGTGGTGATGGATATTCGCTACGATGACATCTGGACCTGCATCGATACTTACGACATCTCACCCTCCTTTGGCGATTACTCCGGTATAGCCTATGACAGAGTCAGCGAAAATATATTCGTAGTGCATAATGGCCAGAGGAGAATAGTATCATATGATTTCCAAGATAATGGCCAGTTCAGCCGCGGCTCGACCATGTATACCTACCAGTCTTCGAGTACTCATGATTGTGGAAAGTCGGGAGGATTGGTACGCGGTCTAGCTGTACACGGCAGTCTATTCTTCATGCGTTGCCGTGATGCTTCATCGACATGGACGACCACAGATGTACTGAATGCATGGGCGATTGGCTCGACCAGTTCCTTGGTCGCTCAAGCGGGAACCCGCACGATTCCCCAGATTGGCTATGGCTTGACCTACGATGGTGAGAGACTCCACACCGTCGATTGTGGGATGTACTCCTGGGGGGCCACGACACTGCACTATCGTCAATACGGTAGTGGTTTGGTCTATCCGACCAATCCTGCACCAGGGACATCGACCTGGGTCGGCGAGCCGATAATCACCACCGATGATATTCTTTCGGTCAATATGGAAACCCACTGGAGTGCAACCGCCACCGGAGACCGGGTCGACTATTGGGTTAGTGCGGATAATGGCACCCATTGGGAAGCGGTCTCAAGCAATTACACCATACACTTCGCCCACCCCGGAAAGGAGTTGCGGTGGAAATTACAGTTGATCGGTTCAAGCCCCGTATCATGGTGGGTCAATCTACAATATTCCACTAACTACCAACAGAGCGGAGAATGGATTTCAGCTCCCGTGCCGACCGGAACAGAAATCGGCAAGGTAAAACCGACCTGGTCGGCAGATACACCTTCAGGTACTGGTTTTTCGGCTTGGGTTTCAAATGATAATGGAACGACCTGGAGCACCGCGGTAAACGGAGTCGATACCGATTTCAGTAATGATGGTAATATTTTACGTTATAAAATCGAGTTGACGAGTAATTCAAATCTAGTCACACCGATGGTCGACTACTTCACACTTGATTACCTTGAGGGTTTCCCCGACAGGGTAGAACTCGACATTGGTGATGACGGTACTTGGGAGTGGAAGGGCCTTACTTTCCTCGGGGATAGTAGTGTGGTGGCCAGCGATGATTCGGAAGTCGGAGTGATGGTTTCCACAGCCCCGACCCTGGTGCAGGCATTGAATGACCACGCGGTACACAACGGTCTCGGTTTCACCGATATCCCAATAGCCGTCAGAGCCCATTCAAGCGGCCGTATTCTAATCTCAGACCTCGACATCTCCTACCGCCTTCAGACTCGTGTTCTCGATGCAAATCTAGAGGGTGGAGTGTTGGCGCCCGATGGCGATTGGCGAATTCTGACAGTGCGGGTCGCTCCAGGTGACGGTGTCAATTCCATCGATAAGGTGTCGATTGGTATCGACTATGCGAGTGGAAATAGTTCGGTTATGCAATGGTTGGCCAATGATTATTGTTCATTGGTGGATTCAGGTGAGGGTCGGATGATTTTCGACTCCGCTAATTGCACTTCGGTAGAGGATATTTTCGGAGTGATTTCAATACGTTTCCCAATTCAGTCTAGTTGGCTTTGGGATGATGGCAACAATATCGAAGTCAAGGTGACCGTCGACGATAATTTCGGTCGTGCGGTAACAGCATGGGAGAGTGAGAATCTCGATTTGCGAGTCGAGAACGACATACAACTCGATGGCCTGCGGGTCCATGATGAGACCGGGCGCGAACTTCTCAGTCACGATTGGGTACGCGGTGGATACAACTTGACATTCAGCGGTGGGATTCATTTTGAGGGCACGCAGCTCTCTCCCCAGGCTGGACGTTTCATGATTCGTATCATCGGACAAAACGTGACCTATGATGGTGACCCGATCGGTGAGGCGTTATTGATGCATGAAGAAGCGAATCCATCCCACGGTGCCTACTCGATGACTTTTGAGAGCCCGAGGGAATCGACACCCGGGGGAATGCAATTCATCGTTGAAGCATATAATATGAGCAATGGTTCAAACTATGCGAATCCCATCTACAACACGATTCGACTGATATTGGATGGAAATAGCCCGCTGGTGTTATCCTCAAACCCAGTCGATGGCGCCGAGTTACACAAGGGCCCGCCAAGCCCAGGTGGTCAAGCGCTCTCAATCGTGATTCAGGACAGTGTCGACCCGCCATCTCAGGTAAACCTCAATTATTGGTTAGGCTGTACCAGCCGCCATGAGTTCTGTTCCGATACCGACTTCGATGGCATGCCTGATGAAATCGAGTACCGCATCAAGGTATTGACCACTCCTGATACTCAGGCTGGCGGCATCAATATCTTCGAGGGTTTGATCGATGACTCGATGCTCATCCATGGCGAGAAGGTAGCCTTCTACGTCGATGGCCAAGATGGGCAGGGAAATGCAGTTGCTATGGGAGGGGGCTCGGTGTGCCCAGACCCTCCGGGTGAGTGCGATTGGACTAATTCTCTGGCGAATTATCAAATCAGAGAAGAGTTTGAACCCTTATTGGTCATCGACAACTCCACTATTGTCGGGCATGATGATTACTCACCACTCCACCCAGGGATACCATACAATTTACTGCTACAACTCAGTGATGATAACGGGTGGCATGACATCGCTGGTCTGCAATTGGCCTTGGCTGGTGATTTCGATGATGATGAAACTTCGATTTGGATGGATTTCTCAATCGGGGAAGGTGGAAATCCAACCATGAATGTTCAGAGTGGTGGCCCGGGTATTGCCGTCAGTAATCTGTATAGCGCGGTTGCCATAGACCCGGAAAATGACACCTTGTTGATGGTCAATATGAGATTCCAATTGACTTGGGAATTCCCTGAAAAGTGGGATACCGATGGGGTTGAGAGATTCATTCCCAAACTCGAGGTATGGGACCGGAGTTGTAGTGACATCGAGGATGTCCCCTGTCACTCCAAGGCCGATGGCTTAGGTAATGATTGGTGGAGTTTGGATAATGATTTGCGGTTCGACAATCAGCAAGGTCATATCACCGCGATTGAATTGCGCAACGGTCATAATCATTACACCGATGGCGAGGATGAATCATTGATTGGAGCCGGTCAGGTATTGCGTTTCTCAGGGCGGGTGATGTTCAGTGAAGATTCTACTCCAGCCCCGACTGGGGCATTCAATGTGGTGATTGGAGATTATGAGAATTCTTGGCTTACCCGGCCCCAGGAAGGTGGTTATTTCAGCCTTGATTTCATCGTTCCAAGCGTCAAGAGCGGGCATCTCGACCTCTACGCCTCGATGTCTGACCTACCCGGTTTGGCTACCGATATGTCGAATCCATCGCCGCGTCTACGACTAGCGGTCGATAGCGACTCCCCGTCAATCGAATCGGTGAAACTCGCTACTGTGGTCTCGGGTGGCAGTGCTCCATTGAATCAGGCATCAGCACTTACAATCACCCTTGAGGCGATAGATGATAATGGCTTCAACCTGAATAATCCAGCTATTTTCCACTACGTTTTGAAGGCCGGTGCGAGTGAGGTCAGTCGCGGCAGTATTTCCTTGGATGATTATCTGATCCTCGACGATACCATGCTGTGGTTAGGTGAGGTTGACCTGACCGATGCTGGCGCCACCCGGGTGCTGTCCACATATACTCTGGAGGCATGGGTCACCGGTGGCGATGCCGCTGGGAATCCATTCATCGCCACAGGTAATACTGAATTGACCCCCCTCGGCATTTGGGGTTTTGTTTGGAACGGCCCGCAAATCGATTTACGAGATGATAATTCGTCAATTTACTGGGATGATCCAAGCCCATATGTCGGACAGACCGTGACCCTGAACATCAAAGGAAAAAGCCTCAATGGAGTGCCGGGTGAACTGCGCTTCATCCTCGAAGAAAACCTCGGTGGTACATGGGTTGGCGTCGGCGAATCAGGAGTGGCGATTGAATCTATTCTGCCGTTCCACGCGACAATTGATTATCATGTAGAGGAGGGGGTTGGTAGCGGAATTGATGATAGCACTCGTAGTTTCAGACTGAGGATGCTCGATGGTGATATCGAATTGGATCGAATTACCCTTACACCGCTACTCATTACAGAGGAAGTCGATCGTGATTGGAGTGCTGTAAGCAGTCAGGTATCGAGTTCAAAGATGGCTGTAGTGCTCTATCTGCTCATGCTCATGGCCGCTTCATACGGTGTCTGGATGATGGTATTGTATCGCCAGGTCATTACTGAGGACGAGGACGAGATACTCGACCAGACCGAAGAAGTAGCAGCCGATATGGCCGGCAAGGACACACCTGCCTTGCCGCCAGGTTTCACTCCCGGTGCCACCGTCATCGCTCCCCCGGCGATCGGCCTACCTGCGCCCGTAGCACCTTCATCCCTGTTACCACCTCCAGCCCTTCCTTCGTCGGTAATGCCTGAAGGAGCGGTTGCTACCGCTGCGATGACGGCAACATCTCCGCTCGCTCCCGCAGTTCACACCGCTCCACCTATTCCTGAGTCTGGACTACCTCGGGGTTGGGACGAGGAACAGTGGAAACACTATGGGCAGAAATGGCTTGATACACGCGCTGATAGTTAGGCGGAGTGGTCGAAAATGTCTGATTCCGAGGACGATTCTGGTGTGCTCTTTTTGCAGCAGCAGATGGTCGCCATCACCAGACAGTTATCGATACCCCTTATCGAAGTGAGTCTGGTGTTACAGAAATATACCAAGGCCTTGGTAGGGGAATTGCAGAATCAAGC
>DARQ01000076.1:0-993 GCA_002503395.1 Euryarchaeota archaeon UBA60 | reverse complement strand
TCTGTCGGCCAGTTGTTCAGCCCGATTGAATTATCCGATGACTTCTAGGTGGCTGAGTGCCGTTCATTATGTGCCGTCTTGACACTTTCCGTCGCTACCATCCACGCATCGAAAATTGACCATAAGTATAGTCCTATCCAGAAGAAAACGGTGAAGATGAGCGGGATTTGCAGTAGCGTCCAGTCGACTGCGCGGCGATGTTCGCGGTTGAAGTGTTGGCCGAGGAATAGGAATGGAATCATGGCTACGATGACGGCGATGATCGGCTTGAATGAACCCCATAGGCCGATGCCCGAGGTTATTTGCAGCCAGATGACTTTCAGCACGTTGCCCTGATCGACATTCTTCTGCGGTAGGCGCACGACTATTTCCTCAGCCTCGCCCATCATCCCCACCACTCTATTGGTCGGGTTCTTTCAGCATCAATCCTTCGCAACAAAGTGCTCCATCGCAGGCGGTTTGGAGAATTGTCCATCGACGCCAGATAATTGAATATCTCACAGCGTTGCACCCTAATGCTGTTGTGCTCACTGCCTTTCGCATAGGCATGGAACCTGTCTCAGTATTGGTGACCGGCTTCGAGCCGTTCGGCGTTCACCAACGAAATGTATCGATGGAAGTGGCTGTGATATTGGGCGAGCGCCAACAATCTGTTCTCGTCGCCCCCAGTTCACCTCGTTGTGATAACCAAGGCGACCTCATCGTCGAGGCGGGAAATGAAACCTCGATTTCATGGCATCATCGAGTGCTTTCTGTAGATGCAAGGGGAGCTGAGTGGGCTGCGAAGGAGTTGTGTGCCGATTCGGCTCCAGATTGGCAGGCCATCATTCATCTCGGGTTGTGCGAGTCATGCGACCACCCGCGCCTCGAGATGATGGCCACCAATCTGCGGCAGTTTGCATACCCCGATAATTTTGGCCGGCAGTGTTCATCTGAGGTTATAATCGATGCCGGTCCCGAGGCCTGGAGTACAACTATTGCGGCAAATAGAAT
>DARQ01000056.1:4735-19424 GCA_002503395.1 Euryarchaeota archaeon UBA60 | reverse complement strand
TTGAGTGGGCCCGGCCAGAATTGAACTGGCGATCTTCGCCATGTCAAGGCGACGTCATAGCCCCTAGACCACGAGCCCTTGACGCCGCTAAAGTGAGTCGGTATTTATCCAAATCGGTAGCACAATCTATTTCTAAGATACGATTTTAGAAATTCTACCGGTACAACCTGATTGCGAACAGCTCCCAGCCATTCTGGTTCTACCATTCTTCATCACGAATTTTTCTGGGTTGGTAATAGGCCCGTAGGTCTTACACTTCAAACAAAAACCCTCAATTCCAGCCATGTTACCAATTAACCCTGAGAAGCGAGTGATTATCAATACTACGTTGACGCTACTTCGAATGCCCTTTGAGAAATTCACCGCTTAGTGTAGGGGAGGAGGTTAAAAAAAGGTCAAAACTGCCATTAGGGTTGCGAGTAATGCTAGAAAACGTTGTACTGAGTGGATATGTATGAATTATTACACAATTCACATATCTTTCGTTCCCTTATCTGGTTCGCATAACCTATGTTATACGCCCTGACGGGCATTGGTTATTCTTTGAATTTCAAATCAACCGCCCTGATTTTGAACATTCCAACCAAAGGGGGTCCACCTAATTCGGATTCTATGCCGCCATCCTTGGAGTCTAATTCAGTAGAAATCTTCTCCGAGGCCTTCTTCCAAGATTTCTCGTCGACAAATATTGCCTGCACCAGAAATATATTCTTGTCGCCGATCCCTGGAGCCACCCAAGCACCTTGGCAACCTTCGCACCTCCTCTTAAGCGCCTGTCGCGCATCTAGCAACCGGCGTAATCTCGCGGTGCGTCCTCTTCGGGCCGTGCACACCACCGTCTCCACCCACATGATATCACTGAAAGTCCATTTTTACTAGTTTTATTACTAATTGCGCTAAGTATTATCTATTCGGCTATTTATGTTTTTTCAATACCGGCAGGTTTTCCGGAAATGAAAGTACTGTGGATCGGTGAGACCCCCGGCTGAAGACACCACGATTCCCAACTATTGGTCTTGAGAATATTGAGATTGGCTACCGCTCCACCCTTCAATACCCCTTGCTCCAATCCATCATCGCGTACTATTCCTGTAGCTGGATTACGGGTCGCTGCCACCAGTGCCGTCAGTGGGTCGATACCGCATCTCTGCACCGCCAAACTACCGATGAAAGGCATGCTGAGAGTCTGGCAATTGGGGTTGAAATCTGTGGCGATAGTGAAGGCAATATCATTTTCCACGCATGAGTTGACCGGAGGCATTGAATCTCCCATCACATGTGGAGTGCCGAGCAGAAATCCTTGCAGTGTCCCACTTTTCTTAGCATCCAGTCTTGAGTCCAGTGGTGAATGATGGGCATGGTCGGCGGTGGTGGCGGCCAACTCACTGGCCAATCCCATCCCGCCACCATCACAGAATTCGTCGACGTGCAACCGAATTTCCAATCCACCAGCGCGACCGGCCGAGCAAATCTCTTCGGTCTGATCGATGGTGAACCATCCCGGCTCACAGAACACGTCGCCGGAGCGTGCCAGTCCTTGCTCGAGTACCGCCGGTAATTGTTCGGAGAGTATCTCTTCAACGTATGATTGGAGATTATTATCAGCAGACATTGTGCCGGTGCTCGGTGGAGCCGCATGCGCACCTAACCAGGTCAGGTCAAGATTCGGTAGGCCTTCCACCTGGGACAATTCCTTGGCGCCGCGAAGAAGTCGTAGTTCGGACTCAGTGTCGAGCCCATAACCACTCTTGACCTCCATCATCGTTGTGCCATAATGAAGAGCAGTCTCCATTCTTTGCCGACCCAGTTCCAGTATTTCCTGATCCATGGCGGCTCTGGTTGAAAACACTGTATGGGAGATGCCACCACCCATTTCGGCAATTTCAGAATATGACAACCCGCGTTGTCGCCACATCACTTCTCGTGAGCGGTCACCAGCCCACAATAGATGGGTGTGGGAATCGACGAATCCAGGTGTCACGGCACGCCCAGAAATATTCCAAACAGTGGTATCGGCACCCGTCTGGATAAGGCTTGGAGCATTGTGCTCACCAATCCCCCCAGTAAGGTATTCACTGGCTAGTTCAGATGATTCGGCGATGCACTCAATGGTATTATCGCGAATGACGATTCCGCCGCAATCACTGACTAAGTTTTCAACTTCTTCGACCAGCGAGCCAACCATCGGCACTTCACCGCCGTGGTCGAGGTGGGCGATTGGCCCACAGTTGAGTAATACGGTACGCATATGCTTCCCACAGCGGGGAGCGTTCATATGCTATACCCTATAGCGGTATAACGATATTATGGGCTTCACTTTGGGAATCGAGTCGACCGCACATACCTTTTCATTCGGTCTATGTGATTCCAGCGGCCACCCTCAGCCATCTGTCTCATCATTCATCCGTCCAGAAGAAGGTGGGATTCATCCACGGGAGGCTGCCGACCACCACGTTGAGAACTCCGGTGCGCTATTGAAGGAATTACTGGACAAAAATAATCTGACCCCTGAGGATTTCACTGCGGTGGCATTCTCTCAAGGCCCGGGTTTGGGCCCTTGTCTAAGAATCGGTGCTGCGGTTGCTCGTACCCTTTCTCAGGAGTGGAAGGTTCCACTGGTCGGAGTGAACCACTGTGTGGCACATATCGAAGTGGGAAGAGAGGTTTGTGGGTGCTCGGACCCGGTGCTGCTATATGTTTCAGGAGGAAATACTCAGATTATCGCTCGCCTTGGGGGACGCTATCGAATTCTCGGAGAGACCTTGGATATCGGTATCGGTAATATGCTCGATAAGTTTGCTCGCGAACAGGGGATTCCATTTCCCGGAGGCCCTAGGGTTGAGACTCTGGCACAGGAGTGGATCGACGCCAATCCGGACAGTAGATTATCTGATTACGAGTTGCCATACGCGGTTCAAGGGATGGACCTGGCGTTCTCTGGATTATTGACTGCAGCACGGCACATGGTGCTCAAAGGTAAGCCATTAGGTGCGGTCTGTTGGAGTGTGCAGGAGCATTCCTTTGCCGCCTGTGTTGAAGTCGCTGAACGGGCTCTGGCACATACCGGCAAAACCGAGGTACTACTCGGTGGTGGTGTCGCCTGTAATCAGCGACTGCGCGATATGTGCTCAATGATGGCTGGCGAGAGGTCGGCACAGAGTTTTGTACCGGAAAAAATGTACTGTGTGGATAATGGCTCGATGATCGCAATCCTAGGTCGTTTGCAACTACTTTATGGGGAGGATACAGAGTTGCGGCAAAGTGCTATCAATCAGCATCTCCGCACCAATGAGACACCAATCCTGTGGTCATAATCCTGACATTTTGGTACAAAGCGATATAAGAGTCGTTTGCGGCCCGTTATTCGAGGGTGAACTTGAGACGTCGAAGAGATGAGCCATCGAATCCGTTTGCATCGGGCAGCGGAGGTCGCCCCAAGGCGTCAAAGACAGCAGTCCAAAAGCGCCGCCAGCATTCGGATGATGTCGGCAAGCCGCAATCAATGACCAAACAGGAAATCGCTGAAGCACTCGCTAAGAAAAGAGCCTTAGCATCGGTAGATGAAACTCCATCTCCTGCTCCAGCCGTGGCTCCAATTCCTCAAAGTCAAGAATCCAACACCGTTTCCGAGCCAGAAAAAACTTCGCCAACTTCCGAGCAATTGGATCAGCAACGGATAGATGAATTGACGCGTAGAAGTGCAGAGACGAAAGCTGCTAGTAAGGCATTGGAACCAGTACCGGAAATCAGCCCTGAATCTGAGTCGAGTACTACAGATACTGAAAAGGAAAAAACCACTGAAACTGCCGATGCGGTTGGGTCTCATACCGCTCATTCACTTCGAGGTGAGGGTACTACGGTCCTAACCCATCGTACCGCCACCATCACCGCGCAAACCGCAACTCCGATGGATGATATCGCACCACGAATGAAACCACCGCGCAAACAAGATGCGAAACCCCAGTCTGGAACTGGTAGACCAGCGGCTAGGAGAAGAAGGAAGTTTCGCGACAAGGGTGGAGGAAAGCAACCTCAGATGCGTAAACTGGATCGGCGAAAGTATCTTGAGTACAAATACGAGGTTCGTGCCATGCTCGATGATGAGAGAATTCTCGAGGAGCACCGCTCCAATATTCTTGGCCAGGTTTGGGCCAAGGGTGAGCGTATGGGGGTTAACGAATCCCAGTCATTCATCGAACAGAAAGTTGCTGAGTTGATTCTCCCTGAGGATATCGCCAATAAGATTAGTGAATTGGTCAAGAAATTCACCACCAAGAGATGATAATATGAGCGAACTTGAAATGTCTGAAAATGTAGTTGCAAGCGTCCATTACACCGGAACCTTACAAGATGAGAGTGTATTCGACTCGAGTGAAGGCAATGACCCCTTGACCTTTCTTGTCGGTCATCAACAGATGATTCCCGGATTTGAACAGGAGATGCAGGGTGCGAAGGCCGGAGAACGCCGAACTTTCACCCTCACGCCTGAGCGAGCCTATGGTGAGAGAGATGAGGCTGGAATCGTAAAACTACCGCGTAGCCAATTTCCACCAGATGCTGAACTCAAGGTTGGAATGGTCCTAGTTGCACAGGTGACCGAGGGGCCTTTGCCATTCAGGATCCTGACCATCGGCGAGGAAAATATCACCGTCGATTTCAATCACGAATTAGCCGGTCAAGAACTGACTTTCTCAGTTGAGGTAGTCGAATTAAGGGATGCAACTGAGGAAGAATTGACTCACGGTCATGTCCATGGCCCCGGCGGCCACCATCATTAGTCGAGCCGGCTTCCTGTGGCCATTTAGCCTCACAGGGGCTTTGCATTGGGGCAATGCTTGAGTGATGGCGCCCGATGGCGCACTCATGACAGGCTCTGAAGACACCCATGCAAGGGGGCGGGTATGGCGCACTCTCGGCGGCAGTGAATTACCACTTCAAGCCGATGAAATCACCCTGTCTGAATCAGGTCTTTCTCGGGATGAGATATCCTCGGCGGGCAAACCTCCCTATACGCGTGGAATCCATGCCACAATGTATCGCGACAAGCAGTGGACGATGCGGCAATATGCCGGATTTTCAAGTGCAGAGGCTACAAATGAACGATTCAAATTATTACTTGAAAATGGACAGAATGGCTTGTCCATCGCCTTTGACCTACCCACACAACTTGGATTGGATAGTGATGATGAATTGGCGCAAGGTGAGGTCGGAAAGGTCGGTGTTGCAATCGATAGCATTCACGATATGCGCCGCCTTTTTGCCGGTATCCCATTGGCTGAGGTTTCGACTTCGATGACCATCAATGCACCAGCCATGGTCATCTTGGCGATGTATGTGGCGGTGGCTGAGGAGCAAGAGATTAATCCTGTGGAATTACGTGGCACGATTCAAAATGATATTCTCAAGGAGTACATCGCCAGAGGCACATACATATTCCCGCCGGCGCACAGTATGCGCTTGATAACCGACACAATTGCCTACTGCGGTACTGAAATGCCACTTTGGAATACCATTTCAATCTCCGGTTACCATATCCGTGAGGCGGGTTCTACCGCTATTCAAGAGGTGGCATTCACATTGGCAAACGCTCTTGAATACGTTCAGGCGGCAATCGATGTTGGCCTTGAAGTCGACACTTTTGCACCAAGATTGTCGTTCTTCTTCAATTGCCACAATGATTTCTTTGAGGAGGTGGCTAAATTTCGTGCTGCTAGAGCACTGTGGTATGAATTGATGGAACAGCGCTACAGCCCGAGCAACCCAAAGAGTTCGATGTTGCGATTCCACACTCAGGTCGCCGGGGTTTCTCTGACTGCCCAACAACCCCTCAACAACATTGCCCGAGTCACAATCCAAGCACTGGCAGCGGTATGTGGTGGTACCCAGAGTTTACACACGAATTCATATGACGAAGCGATCGGTCTTCCTACCGCGGAAAGTGTCACGGTCGCTCTGCGAACCCAGCAGATAATCGCCGATGAAAGTGGCGCAGCCAGTGTCGTCGACCCAATGGGTGGCTCTTGGTTGGTCGAATCACTGACTAAGAATATCAAGGAAGAGGCGCGCCGAGAAATCACCAATATCGATGCCTTGTCGGGTGCCTTGAAAGCGATTGAAGAAGGCTATCAACAGCGGGCGATTCACGATTCTGCGTGGCAGCATCAGAAAGACGTAGAGTCAGGAAGGCGCAAGATTATCGGTCTTAATCATGGTGTCGGCGAGGAGCAAATCACCCCCACGCCTCAAGCCATCGACCCTGAGGTTGCGGCGCGCCAAGTGACTCGCCTGTCGCAGATGCGTGAATCCAGGGATGCCGCCCGTGCCGATGCGGCATTAGCCGCAATCGGTAAAGCCGCAGGTGGGGAGGAAAATCTATTCCCCCTGGTCATGCATGCGGTCAAATGTGAATGTAGTCTCGGTGAAATGATCATCGCAATGAAACAGATTTTCGGCTCATATAGGGCGCCGAGCGGATTCTAGTCAGAGGTAGTGAAAATTGTGAGCGAGAAGTATTTCGGAAATGTATACCTGGATCATATCGGCATCGCCTGTGAAGACCTGGAAGCTGCAAGTAGATTCTGGCGCCTACTTGGAATGACTCAGGGAGAGCGAGATGAGGTTGTCGAATCCCAAGGTGTCGAGACCAGATTTTTTTCCACCACCCTAACTAGCACAGCGGATAGGGAGGTCAGGGTAGAACTGCTGCGGCCTACCTCCGCTGATACTCCGATTGGAAAGTTCATCGCCACAAGAGGCGTTGGCGTACAACAGATATGCTTTCGCGTCGACGACCTTGAATCGGTCTTAGCGCACTTGAAGAACAACGATGTACGGCTGATAAATGAACATCCGGTCACCGGTGCTGACAACAGCCTCATAGCATTCGTACACCCGAAGTCAACTGGTGGAGTGCTGGTTGAATTGACGCAACGGCTTGACTGAGTCTTCGATAACGCTCTTGAAGGAGATGTTGCACGGACATCCATGCGCACCTGCATTGACCGGCTGATTTCACGAGCACACGTCGACTCCATATCTATTAGAGATGAGATTGATTTTGTGACCGGGGCGCTCGAACAAGTTCGTGCCGACGGAGTCATCAGCAATGAGGCATTTCTCGACGCGGGAAATATTCACGGCGCATTGAAAATGATTGCCGAGCACATCGACCTCGGAATATCACAGACGGAAATTCACGAAATGCTGCAACAACAAATCTACCGTGCCGTAAAAGTTGAGGATAAACATCCTGGTCTCAATCGCGCCCTTGAAGCACGTCGAGAGTGATGGCGTGGGAGATATCCTACTGACGATAAATAATGTCAGTAAACAATTCTCGCATATCGAGGCTCTGAAAAACGTCAACCTCACCTTGAATCGAGGCGACATAGTCGGATTGGTAGGCGGCAATGGAGCCGGTAAAACCACTCTATTGCGGCTGATGTGCGGCCTCTATCATCCGACGACAGGTCAGGTTCTATTCCATCGTGATTCGAGCCAAGCCCCAGTGGCGGAAATGCGCCGATTCCTTGGCGTCGTACCCGAAGCCACCGGACTATACTATCGTTTGACGGCCTGGGAAAACATTCGCTATCATTCAAGATTGCATGGCATCAGCGATGAGGAATGTTGGAAAAATACTCTTGAAATCGCCAAAGATCTGGACTTTGTCGAGTCCCTAGGTCGACCGACCAGAGGTTTCAGCAAGGGTATGCGGCAAAAGGCGGCCATCATTCGAGCATTGGCGCATAAGCCAGAGATATTGCTATTGGACGAGCCCACCGGTGGGCTCGATGTCACCTCAGCGCGAATGGTGAGATCTCTGGTTAAACGGATGGGGCAGGCTGGCGGCACGGTCATTTACAGCACCCATAAATTGGCCGAAGCCGAACAGGTATGCGACCGTATCATCATAATCCATAACGGTGAGGTGAGGGCTGATGGCTCACCCTCAGAATTACTTGATATCACTCAGACCACCTCACTTGAGGAGGCTTATGTCAAGTTGACAATGGATGCAGCGCGCGAGACTGAGAAGGAAGATGTCGAAGGTAGAATCGCCAAGTTTTGGCGTCGGATGATGACTCCGAGAAAACTACCTGAAGGAGGTGGGGAAGATGAGTAGAACCCGGCAGGTTCGTGCCATAGTCTCGAAGGAATTGATCGACTACGTCAGAGATTGGCGCACCCTGCTGGCGATTGTTCTTGTTCCATTGCTGTTATTCCCGTTACTTTTCGTCGCCTTGCCGCTTCTGTTGCAGGCGGAGTACGTTGAAAGACAGGAATTTGACCTCAATGTGGTCATCCAAACAGATGATTCGGTCGAATCACTGAAACCATTTTTGTTCGATACCGAGATGGAATTGAGTTGGGAGACCATTCCTGTGGGAATTGCCAATTTATCAGATTCAGCGTTGGAGGATGAGCGTATTGGCAGTGGCCAGGTACACTCAGTGCTTCGATTGCAGAAGAATATCGATAATGGTACCATCTGGTATTACGCGATTCTCTACGATTCGACCGATGAAAGAGCTAGTGAGGCAAAGCGTAGGCTCCTAGTGGCGGTTTTTGCCTGGGAGGATGAGCAGGTCAACACCACCCTTGAAATGGCCGGTCTGGACCCAGAAAAAACCCTCGACCCGGTTCGCTGGGATGGTGATAGTCAGGTTGCAGATGTGGCTACAACCGGACAACAGGCAGGATTTGCCCTATCTCTATTCATTCCCTTGATAGTTGCCACTTGGACTGCGACTGCGGCGATGCAACCGGCCATTGACATGACTGCGGGGGAGAGGGAAAGGGGGACTCTGGAGGCCCTTCTCTGCGCCCCGATAACGCGAATGGAATTACTGGTCGGGAAGTGGATTGCGGTAGCTACCATCGCGGCAATAGGGGTTTTGATTCAGGTCGTCGGACTATTTCTGGCAATCTCAATGATTGCCCGCGGCTCTAGCGTACTGGGAATGCCGAGCATCGGGGCGACGGCATTGATTCTGATGTTTTCCAGCATTCTGCTCTTTGCGGTGATGATAGTCGCCTTCCAACTCGCATTGGCGGTGCGTAGTCATAGCGTCAAGGAAGCCGGAACCGTATTGGGGCCAATCATCCTGCTGATTATCATCCCGGCGCTATTCGCCCAACTCATCAATCTGGAGGGTATTGAATTCTGGTGGTTCCTAATCCCGGTGGTGAATATTCTGATCGCTCTGCGCGAGTTGCTGACCGATACGGTCGTCGTCGAGCATATCCTGTTGTGGGCTGGTTCCAGTTTGCTTTACGCTTTCATTGCCGCATGGTATGCGAGCAAGCAATTCAATCGTGAAGACTTGGTAGAATCGATTAACTGAAGTATGTCTGATGATTCTCCAATACTTCCTAATAATACTATGATAATACTATGATAATACTCAGGTAATACTTATTAGGGTGGGAACACTCGCTTTTACATGCCAAAAATCAGTTTGGACATGCCCAATGAGCTATTACATGACCTGCGTATTCATGTCGGCGACGATAAGAAATTTGTCAGCGTTGCCGATGCCGTGCGTACCGCTTGTCGCAAATTACTAGACCAACTCGATGAAATCGATTACCGTCACGGTCGCGGCGAGGTGAAGAGATGAGCGAGAGGGAGCAGGCAGTAGCAGCCGTAGAGACCCTGGTACGCTACATCGAGGGAATCGACGGTGACTTACGCGAGGGTCTTGAGTCGACTCCGATTCGAGTAATCGATTCATTTGACGAGATTTTTTCCGGATATCGGGAAGATGCCGAGCTGATTCTGCAGGCAACCTTCAACGGCGAGGGTTATGATGGAATCGTACTGCTCAAGGATATCGAATTCCACAGCACCTGTGAGCATCATCTGCAACCATTCACCGGCAGTGCGCACGTTGCTTATATCCCAGTCGAGCACATTATCGGAATCAGTAAACTCGCTCGAATAGTCGAGTTGCACGCCCGCAGATTACAGAATCAGGAACGGATTACAAAATCTGTTGCCGACGACCTTGAAACCCACCTCGCACCTCTTGGTTGTGCGGTGATCATCGAGGCACAGCACGGTTGTATGCGTTGCCGAGGAGTAAAGAAACAGAATTCGATAATGACGACTTCGGCGATGCGCGGGGTTTTCTTCGATAAATCCGAGGCGCGCAGCGAGTTACTGCAACTAATCTATGGGAAGAAATAGGTGAGAGGATGTCGCAAGAGGTCGTAGACGAATTTACCGCCTGTGAAATAGCAGGTGGGTTCAGGGGTGGTGACGATGCTGGTGACCTGGCGACAACCTACCCCATCGTCGAGATTTTTCACAGCGTTCAAGGCGAAGGGGCGCACTCCGGTTCACCGCGCATCTTCATCCGTTTTGGCCGCTGCAACCTCCGTTGCGAGTGGTGCGATACAAATTTCGACGAGTGGAAGGATTTCACTGTTGTCGATATTCTCGGTGAAATCATGCAATACGATTGTCAGAATATCGTCTTCACAGGTGGCGAGCCGGCATTACAAGATCTATGGCCGCTGGCGCGTTGCCTGAAAGCACGAGAGTATCACCTATCGATTGAGACCAATGGTACGATTGAATTGCCTGATGGCCTCATCGATTGGGTCTGTGTCTCACCGAAGGACCAACTCTACCCCGATGTGGGAATCAAGCAACGTAGTGGTGACGAACTCAAGGTGGTATTCTGCGGTCAGGATTTATCATTATACGATGAATTGATCGATGGTTTTGACCACCTCTTTCTGCAACCATGCTATTTTGAAAATGAATCTGTGGAATGGAATGGTCATAATTTCCAAGCGACGGAATCTTTGGTCAAGGCCAATCCAGGCTGGCGTCTGAGTCTGCAGACACAAAAGTGGTTGGGGGTCCTTTGATGCGGGCTGTGATGGCATTTTCGGGTGGGATGGATTCGACCGCTCTGTTGATTCGGCTCCTAGCAGAAGGCCATGAGGTTTCGTGCATCTCCTACAACTACGGTCAAAAGCACATCATAGAAATTGAACGGGCGCAGGAAAATATCGCCTATCTGGCACAGAATGGCCTCGTGGTCGAGCACGAGATAGTCGACCTCTCGGGAGTGATGCGACTATTTCACTCGGCTCTGACATCACCTGAATTTGAAATTCCCACCGGCCATTATGAAGAAGAGCAGATGAAGGCTACGGTGGTGCCGAATCGCAACGCAATTTTTTCTTCGATTCTGTACGGCCATGCACTATCGTTGGCGCTGAAAGATGATTGCGAAGTCAAAATCGTTCTCGGTGTCCATTCGGGTGACCACGCCATCTATCCGGATTGCCGCCCAGAATTCTATGCCTCCTTGGGTGAGGCTTTCGCGCTAGGCAACTGGGATAGCGGCAAAGTGTCCTTTCACCTACCTTTTATCGACGCTGATAAAGAGGCAATTCTTCATGATGCTATTGACGCATGTGTACAACTGGATTTGGATTTCAACACCGTCTTCGCTAATACCAATACTTCATACAACCCTGATTCTGAGGGGCGGGCATCAGGGACATCTGGTGCAGATGTCGAGAGAATTCTCGCCTTTCACGCAATCGGCAGGAAAGACCCGGTCGAATATGTGGAGCCTTGGGCAACCGTTCTGCAGAATGCATTAGTGACAGCAGATGCTTTCGCAGCGACAGAGAAGAGGGAATAACCGAACTATTGATTGCGACACACTGGTGAAAAAATAGTACAAATATTCGTGAAATTTAGAAGTTGGAGGGTAAATGGAAATGTTTGCAGTTCGGGAAAGGAGTTGGCACTCATACGCCATCTTCGGATTAATGCTAGCCGGATTCAGTCTATGGGGTTGGTACGACCTCGGTGAATGGAATGGTTTCTTATCGGCGATAATGATTGGTGGGGTATTTGCATTTCTTGTGGCAGCATTAGCATATTATATCGATTCAAAAGGAGAAGAGGAGGAAAAATAATGACAACAAGTATCACCAGATGGGTAGAGACAGATACCGGACACCGAGTCCCTAATCATAGTAGCAAATGCCGCCATATTCATGGCCATCGCTATCGCTGGGAAGCGGAGATCGAGGGTGATGTGGTCGAGCACGAAGGGGTGTCGGAACAGGGGATGTTGATGGATTTCAGCGCCGTCTCGGCTATCTTGAACGAATATATTCATGATGTGGTCGACCATGCATTTCTAGTATATTCTGACGATGACGAGATGCTCGACGCCTTGAAGATTCTTGGTGATGAGCATCGCACTGTAATGCTGCCATTCATCCCGACCGCTGAAAACCTCGCTAAATGGGCTTTTGAGTGCATCGCACCTCACATCGCCACCGAATATGGAAACCGCGTACGTCTGGTGGCGATGCACGTCAGGGAGACGCCGAAATCCAGGGCTACTTGGCGCATAGATTAATCTCCGGAATCAAGCCGTCGCCTGCGGCTATTGCGCCATCTCGCATCACCCGCCAACTTCTGTAATGCGGTTGTAGCTTCGACGAAGGCACCGATAAGTCTCTGTGCTTCATTATCTATAGGTAAGCCACGCAATATTGTCCGCCGTAGATTATCGGCGACCATCGCCCGCTTGTTCTCATCGCCGTCCAACGCCGCGGCGAACTCATCTATTGAGTTGCGTAATAATCGGCGCATGTCCGGGCTGATGGCTCGGGTGAGTTGGAGGTTTTGTGCCAGAGGTTCGCCTGGTTCGACCTGTCCATCGGCTATTATAGAGCGGTTCAATTCATACAGCGAAAGTGCAACCGCATGTGAAAGGTTACAGATTGGGTATCCCTCCCAAGTGGGAATTGTCATCAACATATCACACTGCTGTAGTTCATCGGTGGACAAACCCATGCCTTCCTCGCCGAATATGAGTGCTACCTTGCCCGAAACATGGTCTAGTTTTTCAGCCAATTCCCATGGTTGGATGAAGTGTCTGAAAAGAGTCTTCTCGCCACTCTCACGCTTGCCGCTGGTGCCTATGGCCACACTGATGTCTGATAGCGCACTACCCCAGCCATCATAGATTTGGCAATCATCGAGAATCGCGCCAGCATGTTTGGCGCGATTTCGCGCCTCCTCATCAGCAGGTGAACACAGAGGTTCGATGAGACGTAATGAGGTGAAACCGAAATTCAGCATCGCCCGGCAGACCGCACCTAGGTTCCCGGAGTGGGTCGGTCGCACCAGAATGACGTGAAGTTCGTACCGACGGGTGGGCAACGGTACTTTCCTGCGCTCACCCATATTATTCCTCCATCTGCTGCTGCCATTCGACAATCCACGCCGGGTCGCAGACCTGATAGAGAAAGGCGACAAATCCACCTTCTTCTCGGTCAGGCATCGCAATGCTATGCTTGGTGATACCGTGCTGTTCGAGTAGGTGAAGAAGCAGTGATTGCAGCGCTTCGATAGAATTATGATGAATGCTCACAGGACTGCGATTCCAGTCCACTCGGACTGGATCTGCCAAAGAGCCACCTCAGTCGATGCGGCGTTGTTGATAGCGGGTAACGTAGCCTGCAATCCAGTTGCGAAGTTTCTTATTTGGTACGTCGGTATACTTCTCGACCAACTTTTTGTTGTGCTCAAAGTCATCGTTGAATTCATCGCCATACTCATTGCATAAGCGAATCGCACGAATCTTGATGAATGACGGCCTGATATTTCCCATGATTTCACTACTCCTCCAGTAATTTGACTTCGATTGGAATATCTTCTTCCTCGAAGCGGGTGATTTGCAGGCGCACCTTGCGCGGCGGGTTCTCGATTCCATTAGCCCAAATGTATTCATTGACGCTGGGGTCAATGTATAATTCCTCTTCCTCACCGACTTTCAGGTGACGGATGACCTGATTGCGAATGATGGTAATCGCTCTAGGACTGCGCTTGTAGCGAGTGATGTTCCAAGCTCCGCGCAGTGGTACAGTAAGTTCGCTGATATTTCCTCTCGCCATGACTATCACTTACCTCTGTAACTTACTTCGGCGCCAGTGGTGGCGACGTGGGTGAGTAGTGGTTTTGCGATTGGTCTTCAGCATGACCCAAACCGGAACCCGGCGATTCTGCTTCACTACCTTCAGCAATCTTGCTTTCTTTGGTCCGGGCTTGTTACTCGCCATTTCACAGCCTCCTGATGGTTGTATCTCGGCGCTGTTCCTGTAGACCGGATAAGATTGTTCGCAAGGTCTCATCCGCGATTGGTACGGCGATACGGGAATTCGCGTGAAGGTGAGCCAGTTGCTGTTTGACCGACTGCGCCAGTTCTGGATATGCCAAATCGAGACGGGCTAGCCGGGAGCGGGCTTCGGGTGAAAGAATTGCTTTCATCGCTGAATCGAGTTGGGCGGACTCGACTGCTTCCATCTGCGCATGCTCTTCAGCGGCGAGTTGGGAATTTGCCTGCTCCTCGATCTGCTCCTGTAGATGAGAGCGGCGCGCGGCGCGCAGTTGCGAAAGTTCGTCGTCAGTGGAAACGGCCATCGTGCTCACCTCTACACTTCCTTAGTATTTAGCCAGTCCGGGATATTCGCCATCGGCGGCTTCCCGTAGACCATGGGCTGTGGCATCGAGCAACTTCTGCCCGGCTCCGGTGATTTTACGACCGTTGAAGATGCTCACCTTGTGCTTGACTTCATCCTCATCTTCAACCTCGATAACCCTCTGCAATTCCTTTTCGATAAGGCCTGCCTGTTCCAGTTG
>DARQ01000056.1:0-4619 GCA_002503395.1 Euryarchaeota archaeon UBA60 | reverse complement strand
ACTCCAATGGGGCCTTTGAATGCGATTTTTCTCAGTACTGCGGCGGCACGAATCTCCCACCAGTTCTCCTGAGTGGGTGGTCTCTCCCGGTGCACTCCGGTCTTTACATGGCCAGCCCAATCGGGCGCTGAGATGGCATCGAAACCCGATAAAGCGTCAGCGACAGCAGGTACCAAAAGACTTGATGGAACATCGTAAAACGTCGTCATGCGAAGCACCGAGCGAGTCGCCGACCTGCTACCCGTATTTGAAGCAATTGGCTGTCCCTACGGGACAATTGTCGCAATATGTAGTGTAAACTTCAGACGCGATGCTTGAACAATCCTTGAATGAGACATCCGCTCTCGCCGGTAGTGATGCGAAAGGCACTGGCGCAGAACCCCAACCTTCTGCGAACCTTGGTCGGGTTATCGTTGACATTGATAATAGTACTTTCATACGCGGTCTACAGTGCCTCGCTAACCAACGATTACTACGTTTATACTTCAAATCCGCAGGAGCGGGATGCCAATACTTCTCTGATTACCCAACAGCATTACAACGTCGGTGAACAGGATTGGACAATGTGGATCTGGGGTTTTACCACCGAGTCTGCCAATCTGTCGTGGATCAACGCCACCATCAGCGAGGGAGTAATAGGTGGAGAGATGACAATGACCAACGCCGGAGAGGGTTTTTGGGGCCATCCCGACCTCGGAAATCCACAGGCTGAGAAATTCTCATGTGCACAATCTTGTGTGAAATTGGGAACCCATGAAACGACTTTCGATGAGGCGGGGGATGCAGGAATCACTGGTTTGACCCACTGGGATGCGGCACGACGAGATGGTGGCACAGTGTGGGCTGAAAATCTAGTGGCAGCGGAGACATCTGCGCGAGAAAACATCGCCTATAACCACTCGGACAATGTTTGGCAGATTGCAGTGAAATTACCCGGTAACCACTCTGAACTGCCAGTTATCGACATCACAATGGTGAATGAAGAGTTCTCGGGTATTGAACAATTCACCATCGACCCGGCTACCGAATTGGTGTGGGCAACATTTTCCGTCATCGGTTGTTTTACGGTATTACTGGTTCCCTCTTTCGGAATATATTTTGCCGCTCAAGCCAAGGAAAAGCGCGCCGAAAAGGTTTCCATAGGCAATGCTGAGGATGAATAAACTCCATCGGCGTATTGAAATAGATAGATTAAAGTCACTAATTACATGGGATTGCGACGCTGTGCAATTGGTATCATCGGAGTTCTACTGCTGGCAAATCTAGCCACTATTTCCACATCAACGATTGAAGGTATTGATGAAATCAAATTATCATCCCATAACAGCAGTGGCATAGACATCAAACCTACCGCCGTGTCATTCAACTATCCGAATTCGGCCGACCAGGACAAATACCAGATGTTCAGTAGCAACCACCCGATTGCAAACTTCAATCGGCCCGCAGATCTATTCGTCATCGATGGAATGTTAGGAGTACAAATGCGCCTGACAGTCACACTCGAGAATTTCGGCGCCAACTCAAGCGGGGTTTTTCCGACGCAGATTCTTGTCGAGCACGATGAATACACCAAGTTTGAGATCCTAAACACTACTCTCACCGCCCCTAGTATCAACCCCGGCAGTACCACTACCGTGCAATACACATGGACGCCGACATATGCGGGCAATCACTCCCTTGTGGTCACAGCCCTTCACCCGACTGATGCCAATTCGGGCAACGACATTCTCTCGCGCCATCTTACCGTCGGAAGGGTCTATGACAATTGTGATGATTTCTCCAGTTGGAGTGTGGGGGCAGGATGGTCTTCCAATCCCGATGCGGCAATATCAAAAGGTGTAGCTTGCCATTTCGGTAACGGTGCAATGAGTAATTATGGCAATAGTGTGTCGTCTTCTCTTTCAACCCCGGTTTGGGATTTTTCTGACCGTCACCCAAATCCTACTCGAGGGGTTGGGATGTCCTTCTTTGCAACCGGTTCCGCCCAACTCGGAGATATAATTTCATTTCAGGCGCGCAAGACCGATGGCTCATGGCAAGAGATTGGTCAGATATCAGGCTCGATTGATGCGACGGTTGCCGATGGCACCAGTAGTTGGTCGACTTTCACCAATACCATCGGTGCGCATACCCTTCCCTTGGCACCATTGCAGGTCGAGCACCTGCATTCCAGTTCGCAATTCAGATATGCTTTCACCTCTAATTCTGCCGGCACCGATATTGGCTATTGGTTGGATGAATTAATCTGGTATTACGACCAGCGCGCAGGTTTACATGAGTATGATTGGGTGATAGGGTTGAATAATTCCAGCAGCGCTCAGCGAGGACAGTGGAGTGACCAGTTAGTGACGATTCATAACAGTGGAAATGTTTCCGATCGCTATATTCCTAGTTTGAATACTGTTCCCGCAGAGTGGGAATATTCCCTTTTGCACGAGAATGGTGGCAATATCGACCCAAGTATTGGTATCCAAGTCATGCCGGGGGAATCTCACAATCTTAGAATCAAATTGAAACCGGGGGCAAATTCCACCGTTGGCGCAAATCCGTATCAGTTGCAGGTTACAAGTGTGAATGAACCCTCGATCATCGAGGTGAAGAATCTACAAATAACTGTCGACCCATCATTTATTCCATCTATTATTACACCTAGTCAGACCGCACTCTGTTCACCAGGGAGTTCCTGCGAATTCTTTGTCGAAGTGGATAATATCGGAGAGGGTGAGGACACATTCAGCATTTCAGTCAGTGATTTCAACGTCTTGAGCGGTTGGACTCTAGGCCTATCATGGGACCAAACCAGCCAGATTTCCATATCTCCGGGCGCTCCTGAAGCGATTAAATTCGTTGTCAGTGTGCCGGCCGGTGTCGACCCGGACCTGACCAGTTCAGTATGGTTGGAGATTGCCAGCGATAGCGATCCGTCAAAAACCGATATCGCTCTGATAAAAGCGAAATCTGCCATGGTGACGATTGCTGAAGTCGGTTTTGATCTTGCCAGCCAAGGCGTACAGGACTGGTCTCTCTTGCCTAGCGAGGCTAGAGAACTGACCTTCACAGTCTGGAATAATGCCTCCCGTTTGGACACGTTTACCGTCGGAGCGGATAAACAGGGAGGAAAAACCTGGAGTTTGGTCCAGCCATCCTTCACCAGTCTGGCGGTTAACCCCGGTTCATCATCGACATTCACCGTTACCGTACAATCTCCGAGTACCGGGCAAGTAGGTGACCTTGGACCTATCATCACCCCCTGGGCGACCAGTACTCTGTCGAATACCAATGCTACCCCCAGCGCGTTTACATTACTCGCCATCAAACCGGTCTATGACCTGAAAATTTCAATTGTCAATGGCAATCAGGAGATTGAGCCAGGAGTAGCGGCAGTATTTGGAATTGAGATTGAGAATGATGGCAATGGCCCAGTCGATGCGCTGATTTCGGTTGCTGGAATATCAGATGATTGGAGTTGGTGGGTGGTAGTCGACGGAATTACCACCCAGCAGCCGATATATCTCAGTCCATCGTATGAGTTGAACGATGTGAAATACGTCGAGGTGAACCTGCTCATCCCTCAGGAAGTCGGACCGAACGAGGATATCGATTTCACTATTCGAGTGGACCCAGAAGGGGGTTCCGATTCCAACGAGGTGGATAATTCAGTATTATTTGAACTCAAAACCGCAGAGGTGAAAATACCTGAAATAATTGGTTTCAACAACTCGACACAGATGGTGAGAGTGGAGGAAACACTAACCATCGATTATCAGATTCACAATATTGGCAATATCGCCGACCAAAACATTCGTGCAACAGTACAGGTGCAGAGTATGCCGCAGACAGATGGGGTGATTGTCGAGATGTACGCAATAGATGATATTGCCAATAAGGTCGAGGATGGGCGCTGGATCGGGGTGGCGATTTCAGCCAGCGGTAACGTCACAATGCGAATAGTAATTTTCGTTGAAGAACATGTGCAGGTCGGAACTAATGTTGCTTTGGTACTAATTGTCGAAGGTGGTGAAGGTGAAGATGGGCTACCTATCACCAAGACCGCAGAGACGGTGATCAACGTCTATGAAAGGAGAGATGTGACACTGGAATACTCACTGAACGAATCTTCGATATTGGGGCATTCTGAAGTCCTTACAATATACGTTTGGAGTAATTCAAGTATTGCTGAAACACTTATTTTTTCACCACAATTACCGGACGGATGGAGTTTGTATTGCGATGGCCTGAATATCGAGCAGAGTTATACCTTCACGGTCGATAAATCCGATGGATTGCGTCCGAGTACGGCATCGGTACTGTGCAAAATCATCGATTCAGGGAGGGCCCAAAGTGACTCGATCAGATGGAATATCACCAATGAGAATGGTGATGTACTCTCAACAGAGGATATAGAGTTTGCATTTGTGAGTGAGTCGGACGAGGTCACGAGTATCTTTGGGTATGCCCTTTCGGATACCAGAACGATTGTGATTGGAATTGTTTCCCTTACTATTATTATGGCGAGTTTGCTTTTGGTATTAGCTCGTGGGCGTCGAGATGAAGAAGAGGGATATGAGACTGAGAAATATGAGCTAGGGGTAGTTTCCGGCCCCCCATCAGGTAACGTT
>DARQ01000055.1:13635-21746 GCA_002503395.1 Euryarchaeota archaeon UBA60 | reverse complement strand
GCGTGTATGGATTGCTCTACCGGGGTCTCAGGCAACGAAGTCATCATTCGCAATATCATGGTTCCGGATCAGCGCGGTGTGGCAGTTCAGGCCGACCGGCTGACTATTGTAGCGGAATCGGATGAGGTCTCTCAATCCGTCACCTTGGATATTTTCAATCTCGGCAATGCCGATGAGCGTTTCAATTTAGATTTGATTCAATCCAGTTGGAAGATGGAAGGAATGCTTTCGATTGAGCAGACCAGTGTTCTCGATGCCTGGGATGGTGAAACCTCGGCCACGCTGAGTTTTCCGATGCCATACGGCTTGGCGCCAGGCCAATACAGTGCCAGAGTCGATGTCAGTTCTGAGAATGAGGCATCTACTTCGGATAGTGTCATCATCAACCTCCAAGTCCTTCCCACCTCAATCCCATGGGTCAGTTCAGAGGAGATTGAAGAGTCCTACATCCCGGGTGAATCAGCCAAGTCGATAAAGTTCGAAATTCGCAATGACGGCAACGAAGCCGACCGTTTCAATCTCTCATTGGACATTCCAGATGGCATGAGCGCTGATTTTACCGGCGCCTTGAATAATGACCAGACGATGCTGATCGAGCCAGGTGCATCGACAAATGTGACCGTCGAGTTCACATTCGCCACGGATATCGGTGGAGAGTTGACCTTGAACCTCATTGCCAATAGCGTCAACGACGCCACCCGAAGTGCCATCGGTAGTGCCACCTTCAAGGTCGGCTCGCAGAATTGGTTGCGCTTAATCGCCCCTGAGCCGGTAGACCTTTTCGAAGCCGATGAAGAAATCGAGTTGCTATTGGTTCTTCGCAACCAGTATACCGGAATTCAATCGGTCGACATCGATATCGACACTATGCAGGCAGCCAATTACTTGACCATCCGTATCGATGAGAATGACCGAGTAGCCACCTTGCAGACCAGCGCCCCCAATGATGAGCACATCATCCACTTAACCATTGAAGCGAGCGAAGATGCGCTGATAAATCTCCAAGACGACACCGTGACAGTGACCTTCAGGGTATGGGCATCATCCAATACCATCGAGGATGCCATTTCCGCAACTGTAGAAGTCACTCTGCACCGAATGGATGCTAAGTCCGATGGAGCAAGTGGTGGCGGTGAAGATAGCGGTGTGCTTATGAATATCTTGCAATGGGTCACTGGTTCACTCATAGTTCTAGTCTTACTAGGATTCCTGATTCGTGAGATATTCATGGTCGAGGAAGAGGAAGATGAATACGGCGGCTATGAGACCAGTAGCAGTGCCGTGTACGGCGGGGTTGAAGCGGCTCCGGACATGACTTCTTTCGGTGGCTCCCCAAGCGGTATAATGCCGCTAGGCCCTGACCCTAGTATGGTCGGATTACCCAGTGGTGCTCCACCTGAGATGTTGCAGCCGAGCAAAGACTTGGTTGGCTTGGGCAGCGACGCAGCCGCACCGTTGCAACCAGCACCAGTAGAACAAGCACCGGTCAGCCCTGAGCCGGCCGCACAGCCCGTAGAGTCATCCGTGCCGGCCGATGCCGGACCACCACCGGTTCCCGAGGCTGGCCTACCACCGGGCTGGACGATGGAGCAATGGCAACATTATGGGGCTGAGTGGCTGAGGCAACAGGGCTAACCAAGAAGCCCACAGAAGGCCACTGTATATCGTTACAACGTTCGCCCTTCGGATTACATTGGTGGCATGCCGCCCATGCCGCCCATGCCCATATCCATATCACCCATACCGCCGCTGCTCATCCCTTTTGAGGAGATGACATCGTCGATGCGCAGAATCATCACCGCGGTCTCGGTCGCTGACTGGATGGCTTGCTCGACGACGCGTAGTGGTTCGAGAACATTGGCAGACTTCATGTCGCTGACCCCACCATCGTAGACGTTGATTCCAGTGTGGGATTTACCCTCGGCGTGGGCCTTGCGCAACTCGATGATGGTATCGACCGGGTCGAGTCCAGCATTCTCGGCCAAGGTCCGTGGTATTACTTCAAGGGCGCTGGCGAAGGCTTCGATGGCCATCTGCTCACGTCCACCGATTCCTTCGGCATAGGCGCGCAGTTCACGGCTCAGGGCTGCGAAAACACTGCCGCCACCGGTGAGTACCGTCCCATCCTCCCAGGCGACGCTGACGACGCCGACTCCATCGTCGAATGCTCGGCGGATTTCGTCGACCACATGCTCGGTTCCGCCACGCAGGAGGACACTGACACTCTTGGCTTCGGGACAGCCGGTGATGAAGGTCATATTCGAGTCGCCGATCTTGCGCTCCTCGATTCGTGCCGCATGACCGAGATCTTCTTCGGAAAGGTCATCGAGATTGGTGACCACACTGCCTCCGGTTGCCTTCGACAAAGCTTCCATGTCGCTCTTCTTGGCGCGCCGAATAGCAAAGATACCGGCCTTGGAAAGGTAATGTTGTGCCAGGTCGTCGATACCCTTCTGACAGATGACGGCATTGGCGCCAGCCGCCTGGATCTTCTCGACCAAGCCGCGTAGGTAATTCTCTTCCTCTTCAAGGAAGGAGGCGAGTTGGTTGGGGTTGGTAATGTGAATCTTGGCATCGACTTCGGTCTTCTTGACCTCGATAGCCGAGTTCACCAAGGCGATGTTGGCATCGTTGAGGTAGCGTGGCATACCGGTGTGAACTCGCTCCTTGTCGAGTATGATTCCGTCGATTAGAGTGCTGTCACGAATCGAGCCACCTTGCTTCTTTTCGACCTTGATGTCGGCAAGGTCGATCAGGCGCTCGCCATCTTCTTCTTGTCCGACCGAGTTAACTGCGCGAACGCAGATGTCGGCGAGGAATTCCTTGACCGCTCCGGCACTCTTACCGGTAAGAGCGGTCTTGGCGACCTCGGCCAAGGTTTCGTTGCTATCGGTGGAGAAGCCGTGCTCCTCCAGAAGGCCGGTCGCCTTCTCGGCGGCGAGACGGAATCCTTCACAGATGACGGTCGGGTGAACATTCTGTTCGATCAGATCCTCGGAACGCTTGAGTAATTCTCCGGCGATGACCACGGCGCTGGTGGTGCCATCATGGCAGTGTTGCTCCTGGGTTTTGGCAACTTCGATTATCATCTTCGCAGCCGGCTCGACGATATCCATCTCCTTGAGGATTGTCGCCCCATCATTGGTGATTACAACATCACCCATGCTATCGACCAGCATCTTGTCCATTCCCTTCGGCCCAAGGGTACTGCGAACACTGTCGGCAACCGCCTTGGCTGCGGCGATATTCTTGCTCTGGGCACTTCGGCCACGGGTGCTGGTCGTTCCTTCTTTCATGATGAATATCGGCGCTTGGCCACCAGTGTACATTGCGATTCCTCGGATTGGTCGGAAGGGGCGTCTTTATTGAACCTACTTACACGCCGATAGTTGTTACTTCCTCAGTTTACGAGAAAAGATACTCTACATTACGCTTGGTAGAACCTAGATTCAGTTGCTTGGGACTTGGATTTACAGGGCGGTTGAGGCAAGGCTTTGAGCGAACCTTGAAATGCCTCTTACCGGTCGACATACATACGGGTAGCCTTTGCTTGGATGGTGTGTTTCAATGGCACAAATCACTACGGTTTGGATAGAGGAGGGTTGCATCACCTGTGATGCTTGTGAAGAGGCCGCCCCCGATGTGTTTCAAGTTCAGGATGATTCCTGTTTCATCAAAGCCGAGGTGCGTCTCGACGGGGGCTTCAACACCAATGAAGACAGTAAGTCTGGGCTGAGTGGCTCAATCGGTGCCGACCTCTTCGACGATATAATTGACGCCGCCGAAGCTTGCCCGGTAGACGTCATCAAGTATGGCACCTCCGAAGATGGTGCGTCAGCTGAAGCAACCGACTCCGCCGAGGAAACCGCCACGGCCGCGGCCGTTGCCGGCTCCAGTGCTGGCGGTGGCTCTGCCGGAGATGTCCCCGATGGAGGTGTTGATGGAGAAGTTTCATCCGATGAGGGTGGGGTCGAGATTCCACCTGAACTTCTGGAAGGAGAGCGAAAGGTCTTGATTCTAGTCGGTAGCCAGAGTGGTAACGGTGAAAGTCTCGCTGAAGAAGCAGTGAAACTTGCAGTTCCGGGTCACCTAAATGCCGAAATCAAATTGATGGACGCGGCGACGGTTGACGACTTTTCCGGATGCTTGCGACTACTCATCATCTGCTCGACCTGGGGCGAGGGCGAGATGCCCGACAATGCTCAGGCACTGTGGGATGCTGCCGTCGCCAGCAAGGTTGACTTGAGCGGGCTCAATTTCACCGTCTGTGCATTGGGGGATACCGCCTACGAATTCTATTGCCAGAGTGGAAAGGATTGGGATACACGACTTGAGGAGATGGGTGCGAGGCGGGTCTATGAGCGGGTCGACTGTGATGTCGATTACGAGCCGGCATGGAAGTCCTGGGTGCCAAATGCCTTAGGAAGTCTTGCCTCTATAGATGAAGCTGGCAATTTCAGCGAGAATATGGTCGGCTCCTTTGCCGAGATGATAATGCCGAGCAAGAAGGCTAAGGCAATCGCCTCTGCCGCCGGGGTGGTCCAGCCCGAAATCTCGGTCTCAGTGAAGATTTTCAGATATGACCCGGTACACTCCGAGCAGGGTTGGGACACCTATGCCTGCACGGTTCCAGGCCACCTCTCGATTTCCCAGATGTTGACTTCAATCCAGGAGACCCAGGATGGAAGTCTTTCCTTCCGCCGCTCGGGTGCGCTTTGCGGCCTCAGCGTCAATGGCCGACCGATTCTTGCCGACTCGTGCCGAGTCGTCGATTTCGTCTGCGGCGATTCCGATTCCTTGACGATGAGCATCGAGCCGCTGCCCGGCCACGATGTGATTCGCGACCTCGTGGTGGCGACCGATTCGTTCGAGAATCGCTGTTTGAGCGCCAAGTCTTGGGCGAGAACCGCTGACCGAGTAGGTCACCGCACCATGCAGGGGGTTGTGATGGGAACCATGGATATCAGCACTTCAGTGATTCTGCGTGGTGTGGCGGCTATGTCGAGCCCGCAACTGGCGCAATCTTGGTCGGATAGCCTACCCTATGATGGCAAGTATCTCGGTCCCGCCGTGTGTGCGCAGTTATGGCGGCGCAATCTCGACCCGAGAACATCGGAAAAGGCGCGCTCTGACATTATGAAGACTCTGGAGAGCGAAGGTGGGTTGTGGAATGAGACCGATATCGCTGCCATCGGCCGGCACGGCGCAGAAGGCCATGCCTTGGCCAAGACCCTGTACGACTGCCGTGCCGAATTACTGCGCCTCAACAAATTCACCGGTAAACACGGCCGCCACGTCAAGTGGTTCAGCCGCACCGTCAAGATGTTCGGTGATGTCAATGAGACCATCCTTCCGGCGATGGTCTCCGGGCCCTTCGGGATGATTGCCAACGGCCGTCAAGTATTGCGAATGATGACCGGATTCACCCGCACCGGTGGTCCGATGCTACGCGATAAGCAAGCACTATTCATGCCTCCAGCCAGCATCGGTAAGATGCCGCCGCTGGTGAAATTACCGGCGCGCAATCACCACGAAGTTGTGGCGATTTTCAATGAGTTGGACAAGAGGTTCTGAGGTACAGAGGTTTAGTAATTTCGAGGTGAAATGATGGTAAAGTTCGCATATTTTCCCGGTTGTGTCGCCAAGGGCAGTGCCCGAGAATTAGAGGATGCAATGCGCGCAGTGGTTGGTAAATTGGGAATCGAGTTGGTAGATATGCCCGGTGCCTCGTGCTGTGGTGCCGGAGTGATGAAACAGGCCAATCACAAGTTGCAACTCACCCTCAATGCTCGCACTTTCGCAATGGCCGAGGAACAGGGTTTAGATGTCCTGACTCCTTGTGCATCGTGTCAAGGAAATATGTACGACGACCTGCGTCTACTGCTGGACGACGAGGTCCTGTGCGGTGAGATCAATGAGATTCTTGAGCGGACTTGTGGGCTTCGTTTCAATGGTAATCTGAAGATGCGCCATCTCCTCGATGTGATAATCGAGGATGTTGGCCTGGAAAAGCTCGCTGAACTGGTGGTCAACCCAATCGACTTCCCGGTTGCCGGATACTATGGGGCGCCAATGCTGAAGAACGGCGCCAATGGCGATGACGACCCGCACAATCCGGTCTACTTGGAACAACTGATTGCAGTACTCGGTGGCGATGCCGTCGATTATGATGGCCGGGTGCGCAGTGTCGGTTTCCCGGCGTTGTTATCGCGTGAAAAGACCGCCATGAAGATGACCGCTGAGGTGCTCTCAGGTGCTAAACAGGCAGGTGCCAGAATCATGGTCAGCGCCTGCCCTTTGTCACACTTCAATCTCGATGTCTATCAGGTGCACGCCGGTAAAATCACAAACAAGGACACTAGTATGCCGGTGATCCATCTGCCCGAACTACTGGCCTATGCCCTTGGTTTCTACGTCGAGAGATTCGCCCAGTTACGAACACGGGTTCGAATCATCGGTGGATGATTATATAGAATTATTTACGGCTGTATTACCGATATGGTTCTTCCGAGTTTCTGAACTGGTTTTTGGTTTGTGAGTTTTTCCCACCAGAGCTTGGATACGGGCCACGCTCTCGGCGCTGATTCCCGCCGAGATTAATTGTTCAGGGCGAGCCAACAGGACTTTCAGTGGGCAACCGAATCGTGCAATCAGACGTCGTGCAATCACCGGCCCGATGCCGGGGAGATTGGCCAAGAATCTCTCTCGTTCCCGAACCAGTGAGCGTCGTGCTTTCTGTTCTGTATCGGCAATGGTGATGACCGGCCCAGCCGAGCCGCTGGCTTGGAAACGTGTCCATGTGCTCAGCGGTTCATTTTCGATGCGCTCCTGTTCGGAGAAACGCAGACGTTGCTCAAGCAATTTTTCTTGCTGACGCAATATTCTCAGATTGCGTTTAGCTAACATCGCAATTAGTTTGGCGCTACCTTTAGTATCTCTTGTAGTGACGATGCTGAGGCCGATTTCAGCCGTGATCAAGGCCATCATTCCTGCTACCGCATTGCTGTGAACTGCCCTTGCCGTGGCCGTGCTTCCCTCAACAATCAGTAATGGGCGGGGTGCGCAAGCCATCATTCGGCGCGCTTGTGAGACCAGTCTGCCATCGAGCAGTGAGGTGATCAGATCATCGCTTCGCTTGCGTTCGATGACAAATAGGTCGCCGATTGCAATATCCCCGATAGGTAGGGTGCAAACTTCGACATCGACCTTTAGTTGCCGCAGTTCCGCCGCCAGGGTCGAGGATAATTCACGATGGTCTAATCTGACGATTGGCCTTTTCCCGGGTCGCCATCGTGGCCTTCCCCCAAGTCTTGGATATTACCCAAAACCAAATCTTCAGCCGCTTCCATCGCCCTTCCTATCGCATCATCCCTTCCAGATTCACCGGGTCGCTCTGTCCCTGATTTCCTGAGTTCAGCCGTCCTTTCGTCCACTCCTGATGTACCGGGAATTCCAGACTTCCCCCCTCTGCCATCGAGAACCGGTAGGCGCCATTTGTCTGCACTTCCATGGGTATCAACATTTTCTTTTCCCTGTGTCATTCCTTCATCTCTATCCTTCTCGCCATTCCCCGCGGCGACCGCGGTGCTCGTCTCATTGGCATCCCCAGTGTTTTCAGACGTACCCACTACATCCGGTGGCGGATTATCATCGTCTGCGAATTCGGTGATGCTGAGTTGGGTCTTCGGCCGCAGTGATGCAGGCGTCATCTTAGGAGCATCACGGCGCATTATCCTCGAGGGTGGCACTTCGGGCTCGGCCCTGCGGTGATGCATAGCCAATCCATCGCCCTGCCCCAATTCTGGCTGCAGACGTGCGAATTCATTTTCGATGAATTGAGCTGCTGGCATTTCCTCTCCTGATGTAATGACTCGGAATTGCTCGATCAGTGAATCCGGCTTGGGATGCAATCTCGGCGGCCGGCGCCGCCGCCGCACCTTTTCGAGCACCCGGTGCATTCTCGCCTCACGCGCCGCGGCGGCGTATCGCACCCCTACATCACGGGTATTTTCACTGACCAGAACATAGACATCTCCTTCTCGGTGGCGAGCGGTCCTGCCTCGCCGTTGGATGGTTCTGATTTCACTCGCCACCGGCTCGTAGAAGATGAC
>DARQ01000055.1:12553-13524 GCA_002503395.1 Euryarchaeota archaeon UBA60 | reverse complement strand
TTACTCTCACCACTGCGAAAACGGTCGAGTGTTTCGACCTGTTCCTTCTGAGTCATACCTTTTTCACTGTCTCGACTCGATTGGCCTACGAAACGTTCGACCCGTGTTGCACCTTCGATTTCGGACAATGCCTCAAGCAGAATCGCCACACTATCCCGCCAGGTGGCGAAGACGATGACGCGACAGGTCGGGTCGGTTCTGAGTTTCTCTGCGACCAGTCGTTTGACCTCGGGAATCTTGAGATGCACCTCTTCCATCGCCCGCAGTTTGCCCAGTAATTCCCTAACCTGGGGAATCGCCAGAAACCGCGATTGCGAATTATCCCCTTTGGCATTGGCCTCCAACCTCTCCAAGTGACGTAAGGCCGAATTCACACTCTGCCCCTCTAATAGATACAACAGCGCTACCATGCGCTGTGCATCGGCATTCTGCCTCGCTGCATGATAGGCAGTATTGCGACCGGCGGCAATCGCCTGAGAAATCCGTTGTTGGGCATCGCGCAGAGCCCGCGATGAAATCCCTCCTTGGATGACGAGAAATCCCTGCCGCTGCAGTCGTTGCGCCAGATCAGCTAACATCTCATTCAGTGGTGCGGCAGCGGCGATGATATCATCGTGAATCGGCAGCCTCAATTCGACGATGTCCATGCTCTTCTGGTATGGGCTTACCATCGGGTCAGTCGAGCGTTTGGCGATGATTCTCTCAATCGTCAATCGGTCGCAGACCTCGCTCACCTGCTGCTCGGTCGAGCCGGGGCTGGCAGTGCAGGCCAGGACCAGAGAATTGGTCGCACTTTCACTGTACAGGTCGCCGACCTGGGCCATCGCATGATTGCCGGTCGAATGGTGCGCTTCATCGGCTATCAGAAGAACGCAATCGGTCAGACTGAGCGAGCCGGAATTGACGTCGTTCCGAATCACCTGAGGGGTCGAGATGACTACCGTAGCATCATCGTAGATGGGTTGGCGCTT
>DARQ01000055.1:12106-12414 GCA_002503395.1 Euryarchaeota archaeon UBA60 | reverse complement strand
ATCAGAATCCAGGGGCGGCTTTTCTTCGTCGATGAGGATGCATACCTCTCTCTCATCTCTAGTAGCCTTTGTGCCACCACCATCCACGCAATCGGCGTTTTCCCGGTGCCCGTGGGCAGAACCAACAGGGTGTTCGCACCCAGTCCGGCCCGCACCGAATCGAGTTGATATGCCCGAGCCTGTGCTACCTCAGCGCACAGCAGAGGATGGACGACCGTGGGCGGCATGGAGAGGTGATTTTCGGCCACGGCTCAAAAGCCTTCACATGGGAGTAGGCCGTTCACTTTCACCTCTCGGACGACATACAT
>DARQ01000055.1:5208-12000 GCA_002503395.1 Euryarchaeota archaeon UBA60 | reverse complement strand
AGTGGAATACTCGGCTTAGCCTCTTGCCTGCATTCTGATGTTTACTGGCAACAGCCTTGCACTCGATTTCAAGCGTTTTTCCTCTCAGGAGACATACATATTGCATACACAAATACGGTCTCCTTCACCGAACGACTCATATATGAACCCAAAGTCGGCGACCTGCTCAAAAGGTGGGCGACCAGACGTTGCGGGCAATCCATTGCGGAACCCAACACCAATTTCCCCATTTGTGGGAAGTCGGCCGGCGTCACGGTCGCTCCTTCGCCGGATGAGCCGACGTAGGCCCTTTTCACAAAGGCACCTGCGACGAAAATTGAGGTAGAAACATGACCAAAAGACACCACCCAAGAAGGGGAAGCATGGCGTTCAGCCCGCGCAAGCGTGCGGTTCGGCACTTCGCCCGCGTCAAATCTTGGCCAAATGGTGAGAGCAGCGAGGTCAGGGTACAGGGATTCGCCGGCTGGAAGGCTGGAATGACCCACATCCTGATGCGCGATAATAATCCTAAATCCCCCAGTGCCGGTCAGGAACTACGAGTTCCGGTAACCGTGGTCGAGGTTCCGAAGATGTTTGTCCTCGGTGTGCGCGGCTACCGCATGACCCCCTATGGTAAGCAGACCGTTGGTGAAGCCTGGGCTGAAAGCGATACTTTGGCTGATACATTCCCAGAACTTTCCCGACGTATGCCCCAGCGCAAGAATCACGATTCTGATACCCACTTTGAGGTGCTTTTGAACGACGACCTGTGCGATGTTCACCTGATAGTCGCCACTCAGCCCGGTAAGGTCAGTGCAACCTCTTCTAAGACTCCAGAGGTAATGGAGATCTCACTCGATGGCGGCACAATCGGCGAGAAATTGTCGTGGGCAAAAGAGCAGTTCGGCTCCGAGTTATCATTTTCCGAATCCTATGGCGAGGGTCAGTACCTAGACGTCGTCGCTGTGACCAAGGGCTATGGCTGGCAAGGTGTGATTCGCCGATTCGGTGGAAAACTGCTTAACCACAAGAACAGCAAGAAGCGTCGCCAACACGGAAACATGGGTGACTTCGGCACCGGCTACGTCCGCAAGACCATCCGTCAAGGTGGCCAGACCGGATACCACCAGCGCACCGAGTACAACAAGAGAGTCCTGAGAGTAGGCAACCCCGAAGAGCAGGAGATAACCCCCGAGGGTGGCTTCCTCCACTATGGCGAAATCAGCAATGACTACGTTCTCATCAAGGGTAGTATACCCGGTCCAGCCAAGCGCCTCATCCGCTTCCGCGATGCCACCCGCGCCAATGGTAAAGTCCAGGATCATCCAATCGACATAACTTACGTTTCGACGTCATCCAAGCAGGGGGTCTGAAGATGAAAGCAGCAGTCAACCACTTGACCATCGAAGTCATTCAGGAAGAAGTCGAGGCCGGGCCGTTGGCTGAAGTATACGACATCAGTGTCCATCAGAAGGGCAAGGTCGAACTGCCAGATGCATTCGACTCAGACATACGCATCGATTTGATTCGTCGTGCAGTACATTCCTTCCGCGCCAACCGTCGCCAACCATATGGTTCGCACGTACACGGCGGCAAGCGCCGCCCTATGCCGGGAATGAAGCACTCGGTCGAATGGTGGGGGAAGGGTCGTGGTGTCGCGAGAATCATGCGCCGCACCGGACAGCGCCGTGGGGCACAGGATCCCCGCACCAAGGGCGGGCGCCGAGCGCATGGTCCCAAGGTCGATTCCGAGCGCGGCCAGAGACTCAACCGCAACGAGCGCCGCGCCGCTCGCAACAGCGCTTTGGCCGCGACCACTCAGGTAGAGATGGTCGTTGCCCGAGGGCACAGATTCGTCGACGAAATATCCTCTTTACCAATCATCATCGGTGACTATACCGAAGTTCGTGATGGCAAGAAGAACAAACTCGACATCGAGACCTTCACCCAGGAGTTCCCAACCCGCAAGTTGGTGGCCATCCTACAAGGCCTCGGACTAGGCAATGACCTGGAGCGCGCAAAGAACGGCCGCTCAATCCGTGCCGGCAAGGGTAAGATGCGCGGTCGCCGTTACAAGCAACCCAAGTCTCTACTATTGGTGGTCCAGCAGAAGGACGGCCTTGCTCGTGCGGCACGAAATCTACCAGGGGTAGATGTGGTCTGCGTGCGCGACCTGTCGGCTGAAGACCTGGCCCCGGGTGGAGATGCAGGCCGACTGACCGTATTCACCAAGCAAGCGATTGCCGCAATGGAGTGAGAAATATGAATCCTTACGACATCATCATCTCGCCATGGATAACTGAGAAGTCGATGGAAGCTCGTCGCAATGACGAGACCTTGTCCATCAACCGCTTGGAGTTCATCATCCACAAGTCGGCGACCAAGGCCGATGTCGCAGATGCGGTCGAGAAACTATTCGATGTCAAAGTCAGCAAGGTCAACACCCGTTTGACCAAGCACGGGAAGCATGCCAGCGTGAAACTCGCCGAGGGTTATGACGCTGAGGATGCCTCGATGAAATTAGGAGCATTCTGAGGTGGTAATATGGGTAAGCGAATTCGTGCACAGCGTAAGGGCAGCAGCCCGCGTTACAAGGCAAGTAGCCACCGATTCCCCGGCGCCTCCCGAATCCCTCGCGGTCGCGAGTTGGTATGCAAGGTCATCGAATTGGTCCACAGTCCGATTCACACCGCGCCACTGGCGCGGGTCAAGATGGAGAATGGTGATGAGTCGCTCATCGTCTGCACCGAGGGTGTGGCGGTCGGCTCTTCCATCGCCATCGGTGATAAGGTCAGCATGCGCCCTGGAAATATCACCCATCTGATCAACATTCCAGAAGGTACCCCCGTCAACAATGTCGAACTCCGACCAGGTGACGGTGGTAAAATCGCCCGCAGTGGTGGCAATTCCTGCATCATTGAATCCCGTCTTGACAACGGTCGCGTGCGGGTTCGCCTGCCGAGCGGAAAAATCAAGGAAGTACCAGGGCTATGCCGTGCAACCATTGGCATCTTGGCTGGCCATGGCCGTGCCGAGAAGCCGCTGATGAAGGCTGGTACTGCTCACTACAGGGCCAAGGCACGCGGCAAGGCCTATCCCAAGGTCAGCGGTGTGGCGATGAATCCGGTCGATCACCCGCACGGTGGTGGAAATCACCAAGCTGTTCACGGTCCAAACTCGGTCGCACGTGGTGCACCACCGGGTGCCAAGGTAGGAAATATCGCCCCAAGCCGAACCGGCCGAGGCCGAGGAAAGAAAAAGTGAGGTGATTTGAATGGCAAAGAGAAAGAAGCGCTTCATGACTCCAAAGGCGGCTCGCCGTCGTACCCGTAAACTGCGCGCCCGCGTGAGCGAGCGTCGCAAGAAACAGTTTTCCTATCGAGGCCATTCGCTTGAGGAATTACAAGCAATGCCGCTCTTCCCAGTCGAGGGTTCAGCCGATGGTTCAAGCGTTGTCTCCCTGCTTTCGGCACGAGCACGCCGTACAATGGGTCGTGGAATCTCGACCGATAATGAGCACCTGCGCAACCGCGTCAAGAACTCGAGCGGACGTCCGGTGCGAACCCACCGTCGAGACATGCTCATCATCCCCGAATTCGTCGGTACCAGCATCCATATTCACAATGGCCAGGGCTACACTCCGGTCGATATCAAGCCGGAGATGATCGGTCATTATCTGGGCGAGTACGCAATCACCCGCCGTGGCGTAACCCACAGCGGTCCTGGTGTCGGTGCTACCAAATCGAGCAAGCACGTTCCGTTGAAGTGAGGTGAAAAAGATGAGTCGCAACCGGTCCAAGAGTCAGAGGGGCTATACCCAGATGTTGCAGCCCAGCCTTCCAGGAAGCCGTATGGCTACCGCCCGCGCCGTCAACCTTGACGTACACGTAAAGCACTGCTTCGAAATCTGCCGCGCCATCAAGAATATGACCGCTGGTCAGGCGATTGACCTGCTCACCGAGGTCATCAAGATTGACAGTCCCCGTATCGACATCCGCCGCAAGGCCGTCGCAATTCCGTTCCGTCTCGGCTCGGGTAACAAACGCCGCCGTCGCTCCGGGCCAAGCATGGTCGGTCACCGTAAGGGTGGAATGGGGCCAGGTCGCTATCCCGCCAAGGCTGCCAGAGAATTCATCAAACTCATTAACAGCGCCATGGCTAACGCTCGTCAAGAGCATGAGGATGTCGAAACAGAAGACATGGTCATCACCCATGTCGCCTCGCACCGTGGGCAGCAAAAAATCGGATTCATGCCCCGGGCACGAGGCCGAGCAACACCGAAGAATCACTACCAGACCAATATCGAGTTATTCCTAGAGGATTTCACTGAGGTCGAAGAGGATGAGGATGAGTTCTGATGGTTCTTATGAGTACTAAGGAGGTATAGAAATGGCTGGAAATACAATCCGAAAAATCATCGACCGTAATGTCGAGCGGCATCTGGTCAAGGAGTTCCTGATTGAAAATACCAAGCGAGCCGGGTTCGGAAAACTCGACATCAAGCGCACCCCTCAAGGCACTTCGGTCACAATCATGGCGGAGCGCCCGGGTCTGGTCATCGGCCGTAAGGGCAAGATAATCAATGAACTTCAACGCCGCCTGAACGAGGAATTCAATATCGAAAACCCGAAGTTGATGGTCGAGGAAGTCGAGAATGTATCCATCAATGCCCAGATCATGGCGCAGAAATTGGCATCTTCTCTCGAGCGGGGATGGTATTTCCGCCGAGCCGGCCACAGCACCGTTAGCACAATCATGCAGGCTGGAGCAAGAGGTGTCCTCGTCACCTTGAACGGGAAGATCACCGGCGCCCGCCACCGCACCGAGAAATTCATCTCCGGTCACGTCAAGTATTGTGGCGAGACCGCCCTTCAACACATGGACCGCGGCTATGCGGTCGCCATCAAGAAACTAGGCACCATCGGCTGTACCGTCGCCATCATGCGCCCTGGTACTCGCCTACCGCACGAGATCACTGTCTATGGCAAAGGAGAAGTTCCCGAGGACGAGAATACCGAAATCATCGAGGTCGAAGGCGATGAATCAAAGCCAGAAGCCAAGGGGGCTAAAGCATGAGTCACGTCTCAAATCGAGAAATCGAATCGATGGGTAAGGAAGCCCAGCAAGCTCGTTTGCTTGAATTACGAGAGGAGATGATGCAGTTGAACGCCGAGAAGTCTCTGGGTGGCAACCCGTCAAATATTGGCGCTTACAAAGCGACCAGCCGCAGTATTGCCCGCATGTTAACCTACATGCGTAATGACCAGTAATCACAAAAGAAAGAACGAAAACATACGGAGGGAAAACATCAGTGGCCAATATCTGCAATGTGTGCGTTCTCCCGATGGAGTTGTGCATTTGCCAAGAAATCGCCAAAGAACAACAACGGGCAGTGATTACAACCGCCCGCAGGAGATATGGTAAGATTGTGACAATCGTAGAAGGAATCGACGATACCGCAATCGATATCAACAAGTTGGCAAAGACCTTGAAGGCAAAATGTGCTGCGGGTGGGACGGTGAAAGGACGTACCATCGAATTGCAGGGCGAACACAAGAAGAAGGCTGCTGAAGTTCTCAAGAATAACGGATACCAGGTGGATGTGCGATAAATGTCAGAAAATCTCTCTCAGAATCTTCCGTGGTTGGGTCGCCGACTAACCGTGGTTGATTCCCCCGACTCCAGTCTGGTCGGCCGCAGTGGTTGCGTCATAGATGAGACCATGCGCACAATCTCAATCAAAGAGGACACCCCTGCCACCCAGGATTACCGCAAGGTGGTTTTCGGCAAGGCCTCAATCAAATTCCAACTCGATGACGAGGAATTCGTCATCGATGGCAGTAAAATGCAGATCAGACCTGAAGACCGCATCAATCGGCGCTTCAAGGCAGAACCGGTGGGGGAGTGAATAATGCGCGATATTGGAATTGATGTAAAAATGCCCGAGGGCGAATGGGATGGCGATGCCAACTGCCCGTTCTACGGCAGCCTGAGGCTACGTGGACAGGTTTTTGAGGGCACAGTTTCCCGTACCGGGATGCAGAAGACCATCGTCATCGAGCGTGAAAACGTTCGTGCCATGCCCAAATTCGAGCGTTATGAGAAGCGCACTGGCCGACTTTCGGCGCACCTGCCGACTTGCATCGGTGAATTGGTCATTGGCGACCGTGTCAGAGTAATGGAATGCCGCCCATTGTCAAAGACGGTTTCTTTCTGCGTGGTTGAGAATCTGACAGAGGAGGGAGCCTGATGAAGGGAATCGCTGGAAAGGTAACCCGTGGTCTTCCGACCGCAGCTCGCCTGACCTGTGCCGACAATACCGGCGCCAAGATCGTCGAAATCATCGCCGTGCCAAAGTTGGGTGGGACAATGCGCCGCTACCCAAGCGCCGGCGTCGGTCATATGATCAAGGTCAGCGTGAAGAAGGGCACTCCCGAGACCCGCCGGCAAATGTTCTCGGCGGTCATCATCCGCCAACGCCGCCCGTTCCGGCGCGTCGACGGTACTTGGGTACAATTCGCCGATAACGCCTGCGTTATCACCAATGAACGCGGTGAGGTGCAGGGAACCGACATCAAAGGTCCGGTCTCCCGTGAATCAGCGGAGCGCTGGCCACGAATCGCCGCAACCGCCAAGCAAATAGTATGAGATGAATAATATGGTCAAGAGCAGCAAACCGGGAAAGCAGCGCAAGGGCGCGGCAAATGCACCGATTCACATCCAGCGCAAGCGCCTGCGCGCCCGCCTGCAGAGCGACGACCCACGTCTCGCCGCAGTCCGCTCGGTCACTATCCGTACCGGCGATGAAGTACG
>DARQ01000055.1:2527-5122 GCA_002503395.1 Euryarchaeota archaeon UBA60 | reverse complement strand
GACAAGAAGTCGCACAAGGTTATCCGCGTCGAATCGAGCAAAGGTCGCATCTTCATCGAAGGTCTTGTGGTTTCGACCTCAGATAATAAGGACGAGGCGGTTTCCGTCCACGCCTCGAATGTCGTCGTCGTCAAACTTGACGAGACCGACCCTTTGCGAATGCAGAAGTTGACGGCGGACAGGAGTTGATTAATTGGGTTCAGGAAGTCATCTAAAGCGCTTGGCAATGCCTCGAAGTTGGGCACTGCCACGAAAAATCTCCATCTGGGTCTCACGTCCGCGCTCCGGCGCCCACAGCCTTGAGTACTGCATGTCCATTTCAACCGTCATCCGCGATGTTCTCGGCTTCGCCGATACCGCTCGAGAGGTTCGCCGAATCCTGCACGAAGGCAAGGCACTTATCGATGGGCGAGTCGTTCGCGACGCCCGCCGTGGCGTCGGTCTGATGGATGTTCTGACCCTTGGCGAAGAGCACTATCGCTGTGTACTCGACAAGAATGGAAAACTGCGCTACCAGCAGATCCCCCCCGATGATGCCGAGTGGAAGGTCTGCCGAATCGAGGGCAAGTCGACCATCAAGGGCGGCCGTACACAATTGAATCTCCACGATGGTCGTAACATTCTCGTCGATGATGCAGGTGAGTTCAGCAGCGGCGACTCGTTGAAGATACAACTCCCCGACCAAGCCATTCTTAACCATCTTCCATTTGAGGAAGGTGCCAAGGCCTACCTCATCGGTGGTAGTCACGTCGCTACCATCGCCAATATCAAGGAACATCTCGTCAAGCGCTCAAGTATGCCGAACGAAGTATTGTTCGAAGAGTTCGGCACCATCGCCCGGCACGTATTCATCGTCGGCGATGATACCCCACTACCGAAGGCGGAGGTGGTTCAATGAGTGAGTCGGCAACCATCATGACCGCACCTAGAATCACCAAGGTAACGGTGAACATCGGGGTCGGCGAAGGCGGTTCCCGCCTGCAGAATGCGGAATCGGTTCTCTCACTACTAACCGGAGGTACCCCTATACGTACCCTAGGTCGGATTCAGAACCGTGACCTCAAAGTACGCAAGGGCGCACCAATCGGGTGCAAGGTCACCATTCGTGACAAGGCGTCCATCAATAAGTTCCTCACCGATGCTTTCTGGGTACGTGAGAATGCCATCCCGTCGTGGAATTTCGACCAACAGGGCAACCTATCCTTTGGCATCAGTGATTATACCGAATTCCCGGACCAGAAGTACGACCCGGATATCGGTATCTACGGGATGGACATCAACATCGTTCTTGAGCGCCCGGGACACCGCGTGTCCCGCCGTCGCCGTCGCAGTCGAAAAGTAGCTTATAGCCACCGCGTGAAGAAGGAGGAATCCATCGCCTGGTTCGCTGAAAACTACAAGTTGAAAATACAGGAGGAGTAATTGATGGCAAGAGAACATGGGATTGAGATCGGCCGCACCGTAGGGTGCCGCCGCTGTAACCGCAAGCGCGGATTGATTCGCCGACATGGTCTGAACCTGTGCCGTCAGTGTTTCCGTGACATAGCCGCAGACATCGGCTTCAAGAAGTATAGTTAATGGAGGTGTGAAGGATGCAATTTGATCCCCTGAATGACGCAATGGTCAAGATATTCAATGCCGAGCAGGCTGGCAAGTTCGAGGTGCATATCGCCCCCGCGAGCAAGATTCTCGGGTCGGTGCTCGACATCATGCAGAAGTCCGGCTACATCGGTGAATTTGAGTCGCAAGAAGATGGTCGCGGCGGTTCGTACAATGTTGTACTGCGCGGCGCCATCAACCGCTGTGGTGTAGTCAAGCCACGTTTCAGTGTGCGCCGCCAAGAATTTGAGAAGTGGGAGAGCCGCTATCTTCCGGCCAAGGACTTCGGTCTGCTCATCCTAACGACAAATCAAGGTGTGATGAATCACTACCAAGCGAAGGAAATCCGAATCGGTGGCCGTCTGTTGGCATATGTTTACTGAGGTGAGAAAATGGCATTGAGTGACAGAATCGAACACCTCGTAATAATCCCCGATGGGGTTGAGGCCAAGTTATCCGAAGATGGAGATGTCACCATCTCCGGCGAGAACGGCTCGCAAACCCGAAATTTCAGCCACAGCAAGTTGCAACTCCTCGAGCAGGGTAACGGTCTATTGGTTCGTGTCGACCTGCCACGCCGCAAGGAAAAGGCGATGGCCGGAACCTGGAAGGCCCACCTCAACAATATGGTCAAGGGAGTCACCGAGGGTTTCACCTACCGTCTCAAGGCGGTCTACTCTCACTTTCCAATGAACCTCAAGGTCGAATCAACCGAACTGGTCGTCAACAACTACTTCGGTGAGAAAGTTCCTCGCCGGGCGGCATTTGTCGGCGATGTTAAAGTGAAAGTCGTGAAAAAGACCGAGGTTGTCATCACCGGTCATGACAAGGAACAGGTCGGCCAGACCGCCGCCAATATCGAGCGTTGCTGTACTGTGAAGAAGCGTGACCGCCGAGTCTTCCAAGACGGAATCTATCTGGTGGCCAAGGAATAAGAGGAGGAATGAACATGGCAGAAGATTACGAAAGTATGACCGTCTCTGAGTTGAAGGAACT
>DARQ01000055.1:849-2270 GCA_002503395.1 Euryarchaeota archaeon UBA60 | reverse complement strand
AAGTCCGGATGGCGCAAGCCGAGTGGAATGGACAGCAAATTGCGCCGTAATTACAAGTATCGTGGGGCATTGGTGAAAATCGGCCACGGCAAGGTTTCCGGAGCGCGCGGACTTCACTCCAGCGGTTTCCGCGAAGTCATGGTGCACAACGCCACCGACCTCGACCAAATCAACCCAGCCACCCAG
The DNA here is from genome assembly GCA_002503395.1 of Euryarchaeota archaeon UBA60. Lineage (GTDB taxonomy): Archaea > Thermoplasmatota > Poseidoniia > Poseidoniales > Poseidoniaceae > UBA60. Next base: position 2,084 of record DARQ01000055.1, on the reverse strand, counting down.
GCCGCCCGAGTCGGTGCTACCGTCGGTGGCAGGAAGCGTGAACAGATTCACCTCCGTGCCGATGAATTGGGTATCAGAGTTCTAAACCGCAGGAGGGGTGTGTGATGCAGATCACCAACCAGAAGAAGATGGCGGCACGACTGCTGAAGTGCGGTGTCAACCGGGTCTGGATCGATCCACACCGTGTCGACCAAGTCGCCACCGCGGTACAGAAGGACACCATCCGCGAACATATCGCCGAGGGCTGGATTCGAGCTATGCCGATTCAAGGCATCAGCCGCGTCCGCGCCCGCGTCATCGCTAGACAGAAGGCCAAAGGCCGCCGCAAGGGGCATGGCAAAAGATCGGGTACACACAATGCCCGTGACCCGAGGAAGAACCGCTGGATGCGCCAAATCCGTGCCCAGCGTCGAGTCCTCAAGGAATTGCGTGCCGATGGCACCTTGAAACCCTCGAATTACCGCTACTATTACCGCAAGGCAAAGGGCGGCTCATATCGCTCGATTGCCCATATGAAGACACAGATGGAGATCGAGGGAATGGTACTCACCGGAGGTGAATCTTGATGGCACACGGACCTAGACAAAGAGCACAATACCGCCGTCGCCGCACCGGCGAGACCGATTATAGCCGCCGCCTCAAACTACTCCGCAACGGTAGTCCACGCGCCGTGGTACGCATTTCCAACACCCAGACTACAGCCCAGTTGGTAATCTACAAACCCGATGGTGATCAGGTCGTTGTCGGTGCAACCGGAGAGGGTCTGGTCAAGAAATACGGCTGGCCGGAGAAGATGTCGCGCAAGTCGATTCCAGCTTCATATCTGGTCGGATACACCCTCGGCAAGGCCGCCGTGGCCGCTGGCCATAGCGATGCGGTACTCGATATCGGACTGTCATCATCGGCCCCCGGGGCGCGAGTTTTCTCAGCCTTGAAGGGAATGGTTGATGCCGGCATGTCGATTCCCCACGGAGAATCGGTTATTCCACCACAAGAGCGCATTGATGGCGCTCATATCGACGCCAAGGTTGCCAAGGCGGTAGATAAGACAAAGTCGAAGATAGAGGGGGCGTTTTAATGACCGAGGAAACCACTGAGAAAGTCGAAGAGACCACTGCCACGGCAGACGCCGCCACACCGGCCACTGAAACTCCAGCCACCCCGTCCACCCCGGATACTCATTCCGTTGACTCCTCAGCACCCGATGCTCCGGCTATGCACGTTGAAGTCACAGA
>DARQ01000055.1:396-641 GCA_002503395.1 Euryarchaeota archaeon UBA60 | reverse complement strand
GAGGTCGAAATCATCGACGCCCTGCTCCCCAACCTTGAGGATGACGTCCTGAAGGTCAACATGGTTCAGCGAATGACCGACAGTGGGCGAAGAATGCGCTTCAGCGTCATGGCCTGTGTTGGCAATAAGGACGGCTATGTCGGTTTGGCTATTGCCAAGGGCAAGGAAGCCGCCTCAACCATCGCCAAAGCGATTGTCCGTGCCAAGTTGAACATCATTCCGGTGATGCGCGGCAACGGCTCGTG
>DARQ01000055.1:0-227 GCA_002503395.1 Euryarchaeota archaeon UBA60 | reverse complement strand
AGTATCCCACTGGCGATAACCGGGCGTTCCGGCTCAACTCGAGTCACCCTTTCTCCAGCACCATCGGGTAAGGGACTGGTCATCGGCGAATACGGCAAGCGGGTCCTGACCCTGGCCGGCATCACCGATGTAATCAGCCGCTCGAAGGGCCAGACCAGAACCACCATCAATTACTCCCAGGCGACCTATAATGCCCTCGCCAATCTCAACAAAATGCGCATCAGCGA
>DARQ01000085.1:1864-3355 GCA_002503395.1 Euryarchaeota archaeon UBA60 | reverse complement strand
GTGATGGAGGCGATGAAGATGGAGCACAGGATAACTGCGCCCAAGGACGGGATTATCGAGAACATCCACTTTCAGGTGGGAGAACGATGCGAGCAGGGAGATGATCTCATCACCATGGACGATTAGCTTTTGATTACTGCGAGATGGGTTCGACAAGGGACTAAATGGGGCCGGGGTGACGGCACCCCATGCAGGTTCCGTCGCCACATCAACAACCACATGCGCCAGTTGCACAAGCCCCCGTGGCCACAGTTCCGACAGTCACTCCCCCTGCGGCGGCTTCCTATGCGAGTCCGAGCGGTAATTTTGCGATACTCATCATCACCGGGTTAGCCCTGCTCGTGGTAGGAATTTTTGTCTCGGAATTGCCAGATATTCAAGGTGAACCAAGCGCATATGATTATGATATGGCCGATAGCGACGATGTGGATAAATACGCGGAGGACCTGGCAAGACACCCGATATATGAAGACCAGATGCAGGGTTTAGGTAGTGTGATCAAAGGTGCAGCCGGAGCAGTGTTGGTCTACGCGATGGTTGCTGAGGGAGTGGGTAAGGGGAATTTGTCAAATGGTGTGAAAATTACCTTGGTGGCAGGTTCCGCCCTAATCGCCTCTCAATTCTTCGGTTTTTCGATATTCTGAGCCTAGCGCTTCCAGAAGATGCAAACGAACTCGTGCACCTTGTTGACCCTGAAAACCCACGGATAGCCCAATGGTTTCATGTTGTTATACTCGTGCTGACGGTCCCATATCACGAACTCCTCAACCTCGAAACCGATTTCCGCCATGACCTTGCTCAAATCCATGTGCAATGGGAAGAACTGTGACTTCTTGCGAATATCCATGACCACGCAGACACAGCGTTTGTTCGGTTTCAAGACCCGGAAGACCTCGGAATACACTTCTTTGAGTTCATCGAGGAACTGCTCATAGTCCTCGGTATTTCCAAGGTCCGATTCCGATTCGCTATAGGCCGATATGTCACGGTCGTCGACCGAGCGTTTCTGGTTGAGAATATCCCAGTATGGCGGCGAGTTGATGCACAGGTCAACCGATTCATCGGCGAGGTCGGATAATTTTTCTCGGGCATCACCGATGATGATTCGTGGTGGGAATGCAACCCCCGTATCGGGCGAGTGGTCGGGCGAAAACCCGGCAATTCTCTGATTGGCGATTTCAGCATATTCGGGATTCAATTCGATGCCAATCCCCTGTCTACCACGATTTGCCGCNNCTTCAGCGCATTGTCTACTGCGACGAATGCGGTGATTTGGCGACTGGATTTACGCGAAAGAAGACCAAATGTAAGTCGTCGAGTTCATACACCAAAGAGCCCACTGGAGTTAGGATATGTACCAGTACTCGTATCGCTGATTCTCAATTCAGGTTTGTCGAGCAGAGAGTTTCGACACATGATTCACTTCGCGATGTAATCATTCCTTTCTTAATGACCTTGTCTAGTGATGATGACCCTTTGGTTATCAGTATC
>DARQ01000085.1:0-1842 GCA_002503395.1 Euryarchaeota archaeon UBA60 | reverse complement strand
CTCGGGAACATCGCCGGATGTTTCAGCGCCATCTCCTCAGGGGTTTTTCGGATGTCCCTCCAGATTGAGAATGAGTGCTTGAGCCAGTCGGCACCGGTGAGATTGTTCATCTTCTCAGCCATTGGATTTCACACTCATTACGCTTGCGAGCGTCCTCTCTATTAGGGATATTTCCACCTCACTCAAGTGGTAAATCTCGTACAACCGATGATTCAATTCCTCGTACACCCGCCAATAATCCTCACTCCCAATACCTCCACCGACGCTGGGGTGGTCATACCGATCGGCCAGCCGGTCGACGCTGGCCTCGACCGCACGTCTTTGTGCTGGGCTGGGCTTGGCGATGGGAATCAGTGCGATGTATGGTCGGTCTGCATGCATGGTGAAATTGGAATGCAGGAAGGTTATCATCAAGGTGTAGAAATTAGCGATGCGGGAATTGAGCACGCCGACCATGTAGCGATTCAGGCTGGGGTCGCCCAATACCACATTGGTCACCGTATCCAGACTATAACAGTCATCAGGGGCGATACATGCGGTCAAACCACCTTCGCGAGAGACGATGTTCTGCAGGACGATGCGTTCGAATTCCTGACGGGCGAACTTCTCGCCCGCCACCACGGCCTTGGCTGAGGGAGATAATGCCAATTCATTACGAATCGAAAACCGGCCAAGGCAATTACCGCGTAACAGCCGCAGGGAATCATTGGTCGGGATATCGGATACGGTCTGATGGTTCCCCCCCAGTGGCAGACCTCGGAAGATGTCGGCTGAATAATCGCCAAGGGTTTCGGGAATCTGTTCGAGTTTGTCGGCCAGCGCATGGATATCAGCATCGTAGTAAATCGGGAAGGTGTTGGCTCCATCCCCGGCAAGTTCGGCCTGAGGCAGATGGTAGGAATAAGGTAGGGCGAAATCCTGCCCCGACTTGAGAATCGATACTTTGACCATGTGCTCTTTTTGGCCGGGTTGGTCGAGACTGCGCTTTTTGGCGATGAGAATAATCTGGTCTCCACGCACATCCTTGAAGTAGTGCCCAAGGTCGAATATCTGCGAAATCGTGCAGGTATCGAGCAGGTGTGCGCGCAGGGCTGAAAACGAATTAACTCGCAAGATGTTCTTTGGCAGAACCAGACCCAGCCAGCCATCATCCTTGAGCAGGGAGAGTGACTTGGCGATGAAAAGTGAAGATGAATTCACCACCCCGGATATCACTGGTGCATAGATAGGGTCGGAATGGTCGAAATCGACACCTTTCTTCAGATTCATGAATGGCGGATTGCCGACCACGACATCATAGCCGCAAGCGGCTTCAACCTCGGGAAAATCAGACAACTGGAAGTCATTGATGAAATCAGCTTGTGTCAGGTTTTCAGTGGGAATCAGCTCGCCATCACTCTGTACCGCGAGGTTCAGGCGGCACATGCCGAGCGCCTTTTTCGAGATGTCGACACCGTACACCGCCGGGCTACCCACCTTGGCATTGACTACCGAGAGGAAGGCCCCGGCTCCACAGGATGGGTCGAGCACGGTCGAGGTAGGGGTGATCGGAAGGTTGGCAATGATGTGGTCGACCAGTTGGCGATGGGTGAAGAACTGCCCGTGTTTCTTACGCTCGGCGCGGGTCATCACACTCTCGAAAACCTCACTGAAGGCATCCTTGCTCTTGACTGACCGGAGTTGCCTGGCTTGTGCGAGGCGCTCGGCGAACTCGGAGATTCCTTCCGGTCCCAGTTCATCATCGGAGGAGTCTTTTCCGAATTCCGTCAATTCATCATCGACCATTACTCTCAACCTTCGACCCTCCTATATTGGCTGAGTTTGTAATTGCTCTCGCCCATC
>DARQ01000040.1:22438-26634 GCA_002503395.1 Euryarchaeota archaeon UBA60 | reverse complement strand
GTGGTGTTGATGTTACGCCAAGTGAGGGTAACCATCTCGTCAGCGGACAATGATGCGGAGATGTCACGCGCTTCCAATGTGGTATCCGCCTCCTCATCGGCAAGGACCGTGAAGGCCAAACTCGGCAGGATGAGCAGGACGATGATGACCAGTGTGGTCGCAACTACGGTATGGCGGCGCATGGCGCGCAGATTCGTCGCGCCATTATCACCTTTCGGACATTGACATGAGGAGGGGCTAGTCGAGATTTCCACCATCAAGGGTATCCAGAGCGTCAGATAATTGTGGAAGGTCGACCTCGATATTGGTCTGAGGTCCTTGTTCCACCGGTTTTTGCGGGGTTGTAGCCGGTACCTCACCCTCTCCTGCCAGCCAATTCATCCACGCCTGAGGGCGCCCAGCGTTGCGATTTTCCAATATTTTCCACAAATACTCAAGGGCCGACTTATCCTCGGCATCGATACGAGAAATCTGTTTCCCAAAACTATCGGGGTCGACCTCTTCCATGCGAATGAATAATTCTCGCAGACGGGCGGCGACTACTTCGTCGCCATCCAACCACAATCTCGAAATGACCCGGCGCTCATCCTCGGGAAAATTTGTGATGTAATAACGTAGGGTTGAAACCAGGTTTCGCCGCACGATGGGAATCGGATGGTCTGCCAATTTTGAGACTTCATCGGCATATCTAGCATCATCAAGAAACCGTAGGTCGCCGACCGTCGACGATGCTGCGGCGAGAATATTTTCATCATCGCTGGCTAGCATCTTTTCCAAAAGGGGTACCGCATCCCACTCTATTCTCCGGAATAATCGGGTCAGAACATCTGCCAGCGCACGCTGGACTAAAACATCTTTTCGTGCACTGAGTATCTTGATGACCGCCAAACCCGATTCTTTGTCGGATTCCAACAGCCGTGGCAGGGTTGCCACAAGGCGGGCGGCCACCGTTTCCGCCGGGTCGACCGCTCGCCGCAGCAGTATCTCGCTCAATGCCAAGGGTTCAACCAATTCACGGCGCTCAAGCAGCAGCATTATCCATTCAATCAATAATAAGCGTCGAGGAGTATCTCCTTGCTCAAGTTTCTCAAGCATCCAGCGCGCCGCCTGTGCCCCTTCATGATGGGCGGTCAAGGCACTTTTGGGTACGATGGCATGTGGGTCCCAGCCGATGTTATGAGGCCCATCTTCTGGTTGGGTGTGCCAAGTTCCGGGCCGTTCAGCCAAGGCGATGCTCTCGAGCAGATGATAGCCTTGGTGCACAGGTTGACCATCCGGTTTATTCGCCAACCCACAGAGAAGGGAAATGGAAAGCCACCATTTATCGGTATCCGGTACGGTCGGGTCGAGGGCTTCTGCAAGCCAGGCGGTACAGGTAGCGAAGAGAATACGCTCGCTTACATCATCGAGTCTGCGCATCAACCATTTCTCATGCTCCTCGAATACATTTTCAGAAAGTCCCATTCGATACGGAACTACCAGTTCGACCGTCGAGATGAGATGGCGCTCAAACCCGCCGCGGTCGGATTGGAATAAGCCTAGAGCCTGCTTTACCAGTTGCTCGGGTCGGCTAGGAGAAAGTGTCGGAAAATCGGCGTCTTGACGTGGTGGTATCGGTAGTGGCCAAGAAGAAATACTGCTCTCCAATGCTGTAACCAGACTGGCGGTGGTGCGTTGCAGCACCGCTTCTACAACTCTTTTCTTGGCCTTCATCAAATCCCTCGCTTTTCATTCACCATCTCTCAACCGCATGGCCTCATAATACCGTAGCATGGGCAATCCTTGCCCATCCGCTCAATTGTGATGTTGATTCGGCGACCGAACTCGGAATGAGTATCCAATGCTTTGTCGTCCGACCTCCCGGGCTCCATCTGTCACTACCGGAATGTGCCATACGCTCGGCGAAATCCTCTGGTTCGGTGTATTTCAACCCGAGACGGCCCGCCTTCCAAACCAGGGCGAATATCACGTCGTTGTAAAAAACCGCATCACATCCAAACATTCGTTTCCAAGTGATTCCATCCAAAGGGGATAGTGCGGCGACAAGTGCCGCTTTCAACTCAACTACATCAGCCATTATATTGGCCTCGATGGGACTCAGATATCGAGTTCGATATTCAAGTTTTGAATCAATTCCTTGTAACGATTACGAATCGTGACTTCGGTCACGCCGGCGACTTCCGCAACTTCTCGCTGAGTGCGGCGTTTACCACACAATACGCTGGCGATGTATATGATTGAGGCGGCGATTCCGGTCGGGCCACGGCCACTGGTCAATTCCCGCTCTTGAGCGGCCTTGATCAACTCATGTGCCTTGGCTTCTACCTCGGCATCCAAGCCAAGTCCGGAACAGAATCTAGAGATGTAATCCTCAGGTCCGGTCGGCATTATCTTCATCTTCAACTCGCGTACCATGAAACGGTAGGTGCGGCCGATCTCTTTACGGCCAGTGCGGCTCGCTTGGCCGATTTCATCGAGAGTTCTTGGTACCCCGCATTGTCGGCAAGCCGCGTATAGGCTGGCTGCGGCCACACCTTCGATCGAGCGACCACGAATCAAACGCTTTTCAACCGCTTTCTTGTAATTGACCGCCGCGGCTTCGCGCACTGATTTAGGTAGTTCTAGCCGACTGGCCATCCGGTCGAGTTCAGCTAGGGCCATCGCCAGATTCCTTTCGGTGGCATTACTTACACGGCTGCGCTTCTGCCACTTTCTCATGCGGTAGAATTGACTGCGGTAACGGCTGTTGATGGTCTTTCCAGAATAATCCTTGTTCTGCCAGTCGATGTCGGTGGACAATCCCTTATCGTGTAGCATCACCGTCATCGGCGCACCGGTACGCGCCCTCTGGTCACCCTGCTCGGGACTGAAGACTCGCCACTCGGCACCTTGATCGATTACATTGTCCTCCAGGACCAATCCACAATCATCACAGACCACCTCGCCGCGGGTCTCATCTCGATTCAAGTTTCTACTACCGCATTCTATGCATTTTACAATATCTTCAACCTGTTGCTCTTCTACCATAATATATACCCGCCTGAACCGGAGAAAACCCATCCCAGTTATTATAAGCGGTTTAGATAACATTATTAAACCATTCGGAATTATTCGCGCCCTACATCAGTCCTCTTCAGTTCAGTTTATCGCACCACTGAGAGATGATTTTCGGTGGTATTTATTTCTCAGGAACGAAATTTTCCCAGTTCGGGCCTTATCGATGCCGTCATATATGCTCGACCACTCGAGGGGTTTGGGGTAGACATGGGAGAATGGCCACCACAGGAAGTCGCACTGCGCCCCGATAAGAGAGTGCTGTTCCTGACCAAGGACCTTGAGTTGATCAGAAAGCAGGTTTACGAGGGATTGGAACTCCGTATGGAAGATCTGTCGGTAGACGAACTACTCGATGATATCAACACCGACGTGATGACTCCGGCCTGGGTCTGCTTCGACCATGACCCGGCTGAGATTGCTAAGAATGCCTACGCTGGATTAATGCATAACGGTATGCGGGTAATCGGTGAGAATATGCTCAAAGAAGGTGGTTTTGAGTGCATTGTCTCGGGCTATCGCAAGGGTACGGGCTCAAGTCGTGAGACTGCGGCACAGTGTGAGCGGTGGTCGGGTATCCGCTTGGTCATCGCGGCATCTTTCGCTCCAATCCACGAGCGCAATAACATCAACCTCGGGCAATTGATGGGTGACCACAAAATGTTACTTCGCCTGCAAGCAGGTGAGACTATCAGCCGCGCTGAATTCATCGACCACTACGACCCGTTGACCAAATTGATTGTAGAGTCCGGTGGGCTGTTTCAGTTCGCTAAAAAGATGCGGGACGGTGAAATCGAGGTGCCGAAATTATCTGCTACTCCGCGCCCGATGACGATGACTGAGAAAATCATCTCCAGAAATTTGGTCGGACAGGTAGAGGGTGCTTGTGTGCGACCGCACGACCCGGTCATCGCCAAGGTACAAGGTGGATATTCACATGAATTCACCACCGCTCAAGTGCATAATTTCCTAGCCGCTGAATATGGTGATGATTACACCATTCCTCAACCGAGTAAATTCGCGGTGTTTGAGGACCACCTGCTGTACGCCCATCATAATCCCAAATTCATCCCGCATATGGATAAGGTACAGGCTCTGCGCGACCTGCAGGTCACTTTCCAACGCCATACAGGAGTGCGTGA
>DARQ01000040.1:12892-22325 GCA_002503395.1 Euryarchaeota archaeon UBA60 | reverse complement strand
GTGGCGCGCGAAGAATTCATCGATGTCGGTGATTTCATCCAAGCCACCGATTCCCATACCTGCATGGGGGGGGTATCCAATGCTCTCACCTATGGGGTTGGAGCCACAGAATATGCCAGTCTTATTCATTCCGGATTCACTTTTGTCAAGGTTCCCGAGAGTATTCGCTTTGAACTGATTGGGGAATTACACCCCAGTTGTACTGCCAAAGATGTCATGCTGTTCATCCTCTCCGACCATGCTCGCAAGGAATTGACCTTGAACCGGTCGATGGAATACGGCGGGCCAGGCCTGACCTCGCTATCGATGGATGAGCGGGCGACACTGTGCAATATGGCAACCGAATGCAGCGCCCGCAACGGCATTTGTGAAGGCGATGAGATGACGGTGGAGTGGATGGTCAAAATGCGCCCGGGGTTAACTGCTGATGAGGTCCGGGCGAAGATTGTCTCCCCAGATGAAGGGGCGATATATGATGGTGGAACCCACCACATCGACCTATCTGCAATCGTCCCGATGGTCGCCCATCCGGGTAATCCTGACGAAGGAATTCCCAGTGACCCGACCAATGGGGCATTGATTTCGGCGATCGGTGAGGTCAACATCGATATCGCCTATGGCGGCTCCTGCACCGCAGGAAAAATCGACGACATCGCCTACTATGCTGAAGTCTGTGCGGCCGCCGATGCGGCCGGAATGAACGTCTCTGAGGCGGTCGATTTCTATATCCAATATGGCAGTGGTCAAGTCAAGGAATACGCAGTTGCACAAGGCTGGGATGCGCTCTTTCGCAAGGTTGGTGTAAACGTCATCGACCCCGGTTGTGGCGCTTGTATCGGCGCTGGCCCAGGGGTCTCGACCTCTGCCGAACAAGTTACCGTATCGGCGATAAACCGTAATTTCCAAGGCCGCTCAGGCCCTGGCAGGCTATATCTTGCCAGCCCGCTCACAGTTGCTGCTTCGGCTTTCACGGGTCGCATCACCGCATGGGCACCAACAATCTTTGCAGAGTGAGGAAGATGGCGGAGCAAGGACGGCGAAGCCGTGCTTTTGCGCTCTTGGCAATCCTCATTCTATTCACCATTTATACCGCAATATCAATTCCTGTCGTCGCTTTGCTGGCAAAATGGTCACAACCGATGGGTGAATGGGGTTATCTCGCTGGCCCGCTGGCATTTGCCCTGATATTCACAATCCTAGCAACATTGATGGTGCCATCCTCGTTCATGAAATTGGTAGCGGGAGCACTCTTCGGTTTTGGTGCGGGGTTATTTGCAGGTTGGCTAGGGGCGATGGGTGGGGCTATGCTCGCATTTCTGATCGGGCGACATCTGCTGAGTGAAAAGGTGCAATCATGGGCGGCTGAACACCCGAAGATGGTATCCTTGGATAAGGTGGTCGAGGAGCATGGGTTGGTGGTAACGGTACTGATTCGCCTATCCTTGGTCATACCATACAATATGGTGAATTGGGCGCTCGGCCCTTCAAAGATGAAGACGCGGGATTATGCCATCGGCAACGTAGCCACGGTTTTCCCGACTATTCTCTATGCCTGGTGGGGATCTCGTCTAGGAAATATTCTCGCCATTGGCGATGGTGCCGGCCCCCCCCGTGACGCGGTGTGGTGGTCAGCGATGATAATCAGTATCGTCATCACGGTTGGCGGAATCATCTGGATGGATAGAATCTCTCGCGCCTACCTTGAACGGATTATCGCCGAGTCCGGATGAAAATCACCGTAACTGAATACCTTGGTATTATCCTCATTCAAGGGGTATTGCTTTAGAACCGTCGAGATACGCCTCCCATTGTCGTTTGCTGGCCCTGTGTCATTCGGACTCAGGAGGACCGGAGGCGGGAGAGTGAATGCACATGGGCATTGCAGAAAGAATGGCTTCGGCACATAAGCAGATTGCCATTTCTGAATTCTTTGAGAAGAATAAACACTTTCTCGGCTTCGACACCGACACCAGGGCGCTCATCACCGCGGTGAAGGAAGCTGTCGACAATGCTCTCGATGCTTGTGAAGAAGCACGCATCCTGCCGACCATCACCATCAAAATTTCTAAACACGATGCCAAGCGCGATATCATTCTTCTCGAGGTGCAGGACAATGGCCCGGGAATCCCGATGAAATCACTGGAAAATGTCTTCGGAAAATTACTGTACGGTAGTCGTTTTCATGTAATCCGCCAATCGCGCGGCCAGCAGGGAATCGGCATCACCGGAGTGGTGATGTATGGTCAATTAACGACCGGAAAACCGAGCCGGATAATCTCTAAAATCGCCACTGAGGAGACCGCTGTACAGGTGAACATAGGTATTGATACCCAGAAGAACAAAGCACTGAAGACCAAGCAGGAACGCATTACATGGACTGATGAGGATGGAGAGTTGATCGAACATGGGGTGCGGGTGATCACCAAAATGAAAGCCAAGTACCAACGTGGTCGCCAATCGGTATACCAATACCTGCGGATGACTTCAATCGTCAATCCCCACGCCGAGATTTCCTTCACTGACCCAGAGGGAGAGAGGACAATTTTTACACGGGTAACGGAAAAATTACCCCGAGTCGTCGATGCCATCAAGCCGCATCCGAGCGGCATGCACCTCGGTCAATTACAGCGGATGCTGAAATCCAGTGATGAGAGGAAACTAACCTCATTCCTCCGCCATAATTTCAGTGGTGTCAGTCAACGCGCCGCTAAGGAATTAATCACAGCGGCGGAATTGGAAGAAGGTAGCAAGCCGAAATTAGTCAAGCCGGATGCTGCTCAAGCTCTTTTGGAAGCGATGAATGGAAAGCGCAACGGGGCCAGAGGGAAACCAGTCAAACTCCTGCCCCCGCCGACAAACTGCCTGTCACCAATCGAGGAGATGTTGATAAAAAAAGGTCTGTCCAAAACCATCGATTCTCGCTTCATTGCCACCTTGACCCGACCTCCTGTCGTCAGTCAGGGAAACCCCTACCAAGTTGAGGTCGGGCTGATTTTCGGTGGAGGGATGCCGGCCGATAAACCGGTTGAGATTCTGCGCTTTGCCAACCGGGTTCCGCTGATGTATCAACAGGGTGGTTGTCTTCTCACCAAGGCGATTGAGAGTGTTGATTGGCGCCAGTACGGCCTTGAGCAGGCCGGCGGTAAAGGCGTTCCCAAAGGCCCAGCGGCGATTCTGATTCATCTCGCCAGCACCTATGTTCAATTCACCAGCGAGGCCAAAGAAGCGCTCGCCGATAATGAGGAGGTCTTCGGTGAGGTTCGCAAAGCAGCCTTGGAGATGGGGCGAGGTTTACGACGCCATTTGGAGAAGCGCAAGAAGATGGCGAAAACCAAGGAGAAATTTGAACTGATAAACGATATTCTGCCGGCGATTGCGGAAAAATCAGCTTCACTGCTGGGTAAACCCGTCCCCGCCCTCGGTGGGGCGATCACTAAAATCATGAATGCGGTGATTTGTCAGGAAACCACCCTATGGAATAAGGAGACCAAGCAGAGCGATGTTACGATTCTCCTGTACAATTACACCGCCCGCCCACGCTCGTACACCATTCTGGTGAGTTGGCCTGAGAGTTTGGCGGAAATGGTCGCCAATGAGCGGGGTGGACGCAAAGAGGCATTCGGATTGTGGGCCTGGAAATTAGAGACCATCGAGCCCGGAGCGCGGGCCGAAGTAACCTATTCTCTGGTCGGCTTGGAAAAGGGTGATTGGAACGAGACCGAGATCTTCTACCGCGGCGCAGGAAATGTCATCGGTGCCAGTGTGTTAGATGAAAAGATTCTCGCCGAGATTCGTAAACAAGAGGAAAGGGGTCACGAAATCATCGCCACTGAACAACATGATAGTGCTATTGAAATAATTGAAAATCCAATTGAGACATTGACGGATTCCACCAGCCCTCCAGAGTCGCAATTGGAACCGATGCCAAAACCTGAGAAAGTACCTCCTCCTACTATGGATCCAGACCCGGGTGCCGATGTTGATACGGAGATGAGTCCAATCCCTGGTTCCAGCCCCGCCACCGGTGCTGATGATCTCGGCCAATCGGTGATGAACAAGACCACCGACCTGTTCAAACAACAGAAATTATTCGATGGAGGGGGTGCTCAATGACGAGGAAACATTCTCCTGAAGAGACCAAAGCGGCGATGCACGAAGTTGTACTGGAAATGTATAATCGTATGATGAAGGGTGAGGCGCCGACGATGACCCTGCCTGTACGAACTAAGAAGAACATCGGTTTTGATAGCAAACTTGGCGTCTACAAATACGGTAAGAAGCGGTCTATTCGTGATGCTAAGAGCCTGGGGAGTGCTAAACAATTACTCCGCGCATTACACGTCATCGAGTTCATCGAGGAGATGATCAACGCTGGTAAATCCAGCACCCTGCGTGAGATGTACTACATCTCTGAAGGTTGGGGGCATGGGCATTTCAGTTCACAGAACGAGAGTAATAATCTCGCCGAGGATCTAGAGATTGTCACCAAATGCCTTCGTGAAGATTTCAAGTTGCGACCCGAGGAAGATGGCTCTCGGATGATTGGTGATATCACCGTCAATGAAAGAAACCGCCGCGGTGAGTGGATGCGCATCAATGCCCGTGACGATGTCGGTGATTCCGGTTATGGTGTCCCCTACAATGTCGAAGCCGAAAAAATCCAGTTACTTGAACACGATGTCGACTTCATCATGGCCATCGAGACCGGTGGAATGTTTGACCGGCTGGTAGAGAATGGTTTCGATGAGGAGCATCGTTGTGCTCTACTGCATCTGAAGGGACAGCCGGCGCGCTCTACCCGCCGAATCCTCAAACGGATGAATGAAGAGTGGAATCTTCCGGTCGTGGTTTTCCTCGACGGCGACCCGTGGTCGTTCCGAATCTACGCTTCAATCGCTTACGGGGCGATAAAAACCGCCCACATCTCTGAATATCTGGCGACCCCTAGTGCCTCTTATCTCGGTATCACCGCAGATGATATCGTCGCTTATGATCTGCCCAGTGATGACTTGTCGAGCAAAGATGTCGAGGCCCTGAAGGCTGAGTTGACCGACCCTCGGTTTAATGATAGTTGGTGGCAAGAGCAAATCAATATGATGCTGGACCTCGGGCAGAAGGCGGAACAGCAATCGCTGGCGAAGTATGGTCTTGATTTCGTCACCGATACCTACCTGCCGGAGAAATTAGCCGAGATGGGTCATTAGCGCCGGATTGAAGGACGAGAACGGTTTGGCAGTAACCGTGCAGCCCGTCGATGAGTATCAAAAGCAGTCCTCTTGGGGTCGCCGTTTGCTCATCACCGGAGGAGTCTGTTTTCTGCTCGGTGGGATTTTCTTCTACTCACAATTATCTGGCCTCAGTGAAATAGTCGATCCAAATAAAAATAATGAGGTCAATATAGGAATTGGTGAACAGGAAAGTGTCAATCTCGCCCAATCATGTTATGTGGCATGGTCAGAAAATATGAGTGGCGATATCGAATTCGTTGTCTATGATTCTCACAGCGAGGTGGTGAACCAGAGCGGATGTGGTTATGAGTTTGAAGCAATGGATGAAAAAGGAACAAAATTCAATCGAATAGGTTCTTGGAAACTTACTGAAGGTACCTACGATGTTCATGCGATTTGCAACTCTGAGGTAGATGGTGCCTGTAGTGAAGGAGAAGTGATGTTACTCGACTATGATGAGGTGATCAGTGAAATATTAGGTGATTATGCATTCTGGTTGTCCTGTCTAGTATGTATGATGGGTATCGTGCTTCTACCAGTGGGAGGGATTCTTCACAAAATGGCCTCGCGTGGCCAATTGAAAAACCGAAGAACGGTGATGGTCGTCAACGAAAATACCGGAGAATTGCAGTCTTATTCAGTAGATAATGAAGGACGGTTAGATGTGGGTGGTGGATTGTCGGGCGGGGCAACAGGGGCGGCGAATATCGCACTTGGTGAAGGATTGACTGGAGGGTTGGATGGTGAGGCAGCTGACACCGAGGGATTGATGACAACAGAGCAAATCTATTTACTGATGCACGGTAGTGAGCAGGATAAGGTGAAGGTGGTGGAAAGAGCCTTCCACCAACGAAGTGAAAAACCACAAGATGATTCTGGTGTACCGGGTCCCTTTGTCGATTCCCAATTCAATGATACCGGCTTCACATCCTCACCATTCACCATCCCGGATACCAAGTCTTCGGTGCCGAGTAAAGGAGTGGCTGAGGGCATTGAGGGCGATAGTGGTAAAGCGGCTGGTGCGGTCTCAAAGGAGAATGATGAGAAGGCGGGGATGGCCCGAAAAGACTTGTGGAAAGACTGGGATGATGGTTGAAATAATCAACCGTGCATTTTTAGGATACTCCTTACTAGGTAACCTTGAGTTGACCAGTCATGGAAGATGCCGACCAAGCGTTGATGTTGCTTGAAAACAAGGTTCGTCGTGACATCCTGCAACATCTGGTAAGAGAACCGCATTACCCTTTGCAACTGGCTGAATTAATCGGTGTAAGTCAACAAGCGGTGATGAAACACCTCAAGGTGCTGGAAAAATTCGGCTTCGTCGACAGTAAGATGGTGCCATCTGAAAAGGGTGGGCCGCCAAAGCGGATCTATCTCGTCCAGCGCTCGTTTTCACTGCGAATCGACCTTGGTCCCGACCTATTTCAGATTGAGCAGCGGATTCTTCCAAAGGGCGGGCCAATGCGGCTTGCCGGGAAATTACCACCGGGGATGGCCGACATCGCAGAACAGGTTTCGGGGAGAAAGAAGATACCATTCACCGAGGCGGTATATTTTCTCGGAGAATTGGATGATGCACTCGAGGTTTTGGACCGCCAGCGAGACGCTCTTATCTCTCTCCATCAACACATAAAACACCGCGCCTCGAAGGTTGTCGATATCGACTTTGAAACCTATGAGGAAAGGCATCTCGTCCATCGTATGCTTGAAAATCCCCGCACGGATATCGATATCGAGGCAATCATCCGTAAAATGGCCTCCGATGAGTTGCATTATGAATCACTGTTATCCAGTTTCCAGGGTAGGATGATGCGGGTTCTATCCCACTCCTCAGGGCATATCATCTCAGCACCGAGCAGTTCCAAGTTGCCGTGGTGGGCAATCCTGCCAAAAGAGCAGAAATAACCGATGTGAACTTTCATCATCATAACTCTCCTCGCAATCGCGAAGCCGATGTCAGATGAGAGTGATAAAACCGAGATAACCGTCAATGTCGAAGTCAATAATGATTCGACTAAGACTCTGCTGGTAGCCGCAGTGGTGATAATCGTCGGCATTGGAATCGCACTTTCCCTGTTCGGCGGCGGTGATGGTGGATTGTTTGGCGGTGATGGAGCCGGTGGAATCGAGGGGAATTGTGGTGACGATGCCGATAATGACGGTGGCGGGCAGGCCGACCGAGATGACCCGGACTGCTACAACGAGCCCGAAGTATGGAAGGGATATGATGCGAATCGAAGTGAAACGAATGGCTCAAACGACCCCCCGCAAGGCCGCCCATAGCTGATGGTGGTGGAAAATCTCCCGATTCCCAGTCCTCGTACATCCCCATTACCACCCCCCAACTACCAAGGCGCGGGAATCTCTCCCTGTGGTGGCGGGGAGCTGTTCTCTAAATCTGGGTGGCCTGCTCGGTAAAGGCGGAGAGGTCTGACTTGGGGGCGCAACGGTGCGGGTGCGGGTGCGTATTATCACCAAATTCAACGAATTCAGAGTTCTTCTTCTTCAGTCTTTATTATGTTAATCAGACTGCTCTGCTCGGCAACCCTTTGCGCCGCTTCCTGGGTTCTTCCGCGACCCACCATGTACACCACACTGAGTAGAGATAGAGTAAGAAGTAGAACTCCAGTCGGTAGTGCCCACTTGCCGACGACCTGCCCGGCGATATCGATTATGGGATTACTGCTGCTCAATTCTCGGTTGACCTCAAGGGTATTATCGGATTCTCGCTGCTCGACCACATTGTCGTTCGGGTCAAGCACCACGACCACAGTGTGACTACCGGCGGTGACCGGATACAAGAGATAGGTCTCGACTTGATTGGGGACCCCGGTATCGTCAGGTGGTAGAAGGGCGCCGATGACTTGCCGATAGACAATATTTTCATCGTCACACCCACGCTCTTCGATTTCCTCTACAGTCTGGTCCTCACAGAGGATTATCTCGACTTCGACCGCGTGGACGTTGCCGGTATTCTGTACCACTACACGAATCGGGATGGTCTCACCAACATCGGCGCTTGCATCGCTTTCAGAAACGCTGGCCTCAACAATTTCAAGATTCGGTGCTCGTAGACGCAAGGTGACAATGAGCTCATTGCTGTCGAGCAGGTCACCCGACCACGATGGGCTATCATCATGGTCGCCGTTCTCCTCTGACATATCACCATACATCGATGATACTTTGAGTCCAAGTGGTCGGGTCTCCAACTTCGCATTGGCACCGATCTTGATTATCGCTCGCATGGTCAAAGTCGTGTAAGGCTCCATCTGCGGCAGAACGAACTCACCGATATCGGCGATGTAGACACACTGCCCCTCGGGCATCTCCTCTCCAGACAGAACTTCGATACACTCCTCTTCGACTTCGGCCTGGGAATTGTCGAAATTACGGACGATTGCCCAGGTAACCTGCCACTCCGAGAGGGTGGTCATCCCGGGTATCTCTGACATTATCCAATTATCACCATCGCGGGTTCCGGTGTGGTTGTTAAGGCTCGGTGTGTCGGCGACGTTGCCGTTATTGGTGATGTTCAAGGTGTAGCGGACGATTTTGCCCGGTGCGGTGGTCTTGACTTCGTTCTCAACTGTCTCATCGAGATAAATATACATGTCGTGGAATTCGTTGACAATCACCGTCAACTCGATGAAATCGCGAAGTTTGGTCGAAGTCGGGCCGCTCTGAGGATATACTTCCTCGGATAATGCATCGATACGGATGGTATAGGTTCCGGCATCGACTTGATTTGGAATCAGGATGTCCACTTCAATCTCCTGCCAGTCATTGCGGCTTAACTCCACCAACCCCTCGCGCGGTACGTCGACCTGCCATTGTACTGAATTCCCCTCGGAGTCAGAGATACTAGTCAGGCGCAGGTCGTAGCGGTCGGGGCCATTACCGGTATTGAAGGTCTGAAGAGGTACAATCCAACGCTCGCCGGGGTTGATAAATACGGTGGTGTTGACCAGCGGCACCAATTCAAGTTCGTACTTATGGATGACGTTGGTCGAAAGAATGACCGAGTCAGAGACTCGGCTGTGGCCATCGAGATTGGCTTTGACTGCTACCGCAGGGCCCAGTCCGGCGCTGGCATTGTAAGGGGCGCAAACAATCGCTGTCACAACATATGCGATACCGACATCCCAACGACGCTTACCGTCGCCATCCGGGTCTGGTGGAGCATTGGAGAAGTCCAACTCGAC
>DARQ01000040.1:10315-12697 GCA_002503395.1 Euryarchaeota archaeon UBA60 | reverse complement strand
ACAATGTTTCCCGTAGAGCGGATGCTGACGTTAATCCACAACTCAAGCACGTCATAGGTACCACGGTTGATATCGAGGAATGGTTCGCCCTGCGACCAGCCCTTGAGATAGATGACATTGGTGCCGGGGTCTTCGGAAATCGGGATGGTTACCTCGAGGTTCTTGGTTACTGATTGCCCTGGGTCAAGGCTGACCTCAAGCGGGAAGCTCACCTGCCAGCCAAACGGTAGATACCATTCGGCCTGACCTTCAAGACTGTTCGGGTCATAAAAGGAGAACGAGTCGTATACATTACCTGTATTGGTGATGGTAATTGAGAAAATCGCCACCTGGCCCTGTTCGACATCGGCCATACGGTGGCTCGTATCGAGGTTGATACCGTGTACCACGTCCATGTCGGTGACGGTCGCCAGATCAGAGCGAATTGCCGGGTCCTTGTGACTGATTGCCGAAATGGTGATGGTTGCCCGCTGGTCTTCGATGGCCTGATAGATTGATGGGGCGCGCACGCGCAGGTAGAATGGTATCATTTCGCCTCCTTTGAGGAAAATCGGTGTCTCTGGGAAAATCGCCGTGTCATTGCTGGTGAAATACAGGGTTGCTGACCAATTGCTCGGTACCCCAGACAGGTTCATCGAGTAGGTGTCGGAAACCAGTTCGGTAGGCCCGGGTGTGGTATTGTTCAGAGTGAGGTTGTACATCGTCTGTTCACCGGGTTCGATGACATGATAGTAAGTCTCGCCCAAATCGTATTCAACATCGACCTGCCCGGTCAGGACATGGGTGTAACACAAGGTCCATTGGAAGTTATTTCCCTCATCACTACACTTATTGGTATCAGACCATGCTAGATGGGCACCACTGCCCAAATCGTTGGCAAAGGCCGGTGGCGTTCCCAAGTCGGGGCGGCTGAACGAATTAGGGCCGAGTTTGTAACTATCCCAATGGGTCACGATAACCGGTTCCCATGGGTCAAGAGCGGTCTCGCCAGGCCCGGTTTCCGTGGTCGAATTAAGGCGCACGTAAACGATTTCCTCTTGCGCAGAGATATTGCCGAAATCGTGCCAAGCGATGTGGATGTGGTCTTGGTCATCGGTCAAGATGACGGGGTATGCGCTCATTCCACTGAAGGGCAGACCTTGGGCCAGTCCACCTGGTCCTTCAACATTGGAGATTGGAGTATCGTCGATCTTCTTGATTGCGTAGGTCGACAGACCACCCGATACACCGTCCCATTCACCAGCACCCTGCATCTTCAGTTTGGTATAGTAAACTTCGTAGTTGACATCCTTCTCAAAGCCATAATCGCGCCCGTCCATCCAAACGACGTGGGAATTACCCTCAAGGTCAATGGCTAACGAGGGGTGGAAGGAATATGCGTCATCGATGGTGATACGGGTGTCGTTGACCACCACGAGATGTCCTTCACTGCCCTTACCGAGGTCTTCCGTGTATGAGTTTCCAGAGGTAATGTGACCGGGCTCTCCACGGACGAAACCAGGGGTGTTCTCAATCTTCCCATATGGGTCGAGTATCGTGGTGTAGATTTCCCGCGAGTTATTGGTCGAGATGTAGACCAGCGCCTCTACCAGAAGTTGCATCTGGGTTGTGCTCGATGATGAGGATGGGAATTCGTATACTTGGCCGCCTGCGTCGGAATTAGCGATGGTGGTGCCGGGACAACTTCGGGTATGGGTACCCTGCTGGCCATCCGGACACTGTGATAAGTCCTTGAAATGGGATTGTACCGTGGTCGCCCCACCCCAACTCTGACCGTATAGACCGAGGGGGATGATGCCGGCGCGTACGCATGAATCGTGCGCCTCTTGGATTGCTTGGTGGTCATCGGTTTGGCCGGCTGGATCGCCGTCCTTAGGTCCCTCATCGGAGATTGGAATCACAATCTTGGTGGCGTTAGGATTCCAGTGGTGGTCGGAACTGGTCGGAGGATTTCCAGGGATACTGCCTTGAGCATCGCGCCAAGACAAGCAGGCCCAGTTGCTTCCAGGCCCCCAATCCTCACCGGAATAGCCAGAGTAAGTCTGGCCATTGTATACTGTACCCGGCAACTTACGGATTCCGCCACTGTCATCACCCGGGTACAATCCGAGCGGGCTGGTGCGTGGTCCTTGTGCGTTGGCGCCATTCGGACTGACGCTGCTGCAGTCGCCGCTGCTGGCGGCGCCNNGGCATGTAATTACCGAGCCCGTAAAGAGTTTCATAGACAGTCATGTTAGCGTTCTTGAGCATCGTTTTAATGCCTTGGAACGAGCCGCCACTGGCGAATGAGCCACCGTAAACAACTGTGCAGACATCGGCCCACTCGGAATACATCGAACCGGATGTATCGATGACGAAGACGAGTTCGACCTTGCCTCCCCG
>DARQ01000040.1:8239-10169 GCA_002503395.1 Euryarchaeota archaeon UBA60 | reverse complement strand
TCGGCCTGGGTAGCGGCGATGTTGGGCTCAAACATTGCATAGTAGATCTGCGGCTGTTGGAAGAACTTGTCCAACTGGTCAAAATTATCTTCCCAGGTAATGTGCACATTGTCCCGAGAATCGATGGCGATGGCTGGCCAGTCGCGGTTGTTTGAGCGCTTCTCGACGATGGTGTCCTGAACAACGGTAATCGAGCCGTCGGTAGCAGCGCTGCCATCACGGTCGTCTTGGAATGGATTGATGGCGGTGTACATGATGGCGTGCTGGCCGCTCTTATCAGCCCAAGTGATGTGCACTCGGTCGAGGCTGTCGATGGCCATGTCCGGGTGCCAGGTTCGCGCTGCACCGTTATCATTGAGTTGGGTTGGGGCAATCAGTGTAATCCCACGCGGATCTATCATGGTGTAGAGAAGTTGTTGGTTATTCTTCGCCCATACGAGATGGACATTGCCTTCCGAGTCCGCAACCACTGCCGCCTGACGGGAATTAGCACCGTCATCGACAACTTGGACCGCTTCGGTGATTACCACTTGGGTGGCACCGGCCAGTGGCACCGCCACCATTCCTGCTCCAGCCGAGATTATCATTATCATTGTCAAAAAGATTGATTTCATTCTGTTATTCATTTCAGCACCTCAAGGTTACCATACTAAGTGATTTGGGGGTTCCTTTCAACCTACTTAACCGCGCCCCTTTGGGGTCATGATTCTCCTATGTTGTCGATAGATGATTGGGTTATGGATAGGACGCGGTTTTTCTCGGTATCATATCCATTCAGAAGGGTCAAATCCAGCGCCGAAAGTGCCGCTTTCATCGGTCTCAACCTGCTCTGGCTCGTCTCCACCGGAAGGTTTCTTGGGGCCTTTTTTATCTTTGAAATCATCGACTGGGCCCGGCTTACCACTACCTTGTCCGTAGTAATGTTTGATCTCGTGGATAATGCCTAATTTCGCCAGCCAAAGTTTACGCAAGCCTTGCATCAACGCATTCTTACTCATGCCATCGAGCCAAATCGGCTCGCTGACATTGAATGCTTGTAAAGGTCCGTCACCCAATGCCTTGTCGCCACCGACGTGAAGACCCCAATCCACTCCGGTCGAGATGAGAGAAGTGCGTATCGTATGCATCCAATCTTGCCAGCCCTCCAAATCTGCATTGGCGTGGGCTTGCATTTCTTCCTGCTGCCCACCATCTACTCTGGTCAGGCTGGAGATGGCAACCAGGTCACGGCCTTTGGGGTGGACGATATTGAAGGCATGACCATTCTTCCCGGGGGGGTAGCGAACGAGATAATGGAATTCGGCCCGGCCATCGGGTTGTTGGCGCGGGGCCAGGCCCTCGTCTTTGAGCCAAGAGTGGACTGTGCTCTGTAGGTTATCTCCCATAGGAGTGGCGAGTGAATCGCCCTTCATCAATCCGTTGGATTAGTCGGTTTCATTGCTTTCGGGGTGATGAAAGAAGTTCTTGGCATAGTTTCTGTACTTTTGCCCCATCGGGGCTTCTTCGTAAAGAAGAGCGCCGCATGGCGCGCCTGATGTCCTCAACACTATCCCATGCATTGACCGTGGTCATAGCTGAGAGGAGGAACAATATCACCAGAGTCGGTGTCATGATCAACACTGTCATCCATTCGTTTCCAACCACCCCCACTGCAATGCCCATCCAAGTGCTGTCTCCGACAATGAATACCGAAACCAGAGCGATAATGAGTGCGATTGGTGGCCATAAAAAGAATGAGCCGAACATTGAAATTAGTAATTGATAAGAGGTACGGGCGTCTAGTCCCTCGTTTTCGATGTTTTTATCGCCGAGGTATTTTCCCGATATGGCGAGAATCCCTGATGAGGGTATGAAAAAAGGCAACATCAGCAAGCCGATTAGGAGTTTGAGGGCATTCTTTGGTGCCGCGAGAATACTCGCTTTCCTCACC
>DARQ01000040.1:6971-8123 GCA_002503395.1 Euryarchaeota archaeon UBA60 | reverse complement strand
ACCTGTCGTGCCGCCAAGACCTCGCCGCGCCAGGTCTTCGGCCGCCGACCCATCGCCGCACCTTCCAAGTGGCCGAGTAGATGCCAAGCTCGGTGGGTCGGCCAGTCCGGGGCATCGGGGGTCATCGGCTGCAGGCGCTGGCGTAATTCTTCACGGAGGGAGTTGACGATATCTGCAGGCGGCTCATTCCATTCGCCACGCGCCAACTTTTCGGCAACCTCCGGTCCGAGGGAGTCGGCTTCTACCTTGATGGGTTCACCATATTCAATCCAAGCATCGGTGCGCCAATGATGGCGTACCCGCCAATGTAATCCGATTGGGATTATGGTGGGTGCAGGCTTTCCATTGCCTTTCGCCAATGCCGCCGCCGAAAGAGCAGTGCGCATCGGCCCGGTCTTGAAGCGGAGAATATGTGATTCGTCATGGCTGGTTCCCTCGGGGAAGAGAAAGCATCCGAATCCGTGTGAGATTCCGGTAGAGAGATTGAGAAGACTGCGTCCGTTCAAGGTTGCAGCCACCTCTTCTGAGCAACCACCACGGATCAGTTCGGCTTGTCTAACAACCGGTTGTACCGCCATCTTACGCGCCCAGAATCCGATAATTGGTCTGGTTACCAGATCGTGCCTACCGCCGATAACGAAATTCTTGGGGTGCGAGGTCATTATCGCCGCAGGGTCGATCAAGCCGTTGGTATGCCAACCACAACATAGGGTTCCACCCTCTTGTGGAATATTTTCGCGGCCGCTGACCTGATAACTTCGAAACTGAAAAAATAATGTTGATCTGAGCATGTTAGTGGCGATCCATGTCCAGAATCGTGAGCCTGGTGTTGACCCATGAAAGGTCGGGAGGGGGGTATTCATCAACCGGTCAATTTTCATTTTCGATGCTGATTTGGATAATACCGGTAATGGATTTCCATGGGTATCCAAGGAGCCATCTTCACCGAACACCATCTGCTTGCCTTCAGCCGCCATGAATCTCCCCCCCTTATCTTGAGCCTATGTCTCGTAGGGCTCCAGCCAATTCATTCAGAGCTGTGAAGTCCGGTTCCATCGACCCGGGTGCCGGGGCTTCGGGCCAACAGGCAAGTAGGGAAAGCCCGCCATCGCCTTCACTGCGGGGGATCAGGTGGATATGGACATGTGGTAC
>DARQ01000040.1:6440-6848 GCA_002503395.1 Euryarchaeota archaeon UBA60 | reverse complement strand
CGCTGGGCTTCCACCACGCCGTGCCATAATTCAGATAATTGGCGGGAAGATAACTCTGCAAGATGGATCTTCGCTTCGTGAGGAACGACCAATGTATGTCCCGGTCGGCGCGGGTTGATATCGAGGAAAGCGAGCCACGATTCTCCCTTGGCTACTTCACAACAAGGAATGTCTCCGGCGATTATCTTTGCGAAGAGGGTCGCCTCACCTGCCATGGTGAGCGCTGCTGGTAAATTGAAATGAATGTTCGGGCTTCATCGTCAACTGCTCGTTTCAAAATGAGTCTGTTGGTGGTGGGCGCTTGTTTGGCCCACATTAGGTGAAGGCCGCTACCTATTGTCACGACACTCGGGTTTCGGGAGAGGTAGTCTGAGGGTTGAAATCTCAAGCATCCGGAGCCAGAATCCA
>DARQ01000040.1:4516-6231 GCA_002503395.1 Euryarchaeota archaeon UBA60 | reverse complement strand
TATATTTTCAACCAGATTTTGATTCATCAGTAAACTGTCACAATAATCCAATCTCAACCCTGCAGCGTGGCCGGCAAGATCAGATAATTTCTCAGCTGCTTCATTCAGGCTGGCCTCACTTCGTTTGAGACCCATGTGATTTGTCATGATGTTGTTGAGGGTAGCACGAATTTCTCCGACCCGGGGGGTATCATCGCCGGATGTGGCCGATAACATCGTGGTGAGAGTGGATTCATCTTCGCTCAGTTGGGAAAGTAATCTTTCGCTACCGCTGAATTTACTCGCGCCAGCATATGAATTGGCGTGGGTGCCGGCGGCGGAGCCGCCGGCGAGTGCATCGAGCAGGCGATTTCCAGCCGCCGCCCCTGCACCGTGCAAGCCTGAGCAGGCTGCTTCCCCTGCCGCGTACAAGCCAGTGAATACCATTTGCCAATTTCCAATCATAGCACGGCCATCGACATCTACAGGAATACCCCCGAGGGTGCCGACGACCCGTGGCTCAACCGGTAGAGGTTCCAATTCAGCATCCAAGCCAAGACGGATGTCGGTGTGAGCAAAGGTGGCTGTGTACCATGACCTCGCTGACGAATCGATATTACGCAGATCCAATGACCAACCATCACCGCCTGCGGCCATCTTGGCCGCCATCGCCGAGGGGGAAGGTGATTCAGCATCCAGTTCGCCACCAGGGCCCGCGAGAATCGCTCCCTCGGTAAGCAGACCCAGCGGTAGGCTGACCTCTGAATCGGGAATACCCAACGGCGACCATGACTGGAATTCCATATCACGTAGAGAGATGCCGGATTGCAGTGCCAAGTGCATTCCGCGGCCGCCACTTGAAGTAGATGTCCAGGCGCCTTCAAAACCATCGTCGGCGATAATCAGTGCCTTGCACTGCAGCGCGGTGACTTTGCCGCTGGTTAAATCTAAAGTCGTGATTCCATGTATCTTGTTTCCGCTGCTGACTATTCTCAAAACCAAGGTATCTCCCCGTCGGGAAATGCCGCTTTTCATGCACTGCTCCGCCAAAGCCTGCTGCACTTCGAAATCGGTGGTATCACCGCACCCCGACACCCTTGGCATATGGTGCCCGGGGAGAATGTTTGTCTGGGGAATCCCCTCTGAATTGCGCCTGAAGTTGACCCCCCAACGTTCTAATTCGGCCAAGTGATTGCTGGCTGAAGCCGTGCGGGAGGAGACGATGTCCTGATCACAAAGGAACTCACCACAGCGTATCGTATCGTTACGGTGGCCGCGTGAAGAAGTTTCGGAGATTGAAGATGCGAAGCCGGTGGAGTCACCATCGCCGCTATTTCCAGCCCCCTCTACAGATACCACTACGACTGAGGTGTTGGCGTCTTTTGCGGCGATGGCTGAACGTAGAGCGGCATGCCCGCCGCCGATGATGATGACTTCCCATGCCTCCATTCACAACCCTCGTCTAAAACGCCGAAGATTATTATGACGATAAACACGCCGACGTCAAAGCAAGGTTTCACAGGTCAATTATTGCTACCATCGGCCAGGCCCAATTTGCGCGCCCGGCGTAGTCTTCGCCGCCTTCTGCGGTCGCCTGAGCCGAGGCGCCGGTGGACCTTCGAATGAATCATCCGTGAGGTGATTAAATCGCCGTCTTCAGAGCGCAGTGTCACCTGTACAGTTCTCAATCCGGATTCATTCGGCTCCCACGCCACCCCGAGCCATAGGTATACTCC
>DARQ01000040.1:0-4310 GCA_002503395.1 Euryarchaeota archaeon UBA60 | reverse complement strand
TGTCCTTGACCATCGAAACATACGTTTTCAAACTCGACATCGAGTCTCCAACCCTCATCGGCTATTACTTGGGCGTGGTCGAGTAAATCACCCTGAAGGCGTGCCAATACTCGAAACAGACCCGGTTGCCATGCCTTGGCGTGGGCAATCATTCGCAATAATGTACCACGGTTGAATAGGTGGTGCTGGCGCAGATCATTCAAGCAGGTCTGGTCGAGGAATTCTCCGAGTTCACTCTGCATTTTTTCTTCGGGTAAAGCGCCAGATTCCTGCAGATAAAGCAGTAGTATCAGTCGCTCCAATACCTCATCCTTGCTCATTTCCGGGTTTGCTGCCTCACATACCCGCCTCGACCAGGTATCCCACTCCCCGGCGAGCACCGGGTCGAGGTGGGCACGAATCAACGAACTAAGGGCCGGGGTGATGCCGGTTGGATGGTGGGTGGGCGCATAGAGTGCGAGGAAGGGTAATGCGTCAGCGTGATTCAATACATCATCCATCGTCATTCGCGTATGTACCGACATGCCCAAGCCGATTACCATCGCTATCAATAATGCCATGTTCCACGATATAGAGGCCTTTTCATTGAAACTACTGAATGCAATCATACCTATGGCGAATAACCCGAGAGTTATTTGCAACCAGCCATTTCTCCTGCTATCACGTAATGATTCAATTATTCGGTCCGAACCGGGGGTTGCTCGATGGTCATTTCCTTGGCGGGCACTCAGTTCAAATCTGGCTTCGGCCGAAAACATGGCTGCCTCGGCACCCATTAGGCTGGGACCAAGCGCGAGAAAGAGGAGGGGGAGCCATAACGCCAGCACTTGCCAAAGGGATGTCGGAGCGAGAATCGGAGCGACGATACCAACGAAAGCGGCCAAGAAGATCAATATCCCGAAACTCTGCCTGAGAATACGCATCGGCCCCCACCACGACAATCGACCCCAGTATATGCGGGTGGATTCTCGGGAATCCAAGATCTTGCTCAATTTCTCAATCGACCCTAAATTTTCCTCGGAACCGGGGATATATGGGTTCGGAAGGGGTTGCGCGGTATCGGCAATATCGGTCGGCATGTTCACCTTGGCGAAGAGGGGTGACGATATGGTGTTGGCGGGCGCGGCAGGATTTGAACCCGCGATCCCCGGCTTAGGAGGCCGGTGCATTATCCATGCTCTGCTACACGCCCGAGACTCGGGCGGCGCTTACCTGCCTTGAGGCTTCGCACCTTATACTGCCAAACCGAATCTGCGCCCTATTTCTGCAACTTCGTGGAATAATTGTTCAAACTGAATGCGTGGATGCATGCTACGCTGTAGGCGGATATCACAGGCCGATAACGCTTCCAATAAACCGATGATCGCTCCCGCAGGCAATAGTAATCTCCCGCTGACCAGCAAAGAGTGTAATTGCTCGATGACGTCTTCAGGTTGTAAGGAATGTTCGCTGAGAAGACGATCGAATTGTCCCATCGCGCCGTGTAGAACACGACGGTTGCGCCCCTCGACCTGTTGCCATTTCCACTGGTGGATTCGTCCCCGCAATGCCGCCTCAAATACTCGTTGAGTGGTGCTGAAGGTTGTGGCCGCGACCAATTCCTGCAGGCGGGCGCGGTCGTCGAGGCGATCTTTGAGGGCGAGAATCTCTAGTAGGAATATCGCTCGGCGGAGATTTCCTGCGGCGATATGTGTAAGGTCGCCGAGCAAACCGGGTGCCGGTTGCAGTGCTTCGGCGTTTGCTATCTGTTCCAATCTGGTTGAAATCATCTCAGTTGAGGTTGTCGGTAAGCGGATGAATTGGGTACGGGAACGCAGTGCGTCGATTAAGCGACTCGGTGCCCGGGCAGTGAAAATAAAGCGAGATGTATGGGATTCACGCTCCATCATACGGCGCAGATATGGTTGTCGTTTGGGGCCGAGATGGTCAGCATCTTCAATGATTATCAAGCGGCTGACAGGCGCCATCTTCCGGCCCGCCAATATCTCCTCAGTCTCGGCTCCGGCTGGGGCTATGTCGCCTTCTGCGCCAAGAAACATTGCCCGGTCGAAAGCCTCCAAACTGGTCCGGCTCGCCAATGTATCTCCACTGTCGGTTCCAGCGGGGCGAAGAAACTCCTCGAACTTGCCCATCGCCCCGCTGGAACGGGCTAGGTCACGCGCTTGCAGTACGTGGGTGGTCGCTTGCCAACCGACGCCGAGGACCTGTCTGGCAATCAACCTCCACGCCACGGTTTTCCCGACCCCGGGGGGGCCGGCAATCAGTAGATGTGGAGGATTGGCATTGCACGCCACGGCGGTGAATTGTGCGATGATCTCCGGTGGTACCGCCAAGGCGTCAAAGCGCCGTGGCGCGTGAGTAACCAACCAACTAGCCATGCTCCCCGACGGGCTTCAAGCGCAGCGGTTCATCAAAGATGGGGTGCTCTCAGTTAGCATCGAGAATCTTATGACCCTTATTTCGAGGCTTAGAGAAGATGCGGCCACCGCAACTGCGACAGGCAAGGCCCGGGCGGTCTGAGGATACGTGTTCAATTTCGCCGCAAACGATACACTTGTAGGGGATTGGTGCTCCTGTCATCTCTCTCTCCAATCGCCCGCGACTCGCCGCCCCTCTTTGAACCTATTTATCGAAGGTATGATGTTGGTCAAGCGTCATATTCATGGGTTGTCGGTGATGGAGGAGGTTTGGGTGGAGTCGTGGCTGAGGAGAAGATGCTGGTAATCGATGTGGTCGACAATGGCGGACAATGGACTCACCGTGAGTGGAGAATGTTACGCTACCTCGGAGTTGACACCCAGATAATAGATAATACCACTTCGGTCGAGGAGTTGAGGGAATTAGACGGTTTGCTGCTCTCTGGAGGTGCAGCGCGGGTCGGACTGAGTGGAAAATTAGGTAATTGTTCGGCCTACCTTGAACTCGATCTGCCGGTGCTCGGAATCTGTGCCGGGCATCAATTCATGGCGCGCCACTACGGCGGTGACTGCGCTGAGGCGCCGGCGCCGGAATTCGGGGCGATGGAAATCGCGGTAATCGATGGGGGTGGGGTTCTTTTTTCGGGTACCCCGGAAAAGCAAATCGTGTGGGAATCACACAACGACGAAGTCGTAGAAGTCCCAGTAGGATTCAGCATCACCGCAAGTTCTGATTCGTGTCGGGTCCAGGGTATGGAGGATGTCTTGCGGCGCCGTTTCGGATTGCAGTTCCATCCCGAGG
Organism: Euryarchaeota archaeon UBA60; assembly: GCA_002503395.1. GTDB lineage: Archaea > Thermoplasmatota > Poseidoniia > Poseidoniales > Poseidoniaceae > UBA60. The sequence continues at coordinate 1,091 of DARQ01000040.1, read as the reverse complement.
TCAATGACTCGGAATTCGGCGCAGAAATGATGCGTAACTTCGTCAATTTCTGTGGTGAGCAGTAATTATCAAGTCTTCATTCCCGCTTGGCGGGCCAATAACAACACCTGCATACTATGTTCCAGTGTAGCCGCCCAATGCCAGGCTTCGTTGAAATTTCGCCCGACTGCAAATATGCCCAGACCGCGAATCACAACACACTTCATATTGCCTTGTTGCAAGGCTTCGGCAACTTGGCGAAGATATTCATCCATATCCTCCAAATCCGGGTCGACGATGACCGCCTTGCCGAGATTCTCCTTGCCGTAGTGGTCGATCGGTTGCAAAACAATCCGGTCTTTTTCCATCGCCACCGTAGTGGCATAAGGTGGTTGCACATGGATACATGCCGCTGGCCCACCATTGTGTAGAGATGTGGCGGCGATGAGAATCTCAATCACTCGCCATTCATCGGGGGCGTCGGGAGGGGCGTCCTGACCGAGCCGGCCCGAGACGATATCCAATTCAGTGGCTTGACCGAGTGAACAAGTCTTGCTGGTCGAATGTACTAGTCCCGGCTGGTCGGGGTCGAGAATCGCTACCGCTCCCTGAGAAGCCTTGACCAGCCCCTCACGGTGAAGTTGGCGACCAAGGCGGACGAAATCACTGACCAAGTGATCGGGAATCACGAAGTCTTCGCCGACGATGGGAGGCATCGGTGGATTTTCGATTTCCTGAATCACTTCTGCCGCTCCGGCCAAGCCACCACGTAAGCGGGCGACCTCGGATTCCAATTGTTTGACTCGTTCCGAGTCGGAAATATTTATTTCCATCTCCAGGTCTCCATCCATGGATTCATCTGAATCATCGGAGTCGGTTGGGTCGGCCTTACCTACTTCATTGCCCATCGAATGGGTTACGCTGGCGATAAGTTCCTCGCTGAATTCATCATCATCGCCTGACTCTTGCTCGGCTTCAGCTTCACCACCAGACTCAACCTCGGCATCGTCTGCAGCGAGCTCTTCGACACCACCATCTGAATCATCTTCGGAGGTAGTATCGGTTTCACTATCGACATCGGTAGATGGGGGTGGACCACTGGGTGGGCCTGT
>DARQ01000086.1:1530-7215 GCA_002503395.1 Euryarchaeota archaeon UBA60 | reverse complement strand
TTCATGTCGCCATCGACTGTGCCAATGCCGTCGCCGGGCCATTCATGGTCGACCTGTTGGAGGAAATGGGTGCTGATTACATCCCCATCCTATGCGATTGGGATGCCACTGAGCCGCATCACGGAGCCGATCCGACCCGACCGAAGAATATGGAGATGCTCGCCGATACGGTGCGCTTCGAGCATTCCGAACTGGGAATCGGTATCGATGGCGATGGTGACCGGGTCGGTGTGGTCGACGAGAATGGTCGCTTCATTCACCCCGATCGACTTATTCCACTATTCGCCGCTGAACTACTGGCAGAACGCGAGGGGCAATCTGAGGAAGCCCGCTCAATCGTCTACGACGTCAAGTGCTCGATGAGTGTCGAGCAGGGGATAATATCGGCCGGAGGGGTTCCGGTGATGGCAAGGACTGGTCATTCTTTCATGAAGAAATATCTGGCCGAACATCCCGAATGTGGCATGGCGGCCGAGATGAGCGGCCATGTCTTTTTTGCTGACCAAGGCTGGTACGGTTTCGATGACTCGCTCTATGTGACCGCCCGCCTGCTGGTACTGCTGGCAAAACTGCCCAGCCCGGAACAGGGTGGTGAGACCTTCGGGGAAATGCTCGACCGTGTATGCCCGAGTCTGGCGACCACTGGAGAGGTCAAGGTGCCATGTGCCGAGGCCGAGAAATTATCGGTGGTGGCGGCGATTGATGCCGCCTTTTCCACCGAAGGGTGGGACAAGTTGACCGTCGATGGAGTGCGGGTCAGATTTGAGAAGAATGGTGAGTACCTCGGTTGGTTCCTAGCCCGGAAATCCAATACCGAAGAGGTGTTGGTGATGCGCGCCGAAGCGGTCAGCGATGATGCCTTGAGCGAACTGATGGCTCATATCGAGAGGTTGGTCGCCCCGCACATCGATATCGAGAAATTACTCAGCGCTTGATTAGTTTTCTGCAAATTCAATTTCATAGGCGATGACCTGCATCTTGACATTGACCTCTTCGCCATCCTCATTATTCCCCAGCACGAACGGGTCGATGGGACCTGGCTTTGATCCGGAATTGGTGCTGACCGAGATGGTGACCACATAATTACCCCAACCTTCGCCTTCAGCAGACCAGTCACCCTGAACTTCCGACTTGGAGACATTGGTGACATTGAATCCTTCTCCAGTGTAATTGCTGACCAGTTTGGCCGCCATGGTTGAGGAATCACAATCACTCATTGTGGTTGTAGTGGTATGGCCATTCTCGGCGATGGAGACCTCTCCGGTTTCCAAATCGGCGGAGATATCGTCACATTGGTTGGGCCACTGTCCCGATTCATCGGTTTCATCGTAGGTAAGGGTGAAGCGAACCTCACCGAGAATCAGGTTGCCATCCTTGATGACCTGTTTGATCTCGTCGGTCTCGGCAAAGGTGAGGGTGATATCACAGGTTCCCCCATCGTCGGCGAAGCAGACATCTTCGGTCTCAAACACGATGGTCTCATTGAAACTCACATTCCAATTTGAAACCGCTCCAACTGCCGGCGTCGGCATCAGTGTGACGATACCGGATGCGGCAACCCCGAAATACGCTGGGAAGAGCAGGCCAAATACTACCACGGCTATCGTATTGCGCCTGAATTCAGGCTCACTGAACTTCTCCTGCAAGTCCACAATCTCCCCTCTCATCCCGGGCCAATAACTCTTCGGGGATGAACCTCACCCCCGCCCGCAGAATGGGATTTCACCTATTCTTCCTCATCCATGAGGTATTCCAGGGGTGGCCATTCACCCAATCCAGACTGCGGCCATTCACCCTTTCCAACCGGTATTCCCATCGCTGAGAAGGCTTTGCGGCTACGCCGGAAAACCGGCAATAGGAAGCCGATGGTCATCCGCTCTCCCCAAGTCCAGCGGAATGGCGAGCGCGGCATCATCACCGCCCAATTCTGCACCAAGGTGTGGATGTGCTTCTCTGGTAAGCGCTTCGGCATCGTCCATACCGAATGGTGTACCGCCCCGGCCGAGCCGGCGGTATGGCTCCAGCAATGCACCTCAAGACCGGCGAATGGCCCGCGAGTAATTGCCAGACCTATCGTTCTGGCAAATTGTGACAAGGGCATTATCACAGCCCATCGGTCGACCATCTTACTGCCTTCGATGCGTTTCATCGGCCAATTGCCGGCACGGGCCAACTCGCGCAGGGAGCGAATCATCACCATCGGCGGCACGCAGGTCTCGAATGAGAGGGTGCGCAGTGCCGCCATGGATGTGGCTTTGCGGTGGGTGACATCAATGCTCTTACCCGGTCAGCGACGAACATACAACTTGTAAGCGAACATATGTCGTGACATGTGGACAAGTCGCTTTACATCGAGGGTCAATATCATCCACAGAAAAATCGCTGGTCGGGTCACCATCAGATTCAGGCTCGGGCGAAATCCTGGGGAGCGCGCTGGTGTATATCCGGCGCGTAGTAGTGCCGATTTCATTCTCGGGTCTCTGGTATAGGCGAATAAGCGCCGGGATGACTGGTCGGCCAGTTCCAGCAGTTCCCTCGATAAGCCTTGACCACGATGCTGTGGGTCGACTACGACGCTGTTGATCTCGAAACTACCGCCTCGCCTTGAAAGGGTGGCGTGGGCGATGGGAATGCCAGAATCGTCGCGAATGAAAATACTGTTATCGCCAATATTGGCAAGGGATGGCGGCCGCAAATCCAATTCTTTGCGAAACATCGACTTCAGCCATTCGCGGTCCTCCATCAAATCGGCTAAGGCCTTGCCCTATTTTGAACCCTAGTGGCCTTCGCTCACACACTCAAATCTCAAACTTCCTGCTTGCGAAGGCCGAGCCTGAATGCGAAGCCTAGTGGTATTCACTAGTGACCTTCGGTGCTCAGCCGAACAAAGAGCCGAGACCCTCGAAGCCCGCACCGTCTTCCTCTTCTTCCTCTTCCTCTGCTTCTTCAGCAGGGGCGTCGGCACCGCCGGAGGCGGCAGGGGCGGCGGCAGCGGCAGGGGCCGCTACAGCGGTAGTCATCGCGTCAGCGATGTCGACACCGTCGAGCGAGGCCACCAGGGCCTTTACTCGGGCAGCATCAGAAGATACACCAGCGGCCTTCAAGACCTTACTGACAGCAGCTTCACTAATTTCATTCTCAGCACTATGTAACAACATTGCAGCATATACGTATTCCATTTTATTCACCTTGTTTTTTTTCAGCCGAATAGGTCTCCGAGTCCGTCGAAACTGACGTCCTCATCTTCCTCATCTTCCTCTGCATCCTCGGCTGGGGGTGCATCGGTATCTTCCACCACTGGAGCGGATGCGGCAACTTCTGCCGCAGCGCCGAGTTGCTCGCGCAACTCGTCATCCAATGCTTCGGAATCTAATTGTCCTGCGACACCCATCGCACTGGCGTAGGCCTTGGCGATGACGAATGGCAGAGTCTTTGAATTGGCAATTCCTGCTTCCATTGCCACCGCAAGTGCCTCACTGCTAGCCTTGCCGAGCAAGACCGGCATGGTCTGGGAGGTGAACCAACGAATATTGCAAGCGAGATTGTGCGCTCCGGCAATGGTGCCGATGACCTGTTGCTCAAATGCCTCGATATCGACATCCAAGGTCTCAGGGGCAAAAATCACTCCATCCTCAAGAGTTCCACACAGGCGCAGGCCGGTGATGATTGGATTGATGTCAATCTTTGAGAGTAGTAATCCTAGGTCGTCGGTGAATACTTCTCCTTCTTTCAATACCGTGACGGTCTTCTGAATATGGACGCTGCCACCCATTATCTTGGCCGGAATGTTGACGGTATTCAACTCACCAACAATAGGGCCGGGTGCCATACCGGTATTCTGCTTCTCGACTATGATGTCGCAAGGGGCGATATCCCCGGGCTTGGCGGCACGACCGGCTTCGGTCTTCTTCAATTCACGGAATAGTTCGAATGATGTCATGGTGTCGGTCTGCACCAATGCTGGTTGCACCGCACCCTCAAACAACTGCTCCAGGTCTTCTGGGTCTTGACCGGATTCCCTCCAGGCCAGTCGCATCAATTGTTTCTTGGCAACGCTGACTTCCATCTTGCCGTACAATTCAGCACGCATTCCCAACATTGAGTCTGCCGGGACGCCGTGGATGTCGATTACCGCGAAGACACCACCAGATGAAATCTGGCTCTTCAAATCGGCGACCGCGTCGCGCTTCCAGTTCGCAACCTTGGGAATCACTCGATCACCTCGATTTTCTGCGACGGACCCATGGTGGTCTTGACGTAGAGTGAACGGATATTTCCGGCACCGCGCTCCAACTTGCCGGTCACACGGTCATAGACTACAAGGGCGTTATTGACCAGATCATCATGCTCTTGTGAAACGGTACCAAACGAGGTCTGAAAGGTGACGCTGTCACGACTGCGGACAACTACGGTCGAGCGCAGACCAGCGGCAATCACCCCGGGGTCGACCTTCGGTGGCACCGGGCGTGGCATCTTTCCACGAGGACCGAGAACTACACCGAGGTAGCGGCCGATTAATGCCATATGAGGTACTTCAGCGAGGAAGAAATCGACGCTGTTTACCAATTTCTTGGCGCGCATCTTGTCACCACCGAGTTCCTCGATTGTGGCTGGGTCGATGACCAACACGCCTGCTTCTTCCGCTAGTGTGGCAACTTCACCGCTGGCGAACATGGCGATTTTCAATTCCTTGCCGCGGCCGCTGGGAAGACGGATCTCTTCCTGAATACGGTTGTTGGGATTCTTCAGGTCGACATCCTTGATGGTGAATGCGAAGTCGATTGACTCGACGAACTTACGCTCTGGAGCCGACTCTATTGCCGCTTTGATGGCTGTACTGATATTGTCTTTCATTTTTCTTCACCTCTGCGGTCAGCGAAGCCTGAGCCTCTACCGTAATTCGTGAACTTTTCACTCGAAACGCTCGTCCCACTCTCCTCTGGCGATTATCTCCAGCGCTTCCTTCGGCCAGTGGCCTTCAATCTTCACCCGCATCGAAACGCAGGTGCCGATGACCTCACGGGTCTTGGCCTTGATTGTGTTGCCGGTCAAATCGTTGCTCTTCTCCTTGGCAACTTCGATGGCCTGCTCCAATGAAAGGTTCTCGGTAGCGGCTTCCACACTACCGTTGCACTTGGCTACGCCCAGTGACTTGATGAGTAATTTGGAAGTCCATGGTCGTGGCATGATTTGCACCTCATTTCTACCTTAGCGACTCGCCGAAATTTCTCCTGTATTTAATCGCACCGCGCGTCACTCGACGCGCTCAATCACCCTCACGTGGTCGCCACGCATGTTCAATGTCATCGGAATCGGTTGTTCATAGAGTTCCATACTGACCTCTTCCTTGGACTCGCTGACCGAGACTACTCGGGCTTTCTCACCCTTGAATGCACCGGAGACGATTTCGACGATACAACCCACTTCGATTCCCGAGGTGACCGCCTTTGGCTCAAGGTAGGGGAGGACATCCTCCAGAGGTGCCTCAGAACCCAGAACACTCTTGGCATTCTTCAGCGGGGTCGAAAGTATCGGTCCCCGGGTCTTGCGGTCGCGCCCACCGGTACGCCCGATCAACTTCTCGACGTGATGCTGAGCACTGCTCTCGACGAATAGGTAGCCACGCATCCCGTTGGGGTGGAGTACCGAGAAAATCTCGCCTTGAATGTCAGAAAGACTGCCGCT
>DARQ01000086.1:0-1356 GCA_002503395.1 Euryarchaeota archaeon UBA60 | reverse complement strand
CCAGGGATGACCTCGGTGGTGGAAGCCATCACCATCCACGGGGTGATATCTTGGAGACGTCCACCTACATCGACGCCGCGGTCGCGGCCATGACCGTGAATCTCCAGTTGCTCAGGTTCAAGCCCAGTGGCTTGACTGACTCGCTCAAGAACTTCCTCCGGGGTGGTGCCGATGCCGTAAACGCCATCCCACAATAGTGGATAATCTGCATCTGATTCAGCCCGGCGTAGCAGTAATACCTGTTCGCCGTTTCGGACGAAAGCAACGAATGATTCAGTCATAATAACACCTCAGTCAATCAGCCATTGGAAGGCCGAAGGTAGCCAGTTATCCATTAATACCAATATTACGAAACCGATGAATCCGAGGATGAACATGCCGATTCCACAGATGATAGAAGTCTGGGTGAACTCCTGCTTGCTCGGCTTTCTGGCCATCCGCAGAATCCTTGCCCACGGGTGTCGTCCAAGGCGGCGAAAACCGCCTTCAATCTTGTCCTGCACAGCCTGAACTCGGTCTTCAAAAGACACGTTTTCCTCGACGATGGAATCTCTCTCAGTGGACATAGCACACCCTCAAGCCTACCGGCCGACCTGCCCCCGCCATTTAACCGCGTCGGATGACCCATAGGGTCAACCATAAACGGGCTTTGGGAAAAATCGTCGGGTTGAAGGCGGAGAACCCGCACGCCGCTGGTGTTCTAATGCCTGAGTCCGACCCCTATCGAGTGCTTGGCGTAGCCAAGGATGCCAGTGATGCCGAGATTAAGCGGGCCTATCGGAAACTCGCCCGCCAATACCATCCCGACCGTAATGACGACCCGGCGGCCGAGGAACGCTTCAAGCGCATCCAATCGGCGCACGAGAAAATCGGTGATGCCGAGGCACGCAGTAAATTCGACCAGGAACAGCAGATGCGAAACATGTTCGGCGGTGGGGGTAATCCATTCGGTGGGGGTAATCCATTCGGCGGTGCGGGTGGCATGGGTGGAATGGATGACCTCTTGCAGGGACTGTTCGGCGGCCGTGGTGGCCCTGGCGGCTCTGCCAGCCATGGCGGTCGTGCCGGAGGTTTTGGCGCCGGGCAACAGATGCGCCCCGGCTCTGGGCAACCCCAGCCCGAAAAGGGCGCCGATATCCGCACCTCTCTCGACATTTCGCTAGCCGATGCCACTGCGGGCGGCTCGTTCCCATTCACCATTCGTCGCCTGACCAAGGATGGCACTGGTGGCGTCAAAAGCAAGGCGAAGAATCTCTCGGTCAAGGTGAAACCGGGCCTTGAGCACGCTACCGTGATGCGCTTGTCGGGGATGGGTCATGAGCACTTGCACGGAGAAGCAGGCGATGTGATGTTGAC
>DARQ01000025.1:1624-2805 GCA_002503395.1 Euryarchaeota archaeon UBA60 | reverse complement strand
GCAAATGGCAGAAACGGCGGAACGATTTCGACAAATATCTGCGGATTCCTGAAATGTGAGATTCCAACAAGAATAAAGGCGATTCCATAGATGGAGGCGATAATATGGTCAATCACAATTTGAGCATGGCATCGAGCCCCTTAATCATTCACTCCAGATTGTTGCGTGGCCTAGACAACTCGCTGGGGACCTGAAATGGAGACAATGTGGGTGGTTTGTGGCAGGCTCATCGGTCATGCAGATTCTGCGGCAGGTATCTCCTCAATTCCCCATTCGACCATGTTCCAACCTCGCTCATGGGCATAGTAGAACAGCAACTTTAGAATGACGTCGAGAATTATGAATGTACCCGCATCCTCGAATTTTCCGGTGAGAAAATACACTATCATCGCCCCGGTTATGGTTGCGATGAACCGCCAACTGATTGCCTTCATCATACTTCTCTTCCTTGTAGTTACTGTCATGTTCTCACTATTATCCTCGAAGCGGCCCGACTCAATAATCTCCACGTAGATGACTTGCGTGCTCATTACCAGCATTAATGCGCAGTCTTGTGTGTCAACCTTGACCTGATTAGGCGCTCAGTCCACCGTATTGCTGAGCGAGATAGACCCCGATAACATAGGCGATGATGGTTGCGAAAATTCCCAATGCCAACGCCGCCTCAAAACTCCAATCACGCCGCAGAAGGTAAGGTAGAACCATGAATAACAGCAGTGAGGGTAGCACCAACCACAGGATTCCCTCAGAGAAATCCGCTACCTTGGCGGTATCTTTGGTATCGTTGTATAACCATATGATTGAGATGATGCTGATGAAGGGGAGGGAGACCAGCAAAGCGCCGAAAACCGTTGATTTCTTCGCAATCTCACTCGCTGTCACCACTATTGCTCCGCTGAGAACACCCTTGCCTAACCACTCTAGCCACGTCATGGTGGGCGATGGTCGTCGGGCCTATCAATAATGCCCATTTGAGCGGCATCGAGGAAAACTTGCAGGAGATGGGTGACCTAACGGCCGAGGAACTTCTTCTTCGCCTCTTTCTTCATCTGTTCTTTGACCAACTCGGTGGCCTTGGCCTCAACCGCTGATTTGGCCTTGTCTTTGGCTTCAGCGACCTTTTCTGCGACCGCGGTGGTCGCCGGCTTGATCGCCCCGGCGATTGCCCCGGCGGCCTTCTG
>DARQ01000025.1:0-1405 GCA_002503395.1 Euryarchaeota archaeon UBA60 | reverse complement strand
CATAATGTGCCATGGCAGAGGCTTTACCCGTTGTAGGGGCAATGTTGGATGGTATACTATTGGTTTTCATCTTGATTCTTCATCTCAAGAAGGATGACAGAACCTGGACTCAACGAATGGGGGCGACATTCATGCTGTGGTTCCTTGTTTGCCACCTAGGTTATCAGTGGGCTCAGGGGGTCTTTGGCTACAACTTTGAAGAAAGTGGTGAATTCATTACCGATGTAATGGGGGTTCTAGTTTGGAACCTGTGGAGAATTGGAGTTTTGGCATTCTTTCTTGCGATGTTCACCGTGCCGATGCCGTGGTTCAAGAAGGTCGACACGTACCTCCAGATTTTCGTTGCCCTTCTAGTAATCAATCTACTAGAAGTTTGGTTTGTCCACGGTACTCCAGCATATTCCGATACCGGTTGGGGGTTATGGTTCGCAATGTCTCCAGAAGTGATTATCATGATGATAATATACACTTACATGGGTTGGAATTTCCTGACCTCGGAAACCAGCGGTGAGGACAAACTTGAGAAGACAACCGATAAGGCTGGTCTATTCGCCATCATGGCCGTCACCCTGTGGGCGGGCAAGAACTGGTTCGACTGGATGGGTATTTTCACTGAGGGTGAGATGTTCTACTCTTATTGGCCGGCCTATTCACACCCATTCCCGCTATTCACTGCTCTGACATGGAATTTTGAATTAGTGACAGTTGGCTTGACCCTATTCGTGTTATTCATCGGCGCATTGATGCACTTGAACAAACATGGTTCACTATTGCTGGGCGGTTTCCTTGTCTTCGTGGTGTTTGCTGGAATGATACGTTATTACTTCTATCAGTCTGAATCGGTTGACTATGCATTAATTGGCTCGATATTGAACGAGGAATCGGTAGCGGAATCATTCGCGTTGTTGACTCATGGGGTGATGCAATCATTGGCAAGACCACTGATTATCCTGTTCCTATGTGTGAAGTTCGGATTCGTCAAGACTGAACATATGCCGAGAGCCAGCCGCGCCATGATTATCATGGCCCTGGCCGGTTCGATATCCACCATCACAGAAATTCTCCAGCCAATCATGGGAATCTCCCAGTTGGTATCCGGGTTCCTCCTCGGCGCTGTGCTAGCGTTTGAGTTAGAGAAGAAGGTGCTTGAAGCAATGAAACCGCCCGAGGATGATTTCAATCCAATATGGATAATCGAGGGGGACCCGAAGCAGCTTGAGAGATGGACGAATATCGGATTTGCGGTATTCCTTGTCGTCTCAACTCTGATGGTGGTTATTTTCACCAATAAGGGGGTGGCCTGAATGAGCAAAGATGACCAGATAGACGAAGATGAAGCGGATGAAATAAATACTCTTTTGATGAAACATGTCGGCGGGGAGACAGACAAAGAAAAAGACTCCAA
>DARQ01000065.1:46172-47872 GCA_002503395.1 Euryarchaeota archaeon UBA60 | reverse complement strand
TAATCTATCTCGGGATTCATTGGATTCTCGATATCCCCCTAGGTCTTCTCATCGGGGGAATCGGCGCCCTGTTCATCCATTATATCCAGCCGCGCTTGCGCAATGATTTCGGCGACTGGAAAAAAGGCCTGAGCAAGGCGAAGGTGAAGCGCCATGTCGTGGTAGAAGGTCTGCTGGCGGCAATCATGGTGCTCATCATTATCGGCGCCACCTCAGCCCAATCATCTCAGGCTGAAACCAGAATCTCATTTCGTCTAGGGGAAGGTGATACCACCTTTGAGATAATCCCGAAGTTCGAAGATAGAGACGGTGTGGTCAGCCAAGTGACCAACCTCAATGATGAAACCTCGCTTCATGTGCTCTCAATCGACCTGTATGACAGCACCGATTCGATGGATAGAGACGGCATATTATGGGCTGATCTGGTCATTGAGGCGGGTGGCGAGGTGATAATCGCCCCCGGACAGCAGGCGAACTTCACCTTCGATGAGCCGATGCGCTGGAAACTGCTCGTCTTCCACCTACCCGATAATGGAGGAGATGAGGTCGTTGAACTGAATGTAATCAATACCTATTCTGACGATAGTATCACCTCAGCCCTTCTGATGTCGTTGATTTCGCTGTGGATTACAGCCTTTGTCGCTTACCGGATTTATCGCCTGAAAAAATCCGGATTGGCAATCATTTGTTCGGTGCCTTCGCACGCCTGGGATTCGCTGAACGAAGAATCGTGAAATCTCGTTACAATTCAAATAACCGGCTGAGTGAGTAGTTCGTACGAGCATTCATAGAGTTAGCAAACTCCCACAAAGCGAGGGTGTATCAATGAATAGCAGGACGATGGAGATTCCCATCTTCCCACTTGAGTTGGTGTTATTGCCCGGCGAGCCACAGCAATTGCGGATTTTCGAGCCGCGTTATCGTCAGATGCTCGACGACTGTCTGCTCGACAACGAGCCTTTCGGAATCTGCTTAATCGACCCCTTCAACCCGGTATCGGGATGGCCAGGACCGCATCTGGTCGGCACCATGACACGCATCACCCATCACGAGGAACAAGGGGCGAACCACTTCATCGAATTACAGGGACAACGCCGCTTCAAAATCATCGATATCATCGAACCCCTGCTTGAGCGAGACGCTGATGCCGACCCACAATTCCAGCCCGACCTGCATGAACTGCTGGCCAGCATCCCCGATGAGGTCTCACCAGAGGAACGCACTGAGGGGAAATTGTACATTCGCGCCGATGTCGAATTACTCCCCGAGTTGAGTGGGGAATTGAGTCCTGAGCGGCAGAAGAGCCTTCTCGAAATGTGGGAGTTATTCCTCGATGCGATGGGCAAGGGAATCGGCTTGAGCGAAGATATTCTCGAAGACTGGTCCGGAGCCCAACAGGCCACTGTGGCCGAGGCCGATGCCGGAGCGCTGTGGCGAATCGCCAGTGTTCTGGTGCACGACCCGTGGGCTCGGCAGGCGATTCTGGAATACGATTCAATCGATGATGCACTCGATGAACTGATGGGTAATCTCATCGAGCCGCCGGCCTGATCAGGCTAGAGCATCACCATGGCAATTGAGCCCGAAAGGGTACCGACCACACAACCCAGTCCAGCCCAGAAGCCCAAGCGGAAGTCGGGAAGTTCATGTTGTGACCACGACATCGAAGCGTAGAACCATAGCAATACCACCACCGGGAG
>DARQ01000065.1:37886-45965 GCA_002503395.1 Euryarchaeota archaeon UBA60 | reverse complement strand
AGCGGGGTGGTGACATATCCCCGCATTATCGAGAATTGGGCTAGCGCACCTAACAACCCGCCCAACAGCGCTGGGAGTATGACCTGGCCGAACTTCTCAATCGATGATGCACTGGCCGCGGCACGCTCCTCGGTGTCCTGTGACGGATCTGCGACCTCCTCCATGGATGGTGCTGATAGATAGGGCTATTTTCAGTGCTTCGACCGAAAGATGAGCGAGGGGCAGACTCAAGCGGGGTGACCCGCTCGAGGGAGTGATTCACATGGGTGGGGGAAAAATCGTCGCCGCGGCGCTGGCGCCTCATCCTCCTCACCTAGTATATGCCGAGAATCCACAGCAGAACGAACCGGTATCCGAATGCGGCTGGGAGAACCTGCGCTGGGCCTACGAGCGGATGCGGGCGAATCTAGACAAATTGGATTACGATGTGATAGTGATTCTCTCACCGCACTGGCAGACCTATGTCGGCACCCATTTCCTCGGCTTGGAGAAATTCAAATCCCTCTCGGTCGACCCGGTTTTCCCCAATCTGTTTCGCTACCATTACGACATCGATGTCGATGTCGAACTGGCGCGGTTGATTCATGACGAAGCCGCCGCCGATGGCCTGGCGGTGAAGATGATGGAGAATCCTGATTTTCGCGTCGATTATGGCACCATCACCTCGTGCCACCTGACCCGACCGCAGTGGGATAAGCCAATCGTCTGTATCAGCAGTAATCGCGCCCGCCAATATTATTCGGTCGAAGTGATGCAGGAGATGACCGCACAACTGGGTAGAGCGACCGCACGGGCGATAGAGAAATCGGGCAAGCGGGCCGTGGTGCTGGCCAGCAACTCGCTATCACATCGACACTTCGTCAGCGAATCCGAGGTTCCAGAGGACATGAGCAAGGAACACATCACCAGCCACCACCTCTATCTGTGGGATATGAAAATGATTGAGTTGCTACGTAGTGGTCGCACCAGAGAAGCGCATGACATGATGCCGGAGTTCACCGAACAGGCGGCCAGTGAGACCGATTCTGGATCTCTGACCTGGCTGCTCGCGGCACTGGATTATCCGGAATACGAGGCCATCGTACACGGTTATGGAACAATCATCGGAACTGGTAATGCGATTATTGAATGGCCCTGTTATGCTCAGGAGGACAGCGAATGAGCGGCGAGGTGGTGATGTCGGCTGTGGTCCCGGTACATCCCCATCCATTGCTTGCAGCAGAGCAAAATGAAGGTTGGCAGAACTTGGCCTCCGCCTATGAGGAATTGCGCCAACGCATCATCGCCAGTGGTGCTGAGACACTGGTCATCTATTCTACCACCTGGCCGAGCATCATCGGCCATCAACTGATTAACGACCCGAATCCGAAATGGACTCTGGTCGATGACGATTTCCACGACCTCGGTTCGATGCCATATGATTTTGAGGTCGATGTAGAATTGGCAGATGCATGGAACTCGGCCAATAAGGCAAGAGGGCTTACCAGTCGCACGGTGAACTACCATGGATTCCCAATCGATGTCGGCTCTGTGGTCGCCGTCAGCCTGCTAAATCCTGACAATCGCATCCCGGTCAGCATCGTCTCCAGCAATGTCTACTCCAACCGTGCTGAGACCATCGTTCTGGCAAAGTCGTGCCTGGATGCGATTGAGAAGACCGGGCGTAAAGTGGCGGTAATCGGTGCGATGAGTCTGTCCAACCGAATGTTCACTGAACCTATTCTAGCGAATGACGACCGGATTCACTCGCTCAAAGATGACGAATGGAATCGCAAGATTCTCGAGTTCCTCGGCCAAGGACGGCTCGAAGATGTGGCCCAACTGTCGCGCCAGATTCACACTCAGGTGAGAGTGCAAAAAGTAGTCTCGTTCAAGCCGATGTGGTTCCTTTCGGGAGTGAATGGGCAGAATAACAACCTCATCGGAGAGGTCCTCGCCTACGAGGCATTGCACGGTGCCGGCGGCGCGGTTGTCCATCTTCTTCCTGACCCCAACCGCGCAGGGGACAAGGAATACGACGAGGACGATGTCGAATACTACTCAGGAGACAGGGATGTTCTCGACCGCGATGGGCCGGCACAGGCCATAGAACAGGAAAATCCTGAATCGGAAGACCATGGCTCCGGTCAATCCAGCGCTGACGAGGACGTGGGCGCTGGCAAGGCTGAGGGTACGGGGGCGATAAACACAGATTCAGCCCCAAAACCGGTCGGGGCCTATCCACATGCCCGCAAGGTCGGTGACCTGTTATATCTCTCAGGAGTCGGGCCACGCCAGGCTGGAAGCGACGAAATACCCGGGGGAGCGACAAAGAATGGTTCGGGCCAAACACAGGACTACGATATCGAGGCTCAGACCCGAGCCTGTATCGAGAATGTCAAAACGATTCTGGAGGCGGCTGGCTCTTCACTCGACAAAGTACAGGACATCACCGTATTCCTGATTGATATGGAGCGTGATTTTGCCGGCTATAACGAAGTCTATGGAGAATATTTCAGTGCCATCGGTGCTACTCGGACAACCCTGGCAATCACTGCTCTACCCACACCTATTGCGGTGGAAATGAAGGTCATCGCCCTTGCTTAACAGCGAAAGCCACTGTCATTCGAATACAGGCTCGGCTTTCGCTAAGGTGATTAAAGGTCAATAGGATTCGTCTTGGTTGGGGAAATCCTTCGCCCTGACATCTTCGCAGAACTGTTTCACCGCACCCTCTATCTGCTCTTCGAGATTCAGGTAACGGCGCAGGAATCGTGGACTGAAATCGGTGGTGATGCCGAGCATGTCGTGCAGTACCAGGACCTGCCCATCACAATCACCTCCGGCACCGATGCCTATGGTTGGAATCTCGACCGATTCGCTGACCTGCTTGGCTAGGCCCGAGGGAATCTTTTCCAATACGATGGCGAAACATCCTGCTGCTTCGAGCAGTTTCGCATCGGTAATCAGTTTCTGCGCCTCTTCATCTTCCTTGGCGCGCACGGTATAGGTGCCGAATTTGTAAATCGACTGCGGTGTCAGGCCGAGATGTCCCATCACCGGAATTCCCGCGGTCAAGATTCGCTCAATCGATTCAACAACCTCAGAACCGCCTTCTAATTTGACCGCATGACCAGCGGCTTCCTTCATTATACGAATGGCTGAATCGAGAGCAGTACGAGAATTACCTTGGTAGGTGCCGAATGGCATATCGACGACAATAAGGGCTCTGTCTACCGCTTTTTGCACACATTGTGCATGGTAGATCATGTGGTCGAGAGTTATCGGTACGGTGGTGTCGTGACCAGCCATGACATTGGCAGCTGAATCACCGACCAGAATGATATCGACGCCGGAGCGGTCAACCAGTTTCGCCAGTGAGTAATCATAGGCTGTGAGCATGGTGATCTTCTCGCCGGCATGCTTCATCTCCTGCAAGGTCTGAGTGGTGACCTTACGCGCTTGGGTATGAATCGACATATCGCTCCCAACCACGGCGAGGGGTACAATGGGTTTCAACCTCTCGCCCGGCGAGAAGAGGAGATGAAGGGGTGAATAAGTGCGTGAGCAAGGTCGGAAAGTCGGCTCTCAAAGTGGTTCCAGTTCCTCGGCCGAGTGGTCGCCTTCGAATGCGGCGATGAATTCCTCGATATCGAGCATCCCGCCGCCGTCGGCATCAAAGCGACTGAACAATGCTTTGAGTTCCCCCCGGGTGAAGGAAATGTCGAGGTGGTCGATGGCACTGAGCAATTTTTTCAACGCCAATTCGCCAATCTCAGAAGTGGTCAAAACATATTTCGGCTTGCGAATAATTGCTGTGAATAACAGCGGAGAGATGGTGACACTTATCACTGCCACCAGGATGATGGCTGAATTGGTAGAATCGTTGACGATTCCTCTCTCAAGGGCGATGAGTGAGGCGGCGATGATCAGTGATAGTCGGGCCGAGAGCAACGAACCTGCGGCCAAGGTCTCTCGCCAACTGAAGGCGAAGCGGAAGATGAGAGTTGGAATGAATTTCACAGCAAAGGCAATGAGGAGGAGAATGGGTACCAATAACATCGCTTCTGTAGACTTCATCAATTCACCAAGATTGAAGCCAACTCCGACCAGGACAAAGAAGATGGGGATGAAGAAAGAGAATCCGAAAGCCTCCAGTTCACGCTCGACTCGACGGTCTTGTGAGGTGGTGACGAGTGAGACGATTATTCCGGCGATGAAGGCGCCGAGAATCATCTCGGAGTTGAGCAACTCAGCCAGGACGATAAAGGCAACCAACAGCACCAGGCTGGCACGGAGTTTTATCTGTGCAGTCGAATGCGATAGGTCATCCAGCAATTTCTTGATGCGGGTAATTCGTCCTAGAATCAGCCCGGTGCGATATAGGAAGGCAAAAGCGATGAAGAGCCCGAAAATCAACAATATCTCGATGCTGAAACTACCATTGTCGAGATACGTCGCATAGATTGAAATCAGAAACATGGTGATGAAATCTGCAAGTAATGCCGTCAGCATAATGGTTTGTCCTAATTTTGTATTGTTAAGATTTCTTTCCTTCAGTACCGGTAAGACCACGCCGAGAGAAGTGGTCGAGAGAATCAGCGCCACCATCATCCAACCGCTGGTTATTATTCCGACGCTCAGCAGTGCGATGGCGAATAATGCCGACATCACCAAGGTCAGGATGAATGATATTGGCCCGATGACAATTGGATTCTTGAGAATGCTGGAGCCTGCTTTATTGGTGGAATCACGAGCGATTTTTGCAATCATGTTGAAGTCGATTTCCATACCGGCGATGAACATCAGGTATGCTAGTCCGAAATCACGCAGGAAAAGAATGACCTCGCCATCCAGTTCGACCCATCCCAGGCCACTTGGGCCCAGCACCATGCCGGCGATAATTTCCCCAACCACAATAGGTATCGCAACTTTGTTGCTCCTCTTGATGACGATTGGGACCAGAAAGGCGACCAGCAGTACCAGCATCAGAGGCTGAAAATCAAATGTTTCGATTCCAGCGACACTCATCTACAAGACATCCATATTCCTCGCTGAGCGATGACTATTAGGTAATGTTTTGCTTAGTAAGCAGTGTATGCAATTAGTAAATGAATATGATAGCGGAAGCCACGAAGTCGAAGGCCACTAGGTATCGCTACGATGTTCGGCCTTCGTGTCCTTCGCGCTGGTTGGCTCCCATAGTACTCTGGTGCCATCGGGCATCCGATACCACCCTGCCTGACCCCTCTCGGTGGTCGATTCAGGAACCAATAAGGTCCCTGTGGAAGGAATCATCGGGCCATTGTAGGTGTCGATAAGCCCGAGCGCACGGGAATTGGCAACTCCGCTACCCCACTCTCCGAATGGGTCATCCTCACCCCATCCGAGGTCCTCCTCCAGCAATGGTGCCGGGAAAGGGTCGGGCAAGTCGGGCAAGTCTGGCAGTTCAGGTAGTTCATAATCCACCACCCTGGCAACTTCCCTAACGACATCCTTGAGCACAGAGTCAGCCACATCAACGTCCACTTCGGCGGGCTCCCCGGCTATTGCGTACGCATCGGTTGGCACGTCGGTTGGCTCCTCGGTCGGCACATCAGTTAACTCCTCGATCGGTTCTTCAACTGCAACTGCAGGCGAGAGGGTTGAAAGGGATTCTGCTAGGTCAATCGGTGTCGTTTGTTCGTCAATTGTCTGGGAGAATGGCTCAATTCTCTCCGGCGATTTGCCAGCTAGTAGAATTCCTTGCGGAATAGCCCGGGGCTGGGTGAGTGGTGCCGCCAGCGGGGGTGGTAATGGCAGTGGTTGTGCCGGCAATGCCAGGCCAGGTGGAATTGCTAATCCGGGCGGCATGGCCGGAGAAGGAGCGAGGTTGTGAGCAAGGCCCTGAAACAGCGATGTAGGCGCAGGTGGAGGCATATCTCCGCTGGGCATCAGCACCGGCATTGGCGCCGGCATGCTCGGCTCAGGTGTGTCCCCCCCCTCAGAAACCTCGTCCGGGAGAGTTTCCGAGGAGGCGGATTTCATTTCGGCAATTAATTCCTCATCACTCTTTCTCCGTTTACCGGCGAGCCGATATACCGCCATCGCCACGGCCAATAATAATACAGAAAGTATGGAGATTCCGCCGATTATCACGGTCTCGGATGAGCCTAGGAGCCCGCCGAAAATCGTTGGCTCGATATCGACGAATACAATCTCTGGCGGTAGGTCATCATATTCCGCTGTGATCTGGTGTTGAGCGCCTTCTTCTTGCAATTCAATGTAGTGATAGCCTTCATGGTAGCGCACTCGGCCAGCTGAAGAGGTCAGATTAACCTCATCGCCGGAGATTGGTACTTCATTACCATTGGTATCCCGACCGGTGACCAATACTCGTAATTCATCCCCCTGTACTCCGATCGCGGGGGAAAACTCAATCATCAGATGGTGCAACTGACCGAGCCGGACCTCGATGATGATATCGTGTTGCCCAAGTGGGGTTTGCGCGGTGAGGGTGTGGAGGCGAATGGGAGTATCTTGGGCGGTGGTGAAGACGTAATTTCCAACTCCCTGCGTACCATTGCTGATATTTCCGGTATGTTCGGGGATGAACCACTCTACATCCAATGGGAATTTATTACCGTCTCCGTCAACCCCGAGAACTTCGAAACTCAGATTTTGACCAACCGCTACGACCAGATTCTCACTGCTGCCGGAATATACCTCCAACTCTAGCGCAACCCCATGACCTACCTCCAAGGTCAACCTTTCGGGGACTCCCCCCTCTGGGGTCAATGTGATGATATGATTTCCAATCCGATCGGGTATGAATGTGAATGAATTGTTCGTCGAGGATTCAGGGAAGGATAAATGGTCGGCCTCAAGCTTCCAGGAAAGTCCTCCGCCATCAACCGGATTTCCATCCGCATCCTCAAGTCTTGGCGATAACACAAGTTGGTCATCAGTGGTGAGTTGAAAGGTACCATTCAACTGCCCTAAATCACTTCCTTGGCCACCTCTGGAGATGATAAAACCGTCGATGATGGTTGCCGTGAGTGACCCTGCAACCACGGTGATATCGATGTAATCACTCCATGTTTCACCCCCGGTTTCAGCGCTGGAATAATTGGCATGGATTCGCCATGTTCCAACCTCGTTCCCCTCAATCTGGGCGCCAATAAGGGTTTCCACCAGTGGTAGCGAAGAATTATTTTCGGAATTCCAAACACCGATTATCGGTTGTGAATTACCGCGCATATCTAGCACTGAAAGTGATAAATCCAGGGTTTGATCGGCATTGATGGTTAGCATCGCGGTGTTGATGATGATATCTACCGGCACTCCATGGCCAACGGTGATGACCACGCTGACCTCATAGCCCAAGATATTTGCAGAAATCGTGTGATTTCCGACCGGACCAGGAATCCAATTCAAGACACCACCAGATGAGATATCACTGCCGACGGGAATGGTGTAATTATCGGTCGGGGTAAAGGCGGGAGCACGATTTCCCTTGGAGTCTATTTTCATCGGCAATAATTGAACCACATCATCAGCGCTGATAATGTATGAGGAAAGTTGTAATTCGGCGGCGATTGTGACGCCTTGAAGTACGGTCAGCGTCGTTGATTGATTGACATCCCCGATGCAGGCCCACACAGTTACTTGACCGGTTGCATGCGGTGAAAAAAGCCCCTGGGAACTGATTGAACCATTTGTCACCCCCCAATTGGGGAAGACCCCTATGGTTTGCCCGCTACCATCCTTTACCTCGGCGTTCAGTTGCAGATGTTGGTCGGCGGGAACCGAGCCAGAACCGGGGTGGGTAATCTCTATCGAAGCCGCGTTCAGGTCTTCTGGGCATCCGGGAAGAGCGAAACTCGGATTTGTGCTCGACTTTAGGTTGAGGGTGTGGCTGGATCGCGACTCGCTCGAGGGGGAATGAATCGATGACAGAAGGATTGACTGTGACCAAAGCAAGAGTAAGGTAGCGATGAGGGGGACGATTCTGCGCATAATGGCACCTCATCAAAGACGGTTCCATCGACCCTCGGCATCAACTTCCCAATGTGTCAACTCCCCTGAGGTATCGTAATACCATCCCGATTGACCCTGTAC
>DARQ01000065.1:37632-37787 GCA_002503395.1 Euryarchaeota archaeon UBA60 | reverse complement strand
TGGGCTGGTTCGGTGGCCAGGGTTGCTTGGGAGGAAGGAGTCCATGGGTCAGGTTGAGCGAGCGGCGAGGCCGCTTCCGGTGGTTGAGAAATTGCAACGACTTTGGAATCTGATTTTTCCACCTGAGAAAAATCTTCAGCGCGGGTTCGCCGCAT
>DARQ01000065.1:37425-37616 GCA_002503395.1 Euryarchaeota archaeon UBA60 | reverse complement strand
AGTAAGGCCCCTTGAACATCGAAGAATTTCTGCACTGTGATATCACCATAGCGGACTGTAACAGCATGGTCGGTACCGCCGGTCTCCATCAATATCTTCCAACTGCCGTGATTGACGAAGGTGGCAGGGCCGGCGGTCGAGGACACCATCATTTCAGAAGGTGGGATGGTAAGGGAATTGTTGTACGAATC
>DARQ01000065.1:36940-37220 GCA_002503395.1 Euryarchaeota archaeon UBA60 | reverse complement strand
AATCACCGGTACTATGACCGGTGATAATCCATTCGCCACTATCAGTGCCAGCCCTGATGCTCCCGGCGCCATCGGGGATTATCCATGTCAAGTCATCGACCATGAATGAATTATCGGATAGGTCGCGACCATAGACAGTGAAGGTAATCTCACCTTGACCTCCTGATACGATACTCAGATTATTTGCCACATCAAGAGTCAAGGTTCTCGCTCGGCCTGGTGTAACCTCCACAATGATGCTGGCATAAGCCGAATCCGCTTGGGCGCGAATCTCGTGCAG
>DARQ01000065.1:27654-36879 GCA_002503395.1 Euryarchaeota archaeon UBA60 | reverse complement strand
GCGGAAATCGGTAGTGCGGTCATCTCCATCGACAGTCCAATTCAACAAGACAGTACCGACGTCATTCCCATCAGCATCGAACAATAGTGGTGACAAATCAATGACTTCATCGGTCGAAATCACTGCACTTCCACCCTGCAATTGGATCAAAGCCAATTCCCCGGCAAAGACATCGAAGGTCAACTCAGCCGAGAAAAGCATCTGCTGTACGTCGTCGAACCAACTTCCGGTGATTATCCATTCGCCACTGGTGGTAGCCTCAAAACTAGCCCAGGTTCCAAATGAAGATAGCCATTCATCAGCAGCCGATGCTTCGGTTTCCCACAACCCGGTTACAACCCATCGGTTATTGCGAATATCGCGAGCCTGCATATGAATCACAACGTCGTCGTCAGCGCTGACGCGCTGGATCTCGGCAACCAACAGTAATTCGCTGGCGTAGCCATGGATGATCTCGATAGTAATCGACGCGCTCTGGCCCTCGGTGGAGACGGAAAGGCTCCAATTACCCACCTCATTGGGTAGCCACTCGGTCGCATTCTCTCCCAGTCGAAGGGAGCCTGTCTGATAGGTCCAATTGACCAAGGGGACGATGACTTCCTCGATATTGCCATAGATATCGGTTCGTAGCACTTTGATTTCTATCGCTTCATCGGCGCGGAAGGCACGCTCCTCGGCAAACATTTCAATGCTATCGATAACCGCGGAAATCACTTCCACCTGGGTTATCGCCGAAAGCCCCGTCGATGTCGTACACGATATATCCCAACTTCCGACCGCACTACCGGTGAATACGCCGGCAGTGGAGATAGTTCCTGATTCGGCATCCCACTGCAGGGTACCGGCGGCATCGGGCGAGAGGATGTTTCCAAACGAATCCCGAAGTTCAGGTGTTATCGAAATTGATTGACCGGAACGCACGTACAGAGCACTTGGCAGAATTAGAACTGTGGCTTCTCCGGGTATGACGGTCAGTATCATGGTAGCCGAAAGTTCACCCCAATGCACTTCAATGCTCGCGTTACCGACCTGTGCCGGAGTCCATACTCCGGTCTCATTCACCAGCCCTTGCGAGGGCGACCAGAGCAAGTTGTGTCCAAAAACCTCGTTTGCTCTCGCGTCGAGCAGTTTGGCGGTTAATTGAACGCTTGAATCCATACCCACTTCACTGATATTACTGAGCAGGGAAAGTGTTGCCGGCCAACCAGGCTCGACAGTGATGTTGACAAACTCCGAAACACCTCCCGAGTTAGCGGTGATGGTGATGTTTCCCACCGTCCAAGGGGTGAATAAACCGGCACCATCAATGGTGCCATTGGTCGAACTCCATTCAATTGTGCCCGAGACGGTACTATTCGATGCATCATATAGGGTGACAGAAAACTGCATCTGGCTATCTGCATCGATGCTAAGCGGTGGAGTCTGGTCAATTTCGACCCGGGTCACCGGGCCTGCGGATACATTGGCGATAAATGGGGATGCCAAGGCGAAAAGCATGATGATGCAAAGCAACAGAGGCTTGCGACCAACCATATTACTCGACCTCATCACCTCTCTCCCCAGACGCGACTTGTGGCAATGCAAATGAAGTCAGCGCAGTAAAGTTCCCCTCTAGAGAGGGGAAAATCCTGTGGGAAATGATGTTTCGGAGTGGTGTATGTCATTCATGATGAAGGTGGGAATGTGGGTGGAGATGGGTAAGACTAGAGTGAGAAATTACTCTGTCCACTCCCGCCAATCTTCATCCCCGGGCTCCTTGAACCACCAGATACCATGTTCATCTTCCCACCATTCAGTGCCGTCGTCATCGACTCGATAACTATCGTCACCATCGGCAGATTGAGTAGACTCGGGTGCAGATTCAAGTTCCGGAATTTCCGGATCGCTCTTTCGGACCTCTCCATCCTCTTCGTCATCTTCGTCCCATTCTTCCTCGTCATATCCTTCGGTACTACGTCGGAATAGAACGATTACCAAGACCAGGAGAACGACTATTACAAATGCACCGAGTCCACCAGCGACATAGTAAAGTGGACCACCGGAAGCGAAGAAACCTGGAATCGTTCCAGAGACGTTGTAGGTCACTGAATTGCTGACTATCTGCCCCGAGATTACGGTGGAGACGGAAATCGTCTGCTCTCCCTCATCCAATGTCTTAATCGCAAAGGTAGTAGAATTGACCTCGGTGACTTCGCCTCGCCCGGTGGCTTCGACCGCGAGAGCACTTCCGATTGGTACCGCCACCGGATTACCATAATCATCGAATGCAGTCAATGAGATGGTCACGGTTTCCTGCTGTTCAACCGCGGTGGTATCGATAACGATGATGATTTCTGAAAGTGCTGAATGCGCAACTGTAATCGACCAGGATCCTCCTTGGGCTCCTGGTAATTCGTAGGCAAGGTCGTACTCCCCTTCCTTGGCTGCAGTGTAAGAATAAGTTCCAATCCCGGTCTTTACCAATGTTTCAGTTGGGTGCGCCCATGAAACATCTTGAGAAAAGGTGTTGCCAGCAACATCGGTCCCTGTCATCCGCACGGTTAGCTTTTGACCGGCCTCGACACTATTAGCGCTGGCTTCGTGCGCAACAACAAGAGCTCGACCATGACTGATATTCACGGTAATCTCATCATAGAATGAACCACTTGAAGCACGGATTACATATAATCCCTCATCGCGGACGCCGCTCCAAACGAAATCGTCGGTGAACATTGTTGCTGTAATATCCTCACCATTCATCGTCCACACAAGGATATCATCGGCGATAGGGTTGTCATTGAGGTCGACCAACTCTAGCGTGAATGGAATGTCCTCATCGGTATCCATTTCCCAAACACAATCACTGGTCCAATGTGGATTGGCCGCCGAACCGGTATTGCAATCGCTCGGAGAGGTGAATGAAATTTCACTCAATTGACCATGGGTGATTGTGAAATTGGTTGAGACGATGAAGTTCAGAGCTGAGCCGGACTCAGTGTAAATCGCCTGAACTGTGTAAAGTCCGGTGAAAGTCGGTTTGAATATCACCGTTGAGGCAGCATCGTTGACATCGTATCCATACAGCCAATCATTGTTGTTCATAGCATCTTGAGAAATCATCCAATTGACTTCTACCGACCATCGGTTACCTTTGCTATCGACGCCATATGATTTGAGCATACTCTGCTCGTCGGCGGTCAGGTTGGTAGGAGCTGTGAGATCAATTTCCATCAATGTAATCTCGCCGTGTGAAACCGCGATGATGACCTCAGTTTGGGAGTCATTATAGCTGCCGCGAATTATCTTTGAGCCTACCGTCTCCGGTTCCCATATCGCAGGTGAGCCCCCGGTACCGGGAGTCAACCAACCATTCGACACTGTCCAATTATCAGCTGGTAGGTCAACTACCATTCTATTTCCTCTAACGTCGACTCTGGTGGTATTCAGCCAAATCAGGTCGTCAGCGGTAATAGTTGTGGCACTTGCATTAATCTCGAGATAAGCAATGGTACCATAAACCACTATTACCGTGGTGTTGGCATCCAAACCAAATGCGCTGGTCAGATTAACCTGCCAAGTGCCGATGATGTCAGCAGTGAAATTTCCGGCGGTGATGTTGCCCCCTGGTGATTCGGCATCCCAAGTCACCAATCCCAAGACAGATTTATTGACATCATTTCCCTTGGAATCCACTACCACCCAAGTGAATGAACATGTGGTCCCAGCCGGTACGTAGAGGTCGTCATCACCGCAATTTCCGATAGTTATAGACACCGGCGAGCCGGGGATGACGTTGAATATTTTATATTGGGTTTGAGTACCCCAATTGATCTCAATGATCTGGGCGGTACCCACTGCCCATGCATCCCAACGCCAAGCGTGGGTATCACTCGTCGATTGATCGGTCAGTGTACCATTCGTCACCGATGATGTCACTACCTCACCTTGAACGATATTGGCATGCTGGTCGTAAACTGTGACTTCAAAAAAGACGCCTTGATCGGCATCAATTGTCAGACTGCCACTATCCGTAACAAAAATGCTGTTCCATGTAACCGGAGCCCCAGGAGTCACGGTGACGGTTACAGTATCACAGACCAGACCGAAGCAGGCCTTGACCATCCAATTTCCGGAAATATCTGGTGTGAACAATCCGTTACTGTTAATCGAGCCTGAAGTAGAAGACCACTCAACCGCACCTGAAACCAGCGAGCCATTGGGGTCGTACATCGAGTAGGTGTACTGAATCGTGTTGTCGGCATCGGTTGATGCTCCACTTCCCGGCGAAATCGTCACCTGGTCGACATGGGTGTAATTGACCAAAATTATCGGACGGCGAGAAATATTGGTGTCCTGTGAATGCGAGATGTCGAGGTATGCCGGTCCGGTGGCGATGAGAACAAATTCGTGAGCGCTGGTTAAGTCTAATCCACTGTGCGAGAGGTCGATCCATACCCATCCCTCAAAGACGACTGAAGCCATTATTGTGATATTACCGGTGGCGGCGCCGTAGTCGACTCCGGCCTGCATTCCCGGAGCACCCCATGGATTGCCATTGGAGACTTCATTCCAAGTGGTGCCGAGAGAGGTGTACCCACCCGTCAATAGTGGGTGGGCTGAAATAGTGACCCAGGACGAGGCGACACCTGCATTCATTATCGTATTTTCAACGTATAGCCCGATACTCGCCGAGTGAATCTGAGCGGTTGTCGGCAGAGGGATTTGCGACGGGTCAAGAACGATGATACTGCGCTTTTCATCGCCATTAGAGTCGGTGCCAACCATAAGATCGCTATCTTCAATGGCAGAATCAGCATTCCCAGCATCGATTACCGAATCGACCATGTTGGCATGACCGATAGAAGGGACCTCCTCGCCATGGCGGATTTGATAGGTGTAGGTATTGTCAAAGTTGTAGGTATTGTTTATCGGATTGCCGATGGCGAAATTCCAGCGACTGCTGGAGGGACCGGGAATGCTACCATTGATGGCTTGTACCCACCATTCGTAAGACTCTCCAGCGGCCAAAGCTAATGTTGGAGTATAGTTGACGCCATTGAATCCGGCATCTTCCCAAGAGCGATACTTGGTCTGTGATGACGAGTTGGCAAGGGTCAATATGTAATCAGTAGCATTGGTGACCGCATTCCATTGCAGGGTTGGCTGCGCCGAGGGTTGGAGAACCCAATCGCTATCGTCGTAGATCACCTCGCCATCGGCAGGGTACAGCAAAGTTGGTTGCGCCGGCGGAATCACTCCGGCAGAATTGTCGACATATTCGAAAACAAGGCTCGGTCTCTGTTCGCTATCGGTGTATTCGCTAGAGCGGAACATGTGGGTTGCACTGGGCGTTCCCACCACCGCGAGCATTATTGTCAGGGTGCGGTTCCCTGCGGCGATATTTGACTGCGCCAGAGATGTGATATCCCATTCCACATATCCAGTCGGCGGTACGGTTCCCAAGGTGGTGCGGGTAATCTCGGTTGTTGAACAGGTCGGGGCATTATTCCACGTTGAGCCGCTTTCAGAGAATGAAGCACAGGGATATGCGGCTACGGTGAGGGACTGGCCGCCGGAAATTCCGGCTCGATACATCGATAAAAGTGTCGAAGTCGGCGTCATATTTGCCGGGAATGGTATTTCATTGAGGTCGAATTCGATAAGAATCCTCGATTCACCGCCGCCGGTCGAACCGATGCCAAGAGATAGCGTTATCGCGCTTCCCAGATTGGTAT
Source organism: Euryarchaeota archaeon UBA60 (assembly GCA_002503395.1). GTDB lineage: Archaea > Thermoplasmatota > Poseidoniia > Poseidoniales > Poseidoniaceae > UBA60. Next base: position 31,165 of record DARQ01000065.1, on the reverse strand, counting down.
TTGCACTGGTGGAATCAATCGTGTTATCGGGGACCGAAGGAAGAATCGAAGTATTGGCGAATATATTACCACGGTTTAGATTCAAGGTCAGGTTTCCTGTGCCATCGTCTTCACCCTCATAGTCCGGCATTCTGAAGTTGTTGATGGATGACCAGTTGCTGATCCGATAATCCTGGACTGAACGCACTCGCCAATAGAGCCATTGGTCTATACTCATGTCATCAGTACTGATGGTGAATGACTTACTGGAAGAAGATACATTGAATGTACCATTTTCCCAAGTGTTCGAATTATTTGACCACGCATCTGCTTCCAGACTAAGGAAACGTGGTTCATTGGTCCCCTGAAAATGCCACCCGCTCACATTGGTTTCTACAGAATTCCAAGTGAATGCTATTTCCTCCATCGGTGAAGGCAGTACTGCCGACATGTTCCACATCGTCTGACCGGTCAATGGGTCTAGACCGGACGCTGCCGGAGGCAACCACGGAGAGGTTGAGCGAATGGTCAAATTGAGTTGTGGCCTGATACTGACGTCGATATTCTCACTGCTGGCAAAAGTGTGATACGAGTTCACACCAGCACCTTCGGCTCGAATCAACAAGCGCACGGTCTCATCACCACGAACCAGTGCAGCCTGTACCAATTGGGTGATATCCCATGTGAACCAACCACCACCGGTGATATCCACTACGTCGATGGGTACGCTTGCATCGAGGCTACCACCGGCGCCTCCGACCTGCCAAGAGGTTGTATTTGAGGCCTGATTCCAAGTTGTATTTGATTCGTCGAATGGCACATAAAGGTCGCAAACACTAACCATGGTAACCGAGTTTTGACCACCGTTTCGATAAAGTTTGAGTTTTGCATCAACAACGTCATATGGACCAGGAATCGGAAGACTCGAGACATCGACTTCTAGCACCGCATTTGCACGCAGCGAAGTCGATGAGGGGCTTGCACCTATGGTGAATTTATCAGCACCACCATAGTTTACCGTTTGAGCACCCTGGTCGAGCCAGGTATCGGTCATGACATTTGGATAGGCGATATCGGTAACCATCGCACCCTCTACCACGTTTAGCCACGCATCGGTGGAGTTCAACTCGCCGCTCATTGCCGCCGGCAGATGGTAATGCAGTGGCGAAGACCTGGGGCCGTAAATGTCGTCGATGATAGGTTGTACGAACCAACGATAGGTCTCTCCCGCATTCTGGTCACTGGACGGAGTCCATGATAATGAAGCGATATCAAAGCCGGATAACGAGACGCGAGTATCGTGAATAGTCCAGCCATCGCGTTCATTTGAGGCATTATTCCAAAAATAAATCCTCCAATCATCGACCGATGATGGGGATGGGTGACTCCAGATGAGAGTTGGGGACCCTGCAGGAAGTAGAGCATGTGAAGTATTATCCCAGAGTATGGCTCCGGACAACGGGCTATTTGGAGTACCATGAACGGTGACTGAAGAGGCGTTACCTGCCGACCAGGTGATGTTCAACCAGGGCATATTTGAACTGGCGTCCACCGATGAGAAACTGACCAGGCCAGAGGCATCGTCACCGATTATCATCAGGGAGAGATGGGTACTTCCAGCGAGGGTTGCTTCCTGCACCAATTCGGTAATCTCGAATTGCGCCCACGCGGCATGAGTTATCGCATGGACATCGGATATTGGACCGCTATCGGTTGCACCCAGTCCACCGTTCCCAGACCAGTTGTTCACACCATCGTATGTGGTGCCATTCGCACTGTTGTTCCAAGCCTTGAGAGAAGGATGAATGGAAATGTGCTGGTCTGGTGATGAGCCCCACTCGGGGTAGAGGTTGAGTGTCGCCATTGATACATGTGCATTGGCCGGGTTCGGAAGTGCGTTCAAGGGTATTCTTAGTAGCGCAGATACTCTTGAGCCATCGCTTTCGGTGCCGACCTTGAGAACTGTATCGGTAGCATGAGTGGATGAGGAAGAAGTGCCACTATCGGCAACCCATGTATCTTCAAATTCTGGAATCTGCAGAGATGGTAGAGCCTCTTGATGATGGTATTCCACCGCCGAGGTATTGGCGTCGAGAAGCCAAGTGATAATGTCGGGTAAGAGGAAATTAAAGGTTGATGACCAATGGCCCAATTGATTGGTGGTCGAGACCGCACGAACTCGCCAATACCAGATGAATCCTTCCGCTAGATCAGCTTGAGGGGTGTAAGTCAGGTTGGTGGTGTCGAAGCCGTTATCGTTCCACGAAGCGAAACTGCTGAGGTTAGCACCATCGAAAGTGTCAACGGTGTCTATTTCAATCGACCACCCTCCGACACTCACTCCACTTCCGTAACTCCATTCCAGCACCGGTCGAACATCTGGAGCAGGCTCAATTCCACTCTCTATCGACCACGAAGCATTTGCCGGTGCAATCGGCACCGGGTCATTGGGAATCGCGTTAGAACCCGGAGTGTAAACAAGTACTATTTCCGGGCGTGAAATTGCCGTTTCCTCGTTACTGTAGAGCAATGCTTCTCGGCTCCCGCCAGTGCCGGCACCAATCATTCCGACAATGAAATCAAGTGAACCATCGTTTCGCATCGCGTCTTGAGTTCCGAGGGTGACGTTCCATGACACCCAATCTCCCGAAGAGACCGCAGAGGTGATGGTGGTGCTTGATAGCAAGGAACCTCGCTCACTTCCCTTGGCACCGCTCTGGCTCCAGTTATTCACCCCGTCATAGGTATTCCAAGTTGCACTATCTGCATCCCAGTTGCTCTGTGAATTATCCCATGCACCCACCACCGGATTACCCGAAACATAGGACAATTTCATTCTAAGATTGGCATAGGAGACGGCATAACCATCCGGGAGAAAATGCGAAGAAATATCACAGCCAAAAAGGATGGATGCCTCGGAAAATGAGTTATAGGACACTTGGATTTCACCTTCGGAGCCATAGGTACTGTTCGGCGAACCACTGTCGATGTAGGTATCCTGACAATTCGGCATCGCCGGGCCGATAGAAGACGAATTTCCCAAACTCAAACGTAATTCATAACTATCTCCACCCAGCCAGTTAGAGGTGATTCCCGGAATGAAGAAAGTGCTAGAAGACCATGGACCGCGATGTCCGTCGCTAGCGATATGTTGCATCCTCCAAGCATAGGTATTGCCTACTGTCAACGAAGATAGATTGAACAAACCGTCGCTGGGAGCGAAGTCGGAATCATCTATGGTGTTGACAGACGCGGTGATATTGCGGAATTCTGGACCTGATGATAACTGCCATATCATTTCATAACCCTCGGTATTAGCATCACTTCCGTTCCACTCCAGGGACGGCGTGGTGTTTCCAGAAAGGTTATGCTGATTCACTGTCCACACACCGGTGCCATCATCGGGTGCAAGCAGGTCTACAGAATTGGGAGCAACACCATCACCCCACTTGTACATCAACTCAAGATATGGTTGGTCGCTTTGGCTGGAAGCCTCGGTAGAATGGAAATTGATGTCGGTCGAGGCGACATG
>DARQ01000065.1:23350-27528 GCA_002503395.1 Euryarchaeota archaeon UBA60 | reverse complement strand
ATGCGGAATTCGCTGTCGGTCTGATTGCTCCAAAAGGTCTGAATCGCGGCTATATCCTTGTTGTTTCGGCCGCCATCACTCCACGCGATACTGCCCTCCGGACTGTTTGAAGTCAGTCCTCCCTCGCTCCAATCATTATTATCGAAACGGTGAAATGAGACTCTGCCATCGTTGTTGTAGGAATTGCGCGCCAATACAAAATCTGCTTGTAGCATTGTCGCATTGCTGTGCATCCCCCAAAGAGCAGGATTGATTCCAAAGTATCCGTATTGGTCATCCATCGGGGTATCCATGCCAACCACCACTTCACTCTGCGCACCGAAATTCTGATTACCACCCGAAACCGAATCATCGGAATAGGTATCTTTGATGGCATTCTCGGTCAATCCCAAAGTCTCGGCAAAAATGCTGACCGAGGCGGTGCCATTGCCGTTGTCAATCATCAGTAATGATGGAAGATGGAAATAGCCGGTTTCCCAATCACCAATCTGGTCGGAATTAGTCGCCCGCATCCGATAGTTCATCGTCGTGCCATTGCTCAATTCATTTTCACTTGGAAAAGTCATCTGGCCATTGGTTGCAGAAAATTGGAAGGTGCCATTGTTCATCGATGAATACGACCACCACGAATCGCCGGTATCCATGAAAGAATCGGAAAGAGAAAGTTGGACTTCTGCGCCCTGTCCGAGTTGGTTGGCCCAGGATATCGTAGGCAAGGTGTTGGCGCTGAGGATGAAATCACCGGTCATCAAGGCCGCGCCGTCGGCGATGAAATTTGGTAGGAGAGTCCCCACCACTGCCGGAGCGGTTGCGGCATAGGTTATCAGAATCTTAGGCCGGTCAGAGGCAGATGTCTCGTCCATCGTCGAGCAGGAATACTGCGCCCCAAAAGCCGCTAGCAGGAAATTGATCGAGGAATTGCCATTTCGAACCGCCTTCTGTACCAAGGCAGTGACATTGAAACTGAAAGTACCATTCATCATTTCGACATTGGGCGGTTCCCAATCGCCGTGGTCGCCAACTCCATCAGCACCCGGACTCGCCCATAACTGAGTGGCGGTGCGGTTCATCCACGACACTGCGCTCTCGTTAAACGAATTACTCAGCGCACTGATGAAAAATGTCGATGTCTGGGCACTCAAATCTGTCGCACATAGTAGTTCGACCGAGGCGCTGGAAATATCTGTCGGGCCGCTGAGATTCAAGGGAAATGAAATCACCATCTTCGATTCGCCGACACCAACGTCATCGGGACCGATGTTTGCTGTGACATCGCTACCATAATTGGTGGTTGGGTTCAAACTGTATATCTGTGAATCGGCGGTCGCATTGTCGGACAACTGAACATAAGAAATCGAATTGTTATATTCCAGTTCGTACCTTGGAATTGCGTCTGCCACCAACAAATCAGCAAACAAAAATAGTAGTACGATAGTCAGGGCTTGTCTGCGTTTGCTGCGGGAGATGGTCGAGGTAGACATAGGGCTCACATTCCTGCGGGAAGTAATAAGAGATAATCATACTTCCTTCCGGCCTCCCTACGGGAGGCCAAAATTTGTCGGTTAAAGCAGTTGCCTCCATGAGAAAGTTCATCGGCCATTGGCGAGGACGAGGAGCGTATCGCATGAACGAGATGTGGGTGGAAAAGCACCGGCCGCGGTCGGTCGCTCAAATCAAGGGTCAGGTGGCCATTGTCGAACGCCTGAGCGCATATGCTGAGAAGGGTTCCTTTCCCCACCTTTTGTTCGCTGGTCCCCCCGGCACGGGAAAGACCACTGCGGCTATGGCATTGACGCGCGACATCTACGGGGATGAGTTCCGCCAGAACCTTCTTGAGATGAACGCCAGCGATGAGAGGAAATTAGAAAATATCCGCACCAAAGTCAAGCAGTTTGCCCGAACTCGCCCATTCGGAAAAGCGATCTTCAAAATCATCTTTCTCGATGAGGCCGATGCCTTGACCAATGACGCACAGGGAGCTCTGCGTCGTATAATGGAACAATACTCAGAAACCTGCCGGTTTATTCTCTCCTGCAATTACTCTTCGAAAATCATCGAGCCGATACAATCTCGCTGTGCGGTTTTCCGCTTCCGCCCACTGGCCGACGAGGATGTCGGCGCTCAAGTCAGACATGTCGCCGAAATTGAGAAGGTCAAACTCGATGATGATGCCGGCGATGCAATAGTCGCTATCAGTCTGGGCGACATGAGAAAAGCGCTGACCGCGTTGCAGGTCGCGGCAGCCATCGATGGTCATGTCACCCGAGCGCTGATTTACGAGACCACCGCGACCGCACCCCCCGAAGCCCTGCACCAATACCTGCTGGCATGCCGTGAAGACGGTTTTCATGCGGCTCGGCGGCGATTGCGGGGATTGCTCGATAAGTTCGGCTTGGCGGGTACCGATTTCATCAACCAATTACACCGTGAAATGTACAATGCTGATTTCCTTACCGAGGCCTCGAAACTAGACCTGACCGAATTGATGGCTGAGGTCGACTTCCGCTTGGTCGAGGGTGGCGGTGAGCAATTGCAACTAGATGCGATGACGGCGAGAATCTGTGAGTCTTTATCTTCGTGATGTTATAATGTCAACGTGGGTTCACTTTCACTTTTTCTTAGCCCCTACCTCAAATGAGGATAATGCAGTCATGTTCGCATTGGCTGGGATGCATATGAAAGAACTGATTTCAATAACCAGAAACGTAGCCATGAACACCATTGACCTAGCCTGTTGGACGGCGCTCGCACCGATTGTGAGCAAATGGCGAATCGCACGTATTGAAGCGGCTTGCGAAGAGGTACGAATCCAGCGTAAAGCCAAGTTATTATGCCAGAGACTCGCCAGCCAATACGAAGAACTCACCGCACCTGCATGGTAGCGAGATTTCTAAAATCACTGTTTCGGACTACTGTCAGCATTGCTGCGAGCGGCTGCTCAGTTTTCGGTACTTTCAGCGAGGTTGGTGATACTAAGTTTCCAGGTCCACTGGTTGGAATTCTCCCATGGGTTGCCATCCTCGGTAACCACAACCGAAATCGAATAGTCGCCGACTACTAAATCATGACCGAGGGGCACCGCTATCAAACGGTCGCTCGCATGGTCACTCAATACCGTATCATGGCCACCGGTGCGGTTGCCCAGCGCCCAGTCACGGCCCTCGTCGATGCGTGACCACTGCTCCTCTGAAATCAGCAAAGTTTCAGCCTCTCCTCCTTCGGGAGTGATAATGATGGTAATCTCGGCATCACTGGGGTCGGAATTATCAGCCAGTGCGAACATCAACCAGGTAGTACCGCTCAACTTATCCTCGGATGAATTGAGATACCAAACGATTTGACTTCTCCCCGCCAGTGAATCATTCGCCACCTGCCAATCAGCACCATCTTCAACAACTACTGTCCAGCCCGCGGAAGGCTCTGGTGAACCGATGTCTCCCAATGGTGGATTGGTCAGCAAGAAGGTGAATGCCAACCATGCAAAGGTGTGCAGGAATCCAGCCTTGAACCAAGTCCCCTTGGTATAGTGCTCAAGGTATGCCTCCGACATCACCAGGCGGTGAAGCGAGGGGATGACTAAGAGTAGTGCCATCGGGCCAAACCACAGCAGGTCAGTATTGCTGCTCGGGTCGAGTCTGGGCATCAGCAGATATCGAAATATTAAGGCCACGCACAGAGCGAACCCCATCACCAACCACATCGAGGCAGTTTCAGCCTTTTCCTTAGCCACAAACTTGGCCGGATCGAAGGGTTCGATGCCGAGATTTCTCCCCGATTTTCCCTTTTTATCGGGGTCTCTGGAACCTCGCCGTCTACCCTCGGCACTAGCCGCGGTCATGGCAGTCGAGATATCGACCATGGGTGGCTCGGACAGTAGGTATCAATTGAAGTATGCGCTCGCAACAATTGCCCCACGGAACAATATTCCGACCTGTGAGGTTCTCTCACCATCAATCTTGAAGCGATTCTACTGAGGGAGCGGTGGATGAATGCTGGACTGCAGGACAAAGTCCCGGTGGAAACACGAAGTACAGTAGAATGCAGTAGTCTTGAGTTCATGGCATCATGACGCTATACGCATGATAATGCAAAGTCATGATGCCGGGAGCGGGACTCGAACCCGCGGCCTTCGGATGTCTCAGACACCGCTGAGGCTGACTTTCAGCGCGACTCTGCAA
>DARQ01000065.1:7779-23293 GCA_002503395.1 Euryarchaeota archaeon UBA60 | reverse complement strand
CGGTCCACTCGCCAACCCTCTTTGAAACGTGCGCTCATCGAAACCTGAGGCAAAATGATGACGTAGCGTTCATGAGCCTGTGAGTAATGGAGACACCATGACAGGTCTGCCTGGGATAGGCTCGCTCGTCCGCATGCGATTGCGTACATGGGCTGGGGAAATCGAGGAACAGGGAATTCTCCTGCCCCCGACCGCGCCGGAACATCTGACGATGAAGTTGGTGAATGGCTACAACATCAGCCACCCGGAATCTTCACTTATCTCGGTTGAACTCATCTCCGAAGCCAATCAGCAGGACTCGGAGGATGAAATCTCGGACTCGGATTCTCAGGATGCAAACCTCCCCTTGGTGAGGATTCTGCACACCGGTGGCACCATCGCCTCAAGGGTTGACTATGCCACCGGCGCGGTCGTCGCCAGGTTTGAGCCAGAGGAATTACTTGCGGCGATTCCAGAACTCGCCGTCATCGCCAGAATCGAAGCGGTGAAACTCGGCAATATGTGGTCAGATGATATTCGCCCACAGCATTGGAATGCGATGCTGGCCGCAAGTGCCGAGGCCTTCGCGGACGGCGCCGCCGGTGTGGTCGTCACTCACGGTACCGACACTTTGGCCGTCAGTGCCACCGCCCTCGCTTTCGGCTGGGCAGGAGAAGGAGGCGGGCCCCCGGGTAGAATAGTCTTCACCGGCTCACAGCGGTCATCCGATCGAGGCTCGAGTGACGCCGGTGAGAATCTCATCGCCGCGGTGCATTGGGCCGCACACGGCCCAGCGCCAAATGGTGGCTTGGGCGATGCGACCGTGGTCATGATGCACGCCGGTGCCGATGACGGGGCGGTTGTGGTACTGCCCGGCTGCTCGGCGAGGAAACTTCACTCTAGTCGGCGCGACGCCTTCAAGAGCGTGAACGCCGAGGTATTGGCACACGTTCACGTCTCGCGCGATGGAATTAGTCACACCTTGATGCCCGAATATGAGGCAGCACTGAAATCCACCCCGCCGAGGGTTAGTCCCAGCAGCGAGCCGACTACTTACGACGGTGCAATACGGGTGGCGCAACTTCTCGCCGGAGCGCACCTACACGGTGACCTCATCACCTCAGTTGCCGATGCCGGCTACCGAGCACTGGTCATTCACGGCACCGGGCTGGGGCATCTGCCGATAGAGAACGCCAATGGTGATGCGCCCGAGAACGAAGAACTTGAAGCGGCAATTTCGGCTGCCATCAGCGGTGGACTGCGAATCATAATTGCCAATCAGTGTATCAATGGCGCGGTCAATATGAACGTATATTCCAAAGGCCGTAGACAACAGGAGTTGGGGCTGTTGGGGCAAGGTGGGACTTCAACTCCAGAGGCAGTTGTGGTGAAAACCCACTGGTCTCTTTCGCAGGGGCGAGACCTCTCAGCCGACCTGGATTCAAACCTGATTGGAGAAAATCCCGACCGTATCCTGAGTTGAAGATGCTCCAGACCAGCGAAGGCTAAGGGCAATGAACCCCATGCTCTTGAGGGAAGTATGGGCAACTCAGAGACCGGGGGAGAGACCAGCGAGAAGTTGTACGACCTCGCCTATGCTCGCAGTGAGGTAGAGGCCGGCGGCGGAATGAAGCGACTCGAGGCGATTCGCGCCAGTGGGCGAGGTACGGCCCGTGACCGAATAAGATGTTTAATCGATGCGGATTCATTTGTTGAAATCGACTCATTCATCACCCACCGTGCAACCGAAAATAACCTACACTTACTCAAACATCTCGGTGATGGGGTCGTCGCCGGTCACGGCATGGTGAATGGCCGACGGGTCTACTGTTTCGCCCAAGATTTCAGTGTTCACGGCGGTAGTATGGGCGAGATGCACGCCAAGAAGATAGCCAAGGCGGTGGAGATGGCGATGCGCTCTCGAGTACCATTAATCGGCATTTGGGATGGCGGTGGTCAGCGGGTTCACGATGGCATTCCAGCCCTCGGCGGTACCGGTGAATTGCTCGACCATCTGGTGCAATGCAGTGGCCGTATCCCGATGATAAGCATCGTTCTCGGGCCCGTCGTCGGGGTGAGCGCTCTGGCCGCGGGTTTGGCTGATTTCACTATTCTCAGCCGTGAGTCTGGTCAACTCTTCCTCTCCAGTCCACTGGAGACGCCGGAGGTTATCTCCGGAGAAATCGACGCCGATGCTCTGGGAGGGGCGGAACTGCACTCGTCTCGTTCCGGTATTGCCTGCCGGATTGCCGAAGATGAAGAGGAAGCGATGATCATTGCCGCCGACATATTGTCCTATTTCCCCGACCACAATATGGCGTCCGCTCCTGAAATGCCGAGTGGTGACCCATATGACCGCTCGGTTCCGGATTTGGAAACCATCGTCCCGGATAACCCGAATCGGCCATACGACATGGTGAATATCATCGAAATGATTGCCGATGATGGGGACTTCTTGGAATTGTTTGAATCATATGCCGAAAATATTGTCATTGGCCTCACACGTATGGATGGGATTTCAGTGGGGATAATCGCCAACCAACCCAAGGTCCTCGCCGGTTGCTTAGATATTGATGCCTCGGTCAAAGCGGCACGATTCATCCGCACCTGTGATGCATTCAACATCCCCTTGCTGACACTTGAAGATGTGCCGGGATTCCTACCCGGTGTGGTGCAGGAGTGGGGGGGAATCATCCGCCATGGTGCAAAACTGCTCTATGCCTACGCTGAGGCAACCGTACCTAAGTTGACGCTGATAACCCGTAAGGCCTACGGTGGAGCATATCTGGCGATGTCGTGCAAACACCTGCGCTCCGATTACAACGTCGCCTGGCCGACAGCCGAACTGGCGGTCATGGGAGCTGAAGGTGCGGTGAATATCATCCACCGACGCGAGATAAATGCCGCCGATGAAGAGGTGCGAGAAGATGTTCGCGCCGAGTTGGTCGCCGAGTATAAACGCAAGTTCGGTGACCCATATGTCGCCGCTGGCAACGGCTGGCTCGATGATGTGATAGAGCCGAGAGAAACACGTCTCCGGCTGTGTCGAGCCCTGCGTCTATTTCGTAGCAAGAAAGAACACACTCCGGATAAAAAGCACGGAAATATCCCGCTATGAACTGCCCAATAGGTGCTGTGCTCATTTGCCCTTCAAGTGCTGTGCTCTCGCCAATAGGCCACTCGGCTCGGAATCTGACGACGCGGATTCATCATCGTCGATGTCGATGACTTCCTTCTGCTGTAGCACTTTTTCCTCTACAGTCTCCTTCTGCACAGCCACGACCAATCCTCCAGATTTACCACTGGTGAATAGCATCTTGGCAAGGAAAATTGCCAATAATACGCCGACGATAACAATCCATGTAGAAGGATTCTTGACCACTGAGGAAAAGTCTTCACCGGACGGTAACGGTTCGCCGGCAACTGTAAAAATCTGTCTCTCCGGTTCCAATTCATGTACACCGTCGACGACCACGAGGTCAATCGTATGGCCACCGACCGCCAACTCACTGGCATTATACATCACACTGCATTGGCGAATATCGGCCACGATTCCGCCACAGATGGAATCTACAGAAATCCACTGAGCATCATCGACTCGATAGCGAACCGAATGGTTTTCCCCACCGTCGGCATCCAGATATGAATACTCGATTACCAGCATTTCGGACTGCCAAGTCGCGGGTTGCCACTGGGCACTGGGAATGTCGTTCACCGGAGTGATGGTCACCTTCAGTCGGTGGGCGATTGTGGTGAAGTTATCCGAGGCGTTCAACCAGCCCAGTTCCATCTCTCCATTCCAGTTGGATGGAGGTTGTATCGTCATCACCCCTTGTTCAATTAGTAAAGCGAATTCTCCAATTGAATCATCGGGCGAGAAAATATAGACCATCTGCTCTCCATCAGGGTCCCATGCAAGGTCTGTCAGTACTACGATTACAGTTTCATCTTCGTCAAAGGTCAGGTTCCACGCCGCGGCGTTGAACTTTGGTTCATCATCGGTGGCGATGATCTGCACCGGTATCGATTGGCTCAGGTCTGCAGTGGTGCCATCGCTGACATTGAGCATCACTATCGCCGCGCCATTCCAATCCAAGGCACTGAGCAAAGTGATGTTGGTCTGATTTATTGTCACGCTCAAGCGTTCATCACTGGAACTCGCCGAGACCACCAAGGGCTCGCCCTCCGGGTCGTAATACCACGGCCCTACATCGAGAACCAGGGCCTCGCCATCCTCGTACATCTGTTGGCTGGGAATCTGCCCGAGGGATACGACTTGGTCATCGACCGCAACCACCGTCACCTGAGCCACCAAGTCCAGGGTATCGGGATTCTCGGTATTCGACTCTATCAGGGTCACCGCGAGCAGGGTTGAGCCAGACCATTCGGGCATGCTGGTATGGTCAATGGTCATGTTTGGACCAGCGATGGTCAAATCGAAATATTCACCCTCGGCCGCCATCCAAGTGGCATTTTGGAAGTGGATTGGTTGACCATCCGGATCGGTAGCAAAGTCATCAGCCGAAACCGTAACCGTGCCATGTTGGTCGAGAATAATTGCCGGAACCGGGTCGGTCTGGTTCAAGCCGGTATTGCCGCGCACCACCTCGAGGCGCAGAGATGCGGGCATCGCATTGTGAGAAGCCGAGAGAAGCACCTCGTACATTCCAGGAGACAATTGGTCGAGGTTCAATTCACATGACGAGCGAGCGTTGGATGGATCAATACTGCCAACAGCCCAGATCGACTCATGGCCGATAACGGTACAATTGAATTCAAATCCGGAATCATTGGCGGCGATGAAATCGCCGTTACGATGCATCGTCAACATCGAGAAATTGGACATATTACCCAATTCAACATCGTCTTCAGGCCCTTTGGCATCGGCAACATGCAGGAGTCTGGCACCACTCAAGTCCTCGTCCAAATATGAAATGCCATCTGAAATATAAGAATAATCTGCTTCGCGATTGCTGGCGACCAACCAATCGTTGTGGTCACCCTTGAGAATCAGGTCGAGATAGGGAGAGATGTGTTCTAGGGCATGGCTCTGTTGCTCGGATTTCGTTATCGCCGCATCACCATCCGATAGTCTCTCGATAAAACCACTTTCATCTTGGTACTGTAGGTGATTGGCACCTCTCACCTCCATAAAATGCCAGCCACCGGACCAATCCTCAAGCAGTACTTTCACGTTTTGATAAGCTGGGGCTATCTCATCGACAGTTCCAGTCATGAACAGCGCGTAGGTAGGTTTTGGGTAGTGCGGCATCAAGTTGGCGAGTGAGGGCATATCGGCTTTGTCCAGACCGAGGCCAAACAGCGCTCTGGGCGGTGCCAGAGTATCATTGTTGATTTGGAAATCCCAAGCCACTTGTGCGGTGGCTGCCAAAGTTGCACCGGTGCCATGACCACCGACGCCCCAGTGGTCAAGGTCGAAGCCGCCGATGAAATTATCTGGTTGGTTACCACCCTCAAAACCGCTAACATTCACATTACCAAAGGCTGAATATAATCCTTTCATTTCTTGGAGAAGAACCTCGACCTCATCGGTATCCCAGCGCGCTTCAGGGATGACGACGATGTATCCCGAACTGGCCAGAGATTGGGTTATCCAGCCGTAATTGTCTAAATCCTCTCCTTCATCGACAAAGAATACCACCATAGGGAAGGGGCTGCCATCCCAAGCCATTTCGGCCATTTCACCAGAGCCATTGGTGCTCGGATAATCGATTCGAACATCGAATGAGGTGCCATCACCAATATTCACATTTCCTTCGAGAAAACCAGTGCTGTAGTGGCTGAGCGATTGAGATTGGGGGAAATTTCCCGACTCATTGGGCTCTGCAGCGCTGAGTATCTGCAACGGTAATAGCAGGAAGAAGGTGAGTAACATTGCCCTGGAGGGAATGGTAATTCCGGGGCTTGCCAACGTACTCACCACAGCATCCACCTCCATGCTCTCACGGTTCTTGCCGCCCTCTCACACTGAGATTGGGCGTGCGCACTCGCATTCGCACCAGCCGCTCGGCTCATGTGCCGCCCTCAAAGTGGAGAGCCTTGAATCTCTCGCGGGATTGGGTTGGTGAAATCAGTACTCTGCCAATAGAGATTCAGCGAAAACCAGACGGTCGAGCAGCAATTCCAGCGACGGCAGGTCTTCGGCTCTCCCAGGACACCAAAGCGTCGACCAAGCGGCTAGATGTTGCGCACAGAGCAACCATCTGCCATCGAGTTTCCCAGTGGTCAACCCAGCGATTCTCTCATCGTAAGTGCCGCTTGATTTCGTATATGAGGGCATCAGTTGTATTCCGGCGCCAACATATTCGCCTTCGCTGTCAGGTAGTAGGTCGAAATTAATCGATACGGCAATTTCCATGGCCCCGCCTGAGATTGAACCATCGCCGGCACCTATCTCTGCCCCAGTCCTTGTCTCAGTAGCCTCTTTAGCCGATTCTCCCGTGGTCAACAAGGCACTTGCCCAAGGTCCATCCTCGGCTAATTCGCGACGACCTCCGCTCCATAGCAATTTACCTCCGGCTTTGGCCCAGGCCTCAGCGCATGAACGTGCCGCGCCACCACCACCGTGCAGACACAATACCGCACCACCATCGATTTCGACGCCGCGGTGTTGTGCGACATGGACGAGCCCGATGCCGTCGGTAGAAGCCACCCACCATTCCCTGGTATTCCAACGAAGTGCGTTGACGCTATCGATATCCTTTGCGGCATCGACGAATTTCATCGCCGCGGAAGATAACTGGTGCTTCAATGGCGAGGTCAACGAGAGCCAGCGCTCTTCCGGAGAGCCCGGGATTCTCTTATTTCGTACCGGCAGAACCGCCTCCCCCTGTGGCTGTAGGGACTCGTGGGCCGTGGTGATTTCTGCGGTGGTCTTTTTCGCCACTCGCTCGATGATGGTGCGGGCGCGAAACGCAGATATCGGCGAGCCGGTATAATCCCAATTCGGAACTTCACCTGGCAGTGCACCGACATATCCCCAGGCCAGAGCGTCTTCGACCCGGGTCGCAGGTATTACCTCGACACGCTCAAGATTTGTTTCAAGGCGGATTTTGGCTTTGGTATCGATGCGATTCTCGAGAAGATGCTCTGTCACCAGCGCCATCAACATCGGCGACAGAGAATGGGTCACGGGCTCACCACCAACACCGTAGCGGACCTGAGTCATGACAGTGCATAATCGAGGCCGTAAATGAATCAAACGCCATTGATGTCCGAGAAAGATGTCAGAAAACCATCGAAATACGGAAAGAAACAATAACAGGTAAGAAAAACAGTAAACATGGCGAGGATGGTCGACCGTGGTTCGTTCATCTGGTTTCTGATGTCGGCGACACAGATATGGATCTCCTTCGTCATCTTGGAAGAGGCGACTGCGGCGGTTGAAACCCTATTCGGCGCCGGAGCGGCGGCGTGCTTTGTGCTCGGTCTTTTCGTCTTCAAGCGGGAACAGATGGACATCTTGGACAACCCACTGCGGATGGACAAGGAAGTGCACGCTGATATGCAGAAAAAGCAAGGCACTAGTTTTTGGCTCATCATCGGGTTGTGGCTCGCAGTCATGACCACATCGTCATTCATATTCTGAGGTTTTTCCGATGATGGAGGACCCTGCTGATAACTTGCTGGAGGGAATGTGGCCGTTTCTGAAGCGGCTGATCATGTTATTACTCCCGTTCTGGGTATTCCTGCTGTTCTATGCCGCCAAAGCCCCATTATGGGTGGCTTCGGTGATGGCTGGATTCTCACTGGCACCGGTAATCCTGTACGAGAAATTAATGCTCAAAAAGCACCTTGAAGATGAGAAACCATAGAGGGAAGAACCAAAGGTGGCAGCACCTGTGTGCAGAAGGTAGTGGTCGCTGTGTGGTTGTTAGATGTTCTAGGAATCGATGCACCCTCAACACTTGAGATAATCTTCATCGCCTGCGCCGTCTTCGGTTCGGCATTTTTCATCATCATGATGACCCTGATGTTGCTCGGAGGAATCGTCGGTGGGGCGATAGATACGGTCTTTGACGCCGATTTCACATTGGATACCGACCTGTCGTTCGAGTTATTCACCCTGCAGGGGCTATCCGCCGCCATCATGATGTTCGGTTTGGTCGGCATGTTCGCGTTAAAATCGACCGATACCGATGTAATTGCCGTATTTGCCGGCGGCATCGCCGCAATCGCGTCGCTATATGCGATGAAGGTGATGATGCAGGGCATCTATGCCTTGCAGACCGACGGCACCATGCACACCAGCGAAGCGGTCGGCGAGCGCGGTTCGGTCTACTCGAGAATCAAGCCGGGGGAGACCGGCGAGGTGCAGGTACCGGTCAAAGGTGGCTTGAGAACCCTTGCGGCCAGGGCCAAGGACAAAGATTTGCTGATTCCTACGGGGACATTCATACGAGTGCTCGATTCAATCGGTTCGACCCTGATAGTGGAAGAACTGAAAGACGTAGGTTCCCAAGTGGAAGAAGAGCAAAAAAACGAAGAAGAATGAGGTGATGAAATGGCGGCTGATGCATCTGGATGGTTAATAGCAATATTTGGTGGACTGATACTGGTAGGATTTTTCGGTGTGGTATTACTGATAACACGGTATAAGCGCTGTGCTTCGGACGAAATCCTGGTCGTATTCGGCAAGGTCGGGAAAAATCAGGCTTCGGTGTGTATTCACGGTGGGGCGAGATTGATTTGGCCGTTATTTCAGGATTACAAGAAAATCTCACTGATTCCTATGACGATTCAGATTCCCCTATCCAATGCACTATCCCTGCAGAACATTCGCATCCACGTTCCTTCGACCTTCACCATCGGTGTCAGCACCGACCCGCTGATAATGAATAATGCCGCCGAGCGTCTGCTTCATCTCACCACCCCGCAAATCGAGGAGATGGCACAGGAAATCATCTTCGGCCAACTGCGCTTGACGGTAGCCAGCCTTTCGATTGAGCACATTAACAAAGACCGAGATAACTTCCTCGAGTTGATTCGTGATAACGTCGGCGCTGAACTGCACAAGTTGGGATTGTACCTCATCAACGTCAATATCACCGACATCACCGATGAATCGAATTACATCGACAGCATCGGTAAGAAGGCCGCCGCAGTAGCAGTAAACGAGGCGATGGTCGACGTTGCCAACGCTGAGAGGGATGGTGCTATCGGCAAGGCCGATGCCGACCGTGAACGTGAAATCCAGGTGGCCGAAAATGTCGCAGAATCGGCAAAAGGTCAGAAATCTGCCGAGCGTGACCGCCGTGTTTTCATTACCGAGCAGGAAGCGATGGCGGTCGAAGGTGAGAACCTGGCCAAGGCGTCGATTGCAGTTACCAACGCCAGTTTGGCCGAGAAAGAAGCCGAGGCCATGCGCCGTGCCGAAGTCGCCCGACGAAAGGCCGAAGCCGATGTGCAAGCGGCGCAGTACGACCTTGAGCAGGAGCGCCTACGTGCTGAGGAAATCGTGCGCGAGGAAATCGCCAAGCAACAGATGGAAATCGCCGCCGAGGCCGAGGCCGAGCGCCTACGCAGAATCGCCCGTGGTGAGGCCGATGCAATCATCTCCGTGAAGAAGGCCGAGGCCGAGGGTATCAACGAGGTACTGAGCGCCAAAGCCATCGGTTATGAGAAACTGGTCGCCGCCACCGGTGGCGATACCGCCGCCGCCGCAACCCTGCTGATGGTCGAGCAACTGGAACCGATTGTGGCACGTCAGGTCGAGGCCATATCGAATCTGAAAATCGACAAGATCACGGTCTGGGATTCGGGAGGCGGGAGCGAGGGCGGCAGTACTGCCAATTTCGTCTCCAGCCTGATTCATAGCCTGCCACCGGTGCACGATGTCGCCAAGATGGCCGGGGTCGAATTACCCGAATACCTAGGTAAAGTCAAGCAAGACGAGTGAAGGCGACCACGAATAGAAGCAATACGTATGTCTTAGGTCGCCCTTTGTTGAATGACGAAGATAGCGGTGCTAGCGACTCAGGATAACCGCATTTTACTGTACTTCGCACTTCACTCGCCAATACATGTCTCAGTCCAGTACTCACCGCCCGAGAGGAAAAACGAAAGCCACTGGGATTCAAATTCAGGCTCGGCTTTCGTAATGGGAGTCATTCTCCTAAAACCCAACCCCAGAAGGCCGGACATCGTGGAAATACGCAGTGGTCTCCGTGCCGCACCCCTACGGGGTGCGAAATGGCATCAAATTGGGTTGTTTTGAGGTCAAAACTTGAATACCGCCCGATAAGTGCCCAAGTCATGCCTTCCGATCTCGAGATTGCAAATTCAGCCGAAACCATTCCGATCGAGGAAGTGGCATGGAAACTCGGTATAGGGGTCGAAGAACTGATTCCCACGGGTGATGGAATCGCAAAAATTCGCTGGACCGCCCTTGAGAGTCGGTTCAAAAAACCGCAGGGATTCATGGTTCTCATCACCTCTGTTCACCCGACCCCCTTCGGAGAAGGGAAAACGGTGACGACGATTGGCCTTACCCAGGCTCTCAACCGATTCGGGCGCCAAGCTGTCTGCACTATCCGTGAGCCTTCAATGGGTCCGGTATTCGGAATCAAAGGAGGGGCCGCTGGCGGGGGTTATTCTCAAGTTGTACCGATGGAAGATATCAACCTACACTTCACCGGTGACCTACATGCGGTCACCAGCGCCCATAACCTGCTCTCGAATATGCTCGATAACCATCTTAAACACGGCAATGAACTCGACCTCGACCCAACCAGAATCATCTGGCCTCGGGTTATCGACCTCAATGACCGGAGTCTGCGGCAACTTGCCATCGGGCTGGGTGGTGCGAAAAATGGTATGGCCCGAGAAGAGCGCTTCGACATCACCGCGGCCAGTGAAGTGATGGCGATTCTGACACTGTCAAAGGATTATGCCGACCTGCGTCACCGTCTCGGACAAATCGTTGTCGGCCAGCGCCGAGATGGCTATCCGGTAAAGGCCGAGGATATCGGTGCGGCCGGGGCGATGGCACTACTTCTACGCACGGCTTTCCTGCCCAATCTGGTACAGACCTTGGAAAATAATCCGGCATTCGTACACGGCGGTCCATTCGCTAATATCGCGCATGGCAATTCCAGCATCATCGCCGACCGCCTGGCCCTGGCAACAAGTGAGTTTGTCATCACAGAAGCAGGATTCGGTTCGGATATGGGAGCCGAGAAATTCATGCACATCAAGGCGCCGTTACTCGGAAGAGGGCCGGACTGTATCGTCGTCAATGTCACAGTACGGGCGATGAAATTACATGGTGGCGCATTTGGTGAACGGGGCAATTACCGACCGACTCCTGAAGAGATCGCCGCCAAGAACGTGCCGGCGGTGCGCAAGGGAGCACGCAGTAATCTCGACCGCCACATCCGTAATATGCTGATGTTTGGTATGCCGGTCATCGTCAGCATCAACCTATTCGCCAGCGATACCGAGAGTGAAATCGCCACCATTGAGGAATGCGCTCGCGAATCTGGCGCCCGTAGTGTGGTACGGTGCAATGTATTCGCTGAAGGAGGAGCCGGCGGGAGAGATCTGGCAAAAGTGGTGGTCGCAGCCTGCGAGGAACATCTGGCTGACGGCCGGCCGTTCAAGCCACTTTTCAAGAATCGGATGCCGGCGACCGAAAAGGCTCTGCGAATCGCCACCAACCTGTACCGGGCTGCCGGCCTGAATATCAGCGATAAGGCGAACCGGCAGTGGCAGGAAATAGAGAAGTGGGGCTATGCCAATCTCCCTATCTGTATGGCGAAAACCCAGTATTCATTCTCGCACGACGCTGATCTTCTCGGCGCCCCGGAAGGATTTGACCTACCGATAAGAGAATTCAGACTAAACGCCGGCGCCGGCTATATTGTCGCCGTGCTCGGCGAGATGATGACCATGCCCGGACTGCCGAAGAAGCCGGCGGCAATCGATATGGATATCGACGAGCGCGGTCACCTGAAGGGTGTATTCAGTTAACTGGTGGCGCGATAATGCAGATTCTCAAGCGTGAACACGACCTGTGGCGCTTACGCATACGCTCATCCGACGACCTGTGGGTACTGGCGAGAATCTGCCGCAAGGGCAAGCATTTCGGGATGCTTGGTGAGCGGCGAGACCAGACCACCGGGGGGATTGAGGGGGGTCGGGCTAAGGCTGCTGAGCGCAAGAAGATGTGGATTCTACTCTATATCGAGAATACCGAGTATCAGTCATTCTCGGACACTTTGCGAGTTCATGGGATAATCGAGGAGGCGAAGGTCGACAAGGGTAGCCACCACACCCACTTGGTCGGCGCCGGAGATGAGATTGAACTGCGCAGTGTGGCGGGATTTCCAACCGAAGACCAGCGACTGCTCGATGATGCGGTCGCGGCCGGGGGAAAACCGAGAATCGCCATCGCCGCGGTCGAAAGCGATGAGGTCACCCTCTACGAAGTCGCCAATCACGGCATCCGCGAGGTGCACCAATGGACGATGCGGGGTGGGGGGAAATACGTCAGGCAGACAAATACCGATGTACGGACGAGTTTCTTGCGCAACCTCGGAAAAGATATTGATTTACAACTTGGTGACGACGTCCCCCTAATCTTGGGTGGGCCGGGTCTGGCGCGTGACCAACTGATGGAGTTGATGCGTGCTGAGGGGGTGAGCCGGCCGATATCCAGCGTCGCCACCTCTATCGGTGGCAGGCCTGCTGCCAACGAGGTGCTGGCAGAGGGATTGGCTGAGAATATCATGTCGGGACATTCCCTGGTCAAGGAAATCGGCCTGCTCGAGCAGGTCTGGCGGCGGATGGGTACCGATGGTGCGGTCGCCTATGGCGAGGCCGAATTGGTTTTGGCGATGCAGCAGGGAGCGATTGAGATGCTACTCATCACCGCCGATCTCCTGCGCCATGAAGAAGCTAGCATCGGCGGACGCAAGTGGCCTGATTGGTTGGCCGAACTCGATGCGATCGGGGCTGAGTGGTTACAATGCTCGACCGAACACGATTCGGGTGCACAACTGGAATCCTTCGGCGGTGCGGTCGCCCTTCTAAGGTTCAAGGTCTGAGACCTCTTGGCCGCGTCGATAGGATGGTCGAAGTAGTCACATTGGGCGAAGCGATGCTGCGCAATGTGGATGGCGCCGCAGGGCGCTTACAGAGTGTCGGCGGTGCCGAACTGAATGTCGCCGCCGCCCTGGCTCAACTCGGTCGGAAAGCCAGATGGCTGTCGGCGGTCGGTGGCGATGATGCGGGCTTGCGAATCCTCGATGAGGCTAGCCGGGTCGGCGTCGATACCGCATCGGTGCTGATTCTATCAGAGCATTCCACCGGCGAATATACAGTTGATATGGCTGCCGAAAAAATTGAATATCAACGCGCTGAGTCCGCCTTCGCCAACCTTTCGCCCACCATGTTCGAGCCATCACTTCGCCAACTGATAGGAAGCGCCCAGTGGTTACACCTCACGGGGATAACTCCCCTTCTGGGAGACTCAGCAAGAGGGCTTTGGTCGACGACGCTGGCCGCAGCCGAACTTGATGGTATCAAAATCAGTCTCGATTTCAATCACCGCACGGCATTGGCGGAATGGGATGAATTATGGCGAATCATCGAGCCGCATCTGCGGAAAATTCACCTTCTCACCCTATCTGTGTCCGACCTTGAGACTATCAACCGCAGGTATCGATTGCTTAGCGGAACTCCCACAGTCGAAGAAATGGTGGGTGCGGTGCGTTCGCGCTGGCTTGTCACGTGGGTGGCCTGCACAGTCAAGGAGCCTCAGTCGGACGGCTCACAACTGCGATGGTCAGCGGTCGCTGGACCTCAGGGGGTGGCGAGTACCCGCGAGGCTCCGACTTCGCAGTGCCCGGTCGAACCTCTAGGAGGTGGAGATGCATGGCTGGCAGCGCTTCTCGATGGAATGCTGGCTAACATGGCGCTTGAGGAAAACCTGATGCGCGCTGATAGATATGCCGCATTGGCTCAATCCAGTCCCGGCGATCTGGCAACCATAACCAAGGCTCAACTCGATGGAGATTTCTTGGACGCTACACTCGAACGTCTTAGGTCAGCCCAAACCATTGCAATCTTACGTGGGACGAAACCTGATTTGATGGTCGAGAGAGCGAAAGAATTGGTCGATACTGGAATTACCGCGCTTGAGATAACCCTCGATAGTACCGATGCTCTTGCAACACTCCAACGCCTTCGTGCTGAATTACCACCCGATATCCTCATCGGTGTCGGCACTGTGAGCAAACCCCTGGAACAATTGCCCAAAGCAAATTCACACGGGGCGGTATTCTGCTTGGCAGCAGATTTTCCTGACGGGATGATTGAGGTGGCTCTACAATTGCAGATGGTGGCGATGGTCGGCGCGGCAAGCCTCAGCCAAGTCGCCGACGCTGTCGCCGCCGGGGCGAGGGCTGTCAAACTATTCCACGCCGAGAAAGACTGGGATGAAGAAACCCTGAGAAAATGTCAACTGAATCACCCGGAAATCACCCTTGTGCCGGTAGGGGGGATAGGGCCTGAGGACCGCAACCGATGGGAATCACGCGGCTTCACCCTGCTTGGAATGGGCGAGAAACTCGCTGGCTCAGACCTGAAATAATGACTGCCACACACGCTAAACGCAGTAGAATGTTAAGTGGGCCTGACCAGATTTGAACTGGTGATATTCACCTTGTAAGGGTGACGTCATAACCGCTAGACCACAAGCCCGTGAACCACTCGTGGGGGGACTTGGTTTAAGACCGCAACGGTTAACTTCCGAGGGGTCAAACTCAAAACCTCTAGTCGAGACGCAGTAGTAATGGAAGAGGCGCCAACGGTCTTAGCCACCCGTCTATCACGCCGTCTGATCAAGGGCGGATTCACCATGGCGGTTGCTGAATCATGTACCGGGGGGCTACTCGCGAGTACCCTGACCGATATCAGCGGGGCGAGCAAATGGTTCACCCACGGTTGGGTAACCTACTCGAACGAGTCGAAATCGAGCGAATTGGGCATTCCGCTCGACCTGATTGAGAAACACGGCGCGGTCAGCACCACCATCGCCGCGGCGATGGCCGAGGGCGCGAGACTAGCCTCTGGAGCCGATCTGGCGATATCGGTCACCGGAATCGCCGGTCCAAGGGCTGATGATTCCGACAAACCGGTAGGAACCGTGCATGTAGGAGTCTCAACCGCCGATGGAAGGAGGGTCAAGCAAGCGCTGTTCGGCGGAACCCGGGCTGAGAATAAGGATGCATTCGTCACCTTTGCCCTGCGCACAGCCATCACACAATGGGACAAATTGAGGGACCGTGACGCCAGAGTCGATGACGAGAAACGGAAATTGGAGAGCCGAGAGATGGATGAGAAAATTCTCCTAGCACGTCAAAAAGCAATCCGGGAGGCGATGGCTGCGACCAAGGGCCCATGGCAGGGTGATGTGTGGTCAGAACCTGGCGAGGATGAATCGGTCGGCGATGATGTCGAGTGGATCGAAGGGACCTCACCACCAATTTTTGAACAGGAATAACGAAGGCCA
>DARQ01000065.1:4238-7643 GCA_002503395.1 Euryarchaeota archaeon UBA60 | reverse complement strand
ACCGTCAGAATACAGGGCTTCGGCTGGAACCCGAGCATCTTCTGATACGAGGTCTGGTCCTGCCAGGTCGATGAGCAGACCAAGGTCGTCCCCTTGTAGTCGACACAGGCATGTCCGTGAACGTGTCCGGTGACGAAAATATCCGGAATTGTGGAGATTACCAGATTATCCTCGGGTTCGGGCGACAGAGGCGTCTTTCCCCCCCACTGAGGAGCGAGGTGACGGCGAGTCATCATTTCCCGCATCGCCTGAACCGGGTTGGCATATGTGACATTGCGCATTCCCGCGACATAGTCGTCGATACTCTTGCCGTGGTAGGACAATAGGCGCACTCCGTGCAGGGAGAAATCACAGGGATTACCTACGAAAGTGGTGGTGTTGTAGGATTGCTGAATCTCCGGCTCGAGTGCAGGTTGGGGTTCCGCCGGCCTGACTGCATCGTGATTTCCAGGTAACATGATACACTCCACCCAATCGGGGAGGAGGTGCAATAGTCGGGCGAACTCGTCGTACTGGTCGTACAGGTCAAGGATGGCCAATTCCTTATCCTGGTTGGGATAGATTCCAACTCCATCGACGCAATCTCCTGAGAGGATGAGATACTTGATGGTGCGAGCCAGTGGATCGGTGTGAAACCACTGCACCATCTTCTGCCATTGTGCCGCCAAGAAGGTCTTACTGCCGACGTGGATATCTGACAGGAAGGCGACGCTGACAGCGGCATCGGGTGCCGAGGTACGCTGGCGCCGAGGCAGGGGCGGAAAGTGCAGGTCATCGACATAGAACAGGTCACCGGATTGGCTGAACGAGCCCGAGACACCGATGACATCATCGGGCATCAAGCCATGTTGGATGTAGGGATTAGGATCGACCTCGCTCTTACGAACCAGACAGGTCATCTCAGCCGATTCATCCTCCAACTTAAAGATCAGGTGCCCATTCTTGGTATTACGCGGCTCGTTGATCAGGCCTATGGCACAAGCGATATTGTCGAAGCCGGTAAAGGAGCGCCGATTGGCCTGCAATTTTGCGATTTCACCATGTCTGGTCGGCAGGCGTCCCGCGATAATCATTTTGCGGATTCTCTCCAAGCGGCTGTTGAACAGTGAACTGATATCGTTCATCTTGCCTTCAGTGATGCTGTTTCCAGTGATGTCGAAGTGCACGGTGATGTCGGTCGATACCTCGGTGGCGACGAGTGGAAAATCATCGATGTCGTAATCGGGTAAGCCGTGCAGGCGCACCGGCGCCATCGGCTCGGGTGGATTCATCGGCGCTATCACTCGCCCTATCTGCGGTTTGGTCTGCTGCTGCTTTGGCAGTTGATGGCTCTGAGGCTCAAGCGCCGAGCCCGCATCTATCCCAACCTGCACGGCCGGGGATGAGCTTGCTGCTTTGGTGGACTTCGGCTTTTGCGTGGCCTCGTCATCTCTGTTATCATGATGGTTAATCAGCATCTGCAGTTTGGCAGCATCGAGAATCCCTTTGTCGATGCCGACGTGTGGCGCCAGCGCCAGGACTGAAACCGGGTTGTCCAACTCAAGCAATTTCTGCTTCACCGATTTATTCACCAGAAGGCCAAGGCTGCGGCATTGGGCAAAGATTTCCGGCCAGCGCTCTTCGACCACAAATGCCGACTCAATCCGACCGTCCTTGAACGTGACCCCGCGCCGGGTTGTGAATGGTAGTCGGAATATCCCGCTCGACGAATGCCGAGATTGGATTTGAACCCTAGTGGATTTCGTTTTTCCCTGCACGCCAGAAAGCCAATCCTACCAGAATGGCAATGCTGAGCAGTAAAACCTGTAGTCCAGGAGAGGAAATCACCTCGATGAGAACTGAACTCTTCACCTCCTCTTCGCAACCACCATCAGCCGGACAAAGCGGCTCGCCATCGTCACCATTGCCATCTCCACCGCCACTGACATCACCGGGTACAGTGACGATGATGCTCGAGGTATTCGAATTACCTGCGGCATCGACCGCGGTGAGCACGAGGGTTGATTCGCCGGCCGGCAGGGTCAGGGTGATTTGATGAGATTTAGAGAGAGCAACCGTATCACCGGAATGCTCGCCACCATTCCAAGACAGGTGTTCGGTAGTTGCCTCGGAAGTGAACCATGAAACCCTTATCTGACCGTTTTCCAAGACCTCGGCGGCGAGATTGAGAATCTCGGGGGGGGTCAGGTCAACCTCATCGGTAGTGGTTAGATTCAGAGTCACCGAAGTGGCGCTATCTACACTGATGATCACGACGTAGGTGGTGGTGGTCGCTAGGCCGGTCAAGGTGATTCCGTGGCTGGTGGAATTTGCGCTTTGGAGTGATAACGCAGTCAAATTATCGCCTGCGATGTGGTACTCAATGGTCGCAGGCGCTGATTGCGTGGTCGACCATGTCAGCACCGCGCTGGTACCGGTCACCACGCCAATGCTCAAACCGAAAATCTGCTGTGGAACTTCGGGAATCTCAATACCGGTCAATTGGGCAAAGGTGTGGTCGGAGGTGCTGTAGGACGACAACATCGCCGCTTGGTCGAGGTCTTGCGCGAGTAGAATATCGAGGATATTGGGGTCATAATCGACACCGTCATCGGCGGCGTCATCGCCACCGCCCAATACCCAAGTGCCGGCGTCAGCATCGACATCTCGCCATTTTCCAGGGCCAAAGCCATCTTGGCTACCAACGACGATGATGTAGCCGTAATCTTGCGGCGATTGGCCGAGCAGATTCTTGGAGACCGTCATGGTGATGGTATTGGTCGATAGGTCAGCGGAGACTTCGAGGCCTTTGGCCGTGGTCTCGCCGGTCGAGGCAAGCACCGCCTTGACCGCCCCTGGCTCACCGGTGGCAGACAATGCCACCTCCCAGGCCCACTCGGGGTGTGCTTCGGCATTCGCACCTTCTAGCAAGGCTGTATTCCCTGAGCCATTGACCCGGTCTTGGTCGACATAGACCTGCACTATCTGATGGCTGAAGCCATTGCTCATCCCCCAGATATTATTCATCTCAGCGAAGGTGAATTCAAAGCGGACATTCCACGAGGATTGCCTCATCCGGACATTGGTCAGATCGAATAACCCCTGACCGGGAGCGAAGTCACTGGATAATCCGTAGACGATTTCCCCCGAACCGTCCTCATCACCGGTGTCATCTGCCATATCGAGCATTTCCACCCATGACTCAAGGTCGGGAAGTTGAACTTCGGCTGGTGCCAGTGGCGCCATCTCCAAATCAATTCCATCGCCATAGGCGGTCGAGTTAGCAAGGCTTGTTACCACCTTGACCCGAGTCGAGTAGCGCGGGGCCAGACCGAGGTCGGACCACGGTATCTGCAATTCAATGACCTCGTCAGCGGCGGCAGTCCCCAGAGCACTGGGGGTACTACCTACCCAGACCTCCTTGTC
>DARQ01000065.1:0-4147 GCA_002503395.1 Euryarchaeota archaeon UBA60 | reverse complement strand
GGGAAAGCCGAGAATCTCGTTGCCGTAATAGGTACGGAAATTAGTCTCGACCTCGTTGAAATTGATGGCATTCGGTTGCATGAAATAAATCGCGATGTCGGGAGTCTGCTCGCCATCGGCATCTACCACATTCGACATGTTGGCGATATCGATTCGCACGTATACATTGCTTGTATCATAGCCGAGATAAAAGACGCTGAAATCCAATTCACCACCATTCCCAGGGGCGTCGTATTTCGCCGCACCGTCCCATTCACCGGGCAGGATGACCCCGTCGATAAGTGGCTCGACAATTCCCGAATAGGGCTCTACTGGCAGGGCTGGATTCGACCACAGGTCTTGTAGATAGGGTGGTAACTCCAAATCAATGGCCTTGTAGACATTGGAGAGGTGTACCTTGAACAGGGTATCCCACAATTCGTCATAGCCGCTGTCCTGGTCGAGTCCGTACCACCAGAACCAGTCACTGCCCTGGGCGATGTACAGAGATTCCCAAGCGGGGATAAGCCCGGCATGGGTGGGATTTTCTTCGCCAAAAGCAACCAGCGCCTGCCGTGCTTCGACCAGCCTCTGCCAGCCAAGACTCTCCTCGGCCTCACCAGCCCAGGTTGACAGGGTCCCATCAATCCATGAGCCGGTCGAGATGGTGGCGATTTTCGGCAAGGTGGTATTCTTGGCCAGAAATTCACTCGGGGTCGTAGTAACGATGCTGGGGTGGCTGGCAAGGCGGCGAAACCATTCATCGGTGAAGGGGCGAGCATTGTCGTGGTGTTGGAACTCCGACATGAACATCCAATTCTCGCCATCCAGCGCCACCGTCAGCAAGTGGTTGCTCGGGTCCTTGCCCTCGGCAAGAATCTCATTGCGCACGCCGTCGACATAATTGAGGAAGTCACTGACCGCATCCTCGGGCGTCATCTTGCCGTAGGCGAAGGCGATGCGGTCACTGATGACGCGGTCGCGGAAAATCGTCGCCACCTCGCCGCCGTCCACGCCGGTTACAATCCATGGTGTCGCCAGATTTGAAGCGATAGAGGAATCGATGTAATTCCCATTCATATCGGTAGACCCCGCGAGGTTGACCTCGTCGGTCGCCATCCATTGGATCCCGACATCGCTGACCGGCTGAACCATTGCCGGACTTACCGACTGCTCACTCGGCCACATTCCGGTCGGACGGAAACCCAGTTCAGCCTCGAACAGATCCATCCCATTCACCAGTTGGTTCCGGGTATCATCAGGCCACGAATCCTTGTCGACCTCGATACCGTCTTCAAAAGTCCAACCGTCCATCATCAATAATGGCATGATTGGATGATAATAGGGTGAGGTGGTCAATTCGATCTGTCCACTGGCGGCCAGCGCCGAATACATCGGTAGGACATTAGCCATGTGCAATAGTTGTGCTGAGATGACATAATCGAGGTCAGCAGTCGTGTATCCGCCGTCCTGTGCAAACAGGTTCTGCAGGGTGACGTCACCATGCGCAGGGCGGCCATCAGCACTGGAATCCTCAATCGACTGGTATTGTCCCAGCACATAATCGGGGGAGAATTGGTACAGATACCACAGGACCTGCAGGTCGAGGAAATCCTGCGGGGCAAGCAACGCATCATTCATGATGGTCGCCGGTTTGAGATTGTGCAAGGTCATGCCGTATATCTGCGCATATCGCTGACTTGAAGGATAGAGCCAACCTAATTCTGCATCGTCGGAAGAGACATTGTAAATCCAGCCCGAATTCCAGAATGATTGGAATTGCATGGTGTGCAATTCCAGCGACGTTGCATTGGGATAGCCGCTCACGGTTCCGTTGTCATCGAGAGGCCAAGCACGCCCGGCAAACTCGGTGTGGACATCAAGAGCCTCATTATTGTGGTAATCGACCAATTGCTCGACAAAGGAGGGCACCAGATTATAGGTGATTTTAGTCTCGGGATAGCGGGAGAGAATTCCCGGCGAATCGACGTATTCGGTCATCGCATGGACTCGCACCCAAGGCATCTCATACATCCCGGTCAACTTATTCTTGTAATAGGGTTGATGCTGGTGAAAGACAATTGCTAGATTCAAGGCATCGTCCATCTTGTTAACGCTTCCAGAAAAATCTACAACTGGCAGGTATCCAGGTGTTTGATCGACCGTCCGGTCTGCAATCACATAGGCATAAGTGAAGGTTTCAGCACCACTATTGGTTGCGGGATTCTCAGATGGGAAGGATGTCCAAACATGACCATCATCCTGCCACTGCGACCATGCAATGACTGCTAGACTAATGGGGGAACCGATGTTAGCCCATGGAATGGAAATCTCGGTGTTTGTATTATCTGACCAGCCGACATGTGCTGAAATACCATCCTGATTTGCGTCAACCCATTCAACACCATCGTAAGTTTGTAATGAGAAATATGATGAATCCTCAAGCACGAATGCAAAGTCTGCAAAAAATGGTAGAGTCTGTGCAAGATTCCACTCTTTAGATAGGGGGCTGCCACCATCTGTGGTATTCAGGTAAACGAAGAGGTCAGCCCCTTCACTAGTGCTTGCCCAATCAGTTTCTTGCCATGCAAAAAACAGGTGACTTTCATTCCAAGTCATTCTGAAAGGTACCGACGCGTTGGAATCGATGTCAATCAGTGTGTCCGAGTCCCAGTCAGATAGGTCACCATCAATGGTAATGTCGTCTGGTGTGGCACCACTGACCAGACCCAAACAAGCAGGAGCCAGAATGAGTACGACGAGAATGATTGAAGTCCGGCGCATCGAATTGCCGAGAGCGCGAGGCATCAAAGCATTATGGCTGTCCCGGCAGTAGGCTCGGTATGCGGGGCAGTGGCATCCTCTGCCATCTCACCTCGTTGCCGAGCGAGAGTGGCAAGGGTTGCATGGGTCATCACGCGATTCGCTTCCTCGATGTCCTGCAGAGCACCGGTCAATCGGTTTGGCAGATGTTGCCGATTCATCCCCCCGACCAGTATGACTCTCCCTATGCCAGCACCTCGGCCTTCGCCGGAGATGTGAACCTGCTCGACCGCGATATCCGAATCAGGCCATTCACCCGAGGTGGACTGCTGGATTTTCGCAAACTAAATCCCTGGGTACACGACTGGGCATTGTACCAGATTGCCAAACAACAACACGGCGGAGCCGCATGGAACGAGTGGGAAGAACCGATACGACTACGGGAAGCATCTGCATTGGAGGAGATGCGCGGGCGTAATCTGAAAGATTATTGGCGCCATATCGGCGAGCAACAGGCGTTTGAGCAACAGTGGGCAGAACTTCGCCGCGCCGCTGAAGAGCGCGGTGTCGAGTTGGTTGGCGACCTACCGTTCTTCGTCGCCGGCGATAGCGCCGACGTATGGGCAAATCAACACCTTTTCCAACTCAATGAATCCGGTCAGCCCATTGCAGTTTCAGGAGTACCACCCGATGCCTTCACACAACATGGACAATATTGGGGAACACCATTATTCTCCTGGAATGAACACCGTAGCGATGATTATTCCTGGTGGCGAAAGCGGGTGGAAGTTTCATTGAAACGATTTCATCGCCTCCGAATTGACCATTTTCGGGCGATTGAGAGGTATTGGTCGATACCTGCAAGTTCAGAAGACGCCAGATACGGTGAATGGAAGGAAGGCCCTGGGGATGAACTACTCACGGTTCTTTGTAAGGTTGCAGGGGAGGGCAGACTCATCGCCGAGGACCTGGGCATCATCCCGGCTACTGTAATCGAGATGCGCCGTCGTCACAATCTGCCCGGGATGGCGGTATTGCACTTCGCCTTCGATGGAAGTGAGAAAAGTCCTCATCTGCTAAGAAATATCACTGAGGATGTAATCTGCTATACCGGAACCCACGATAATGATACCACTGTAGGATGGTATTCAGCCATCGATCAAAATACCCGGGAGAATATTGCCCGAGCCTTGTCGGGAGAGAGCACCATCGACAAGGGCGAGCGACCGATTCATCGCCGCCTGATGCGAGCCGCTCTGGCAAGCCGTGCCGCAACCACCATCCTCCAACTGCAAGATGTGATGGGCCTGGACTCGAGTGCGAGAATGAACACACCGGGTACCAAGGAAGGGAACTGGAATTGGCAATTCATGTGGACCGACATCGCCCAGAACGACCTGAATTG
>DARQ01000088.1:7302-13948 GCA_002503395.1 Euryarchaeota archaeon UBA60 | reverse complement strand
TATTCGGACGATAATCACCTGCTGAGGCGATATGGCGCGAGGGGAATCTTCATCGCAATCGATATCTGGGGGGGGGTGTATTTCGACGAATCTGGCGAAGTGGATGATGAGGGGAAAACCACTGGCGAGGATTGAAGCACCTCGCGCCCCTCAGACAGCACATGGTCAAGGATTGGCGGATTCGTAAACGCAAGCCAGTCCGCCGTAAGCACGTCGCACCCCTGCTCAAAAGGCTCGAAGAACATCTGGAAATCGACTTGAATGTCGAGGGAGGTTTTCTTGAGATGGCTGAATACGGACCATGGCAGGTCGTCATCATCGACCGCGTCGCCCACATCATAGAGGTTGAGAGTCCGGAAGGAGAGCGAGTGGTATTCCTGACACTCAGAGGACTGCTGGAGCGCGCCCCGGATAAGAAATTCGTCGAGGTCGACCACGGGGCCATCCCCTTTTTGATGAATGGCGCCGACTGCATGGTGGCCGGGGTTCATGCTGCAGATTCACAGATTGAGGTAGGAGACCTGATCTGGATTCGCGACCAGTCACACGCCCGCCCGCTGGCGTTGGGATGGGCGCTCATGGATGGGCCAACCCTAGTTTCAGAGACAAAAGGAAGAGGCATCAAGACCATCCATCACGTAGGTGATGAATTATGGGAAATGGAACTATAGTTCAGCGGCCTTCGTCGAGCGTTGTCGAAGAATCGCCGGTGAAAGATAAACAGGTGGCTAGAAGAATAGAAATCAAGATACCAATCGTAAGTAGTCTACCGGTATTCTGAGCTGGGGGAAAGGTGACTATTCCGAGCAGAACGAAGGCCGAGGCCGAGGTGATGGCGGCCCACCATCTGGCCGAGGTATCCATGGCGGTAGGAGAATGTTCGGAACTGGCGTGCGAGAGGTAATCAGCGGCAAAACCCATACCCAGCAGTACAGAAAGTGAACTCGTGATACCTCGTCCGCCAACTAGTCCGGCAATTCCGTCCAGTGCCGCTCCGACCGCGACCGTACCGATGGCGATACGCGAGGCTCGAATTGGCGAGTTCAGAATCATATGGGCAACGAAGAAAATCGCAATTCCAGCGACTAGAATCTGGGTGATTCTGGTTTCATCAAAGCTCTTCGCCAGTTCCGCACCGGTGGGTAACTCACCACCGACTCCTCCGGACAGGTTATTGGTTGCAAGCAATTTCTCGACATCATCTTTGAAGATGAGACCAGCATCGATATTCTTACCATCGATAAATACTGCAATCGCCACACCGGTGGTGATACCATCCTTCTGTAGACGCGAATCATCCATCAACATCGAGCCATTACTTGAGGTTGCGTACTCGTCGATGGTGGTGCCCTTTCCATCGCTGGACAGGCCGATGACCAGCGGCGAGCGAAACATCCCCGAGTCGATTGAGATGATGCTCGGGTGCTGTTTCAGTTGTTCTTGGAAATCGATGACCTGCAGTAGGTCATCTGCAGAATCACCTTCGACATCCAACACCACCCAGGCTATTGTGCTCGAGGCCAACACATACTTCGATTGCAGGTCTTCCAACTCGACTAGCGCCGGGTCACCCTCGGGAAGGAATTGCTCGATATCCAGGACCTTGACCCCTCCGGGGGAGGCCGCTGCCAGTGCTACCAATACCAGCAGAGCCACCGGCCAACTCCATGCCAATGCCGGATGAGGGGAGTTTTTCATCTCCTCTTCGATGAGGTGGATATTCTTGCGCCGTTGCAGATAGAAGTCTTCAAGGACGAATCTGGTCATCGCCCATCCCAGAACAATACCGAAGACTATGACCTTCGCCAAGGAACGTTGTGCCTTTAGCGGTGAGACCATCGCCAGAGAGACGGCAGCAACGGTGGTCATCATCGCAATGAAAAGCATGCTACGGACTTCATCACGTTCTCGAGACGAGCGACAATACCAGAATGCACCGTCCACGGAAACTCCGAGAATTATTGGAATCGCAATCCCATCGACGATTGAGAACTGGTGACCCGAGGCGGCCAGAGCACCGAGTTCAGCACAGATGACTAGTCCCACCCCAGCAAGTGTCACAGCGGCGATGACCGGGTCTCGCAGGCCGATGGTGAGTATCAACGCGAGAATCACAATCGAGGGAGGGAGGATGAAAAGCAGGTCGTGTTCAGCGATGTCCTTGGATTTGGCGAACATCATGTTCACCCCCACGGCACGAACTTCAAATTCGGTTGATTCGGTGACCTTCTGAGCCCACTCATCAAGTTCCCCCCAGTCGGTATCGCCCTCTCCGGTCAGCCAGACCATCCACAACAACTCGTTGGCATCGGGAGGTTGGTCGGCCGAAGCTCCGGCGAAGGCCGGGCAGGCTATGCCGAAATTGGTATTCTTAGGTAGCAACATCATCGTTACCTCAAAAGCTGCCAGTCCTTCCTCACTCGAGCCATTTCCACACCAGCCATCCTCGATGGTCGGTTGCATCACCTCGCTCCATTGTGTCGCATTGGCCAGCGAGCGATTGTGAACCGCAAAAGCCTCATCCCAAATCTGGAACGGGGTTAAGATACGTTCTATCCATACATGTGTCGCTTCCCACGAAGTATCCGGGTTTGAGCCGTCGAGCGCCTCCTGCTCAAGTTTCATCAGCGCTTGGAGGCGTGAAAGATTGCTTGTCAACTTACCGCCATCATCGTGCACTATTCGCAGTACCAGTCCGTATCTGGTCGAATTACCGATAGATTCCTGCTCAATTCTATCGTCGACGTCATCGTCGAAGAGAATGTCTGCCGACATCTCCGAGCTAATTGGGTAAACCAGCATCAGCCCGGCACACAACAACATCCCGACCACCAGGATGAGTCGTACGCGCTCAGGTTCCATTCTGCGACCTCGATGTCAGGCCTCATCATATTTGCTTAGTCATTCTGGCAAAGGCGGGTAATACACCGATGAATTGACTGTGCGGAATTCCTACCGTAATGGCCAGATGAGATGTTCAGACCCATTCCAACCATTGGCCGGTTACGTTGTCCTTGTACCACCATGAGCCGCTATTGGTCGGATATTCGATGACTTCGTAACCATCCCTCATCTCACCTACCGTGCCCGGGGAAGGCTTGGCGGGTGCTTCGGCAGGTGCGGTCTCGTATGTGGCGGGGCTGTCGTCGTAGAATGCTGCCGGGCTTTCATCAAAGGTATCCCATTTCGCATCGGCAGATTCGCCCCAATCATCACCACCACCACGGCCCTTACGCATCATCACGGTGACCAGGATGATGATAACCAGCAGAAGCACGGCTGCCACCGTGCCGCCAATCATCATCATATTGTTTGATCCACTTGAATCAGTTGAGCCACTGAGGGCGTCATTTTCGGCATTGTCGCCGATACCATCGCCATCCGAGTCGGCGGTCTCATTAGCATCATTTGGGAAGGCATCGGCATTGTCGCCGACCCCATCCCCATCGGTATCGGTGGTCTCGTCAGGGTCATAGGGGAAATCATCCTCTTCATCGAGGAAACCATCACCATCGGAATCCGCCGGTAGTTGTTCTCCATCATCGGTGGTCATTCCGTCTTCATCGACGATGATGGTAATCTCATATGGGTTGTACATCTCACCGGACACATGAAGCGTAATAGTTCCTGAAGGAATTATGAAAGAGGCTTGCCCAGTATCATTCAAGACGATGCCGAACAGAATCGTATTATCGCGCGAAAGTATTACAGAGAGGCCATCGACCACTTGATTTTCATCGTCAGTGACGATAATCGTGACAGTATCACCAGCCTTTGGATTGGCTGGGCTGAAACCAAGTGTGAGGTTCTTCATCTCAGGAGGTTGTGGATTTACAACTGCCAGATGTGTGCCCAGTGCAGGCATGACTGTCGCTGATTCTCCTGAGCCCAGTTGAGCCACTGCAATCACCGTGTAGTTGTCCTGTGGTGAGGAAAGCACCGGTAGATGCAGGTCAGCGCTTGAGCCAATCCCCCATGCTACCGAGTTCATGCTACCGAAGAAATCATCGAACATATCGAAGATCTCCTCATCTGTCATCTCATTCTCACCGCCACATATATCCCCATATCCGTCTTCAACTCTGTATTCCTCAGAGAAGAATTTGAATTCGTATTCCAGTCCCAGCCCCGAATTACTTGCAAAAGTGTAGGTCACACCCTCCTCATCCTCGTTGTCCGGCAGAAGGTAATTGGCGTAGTATGCCTCATCCCATTCCTCTAGATACCAGTCTTTAACGGGCTCGATATCGTTTCCGCCATCATCCGTCAAAACTGCGTCTTCGGGGTCATAATCACTGATGTCTGCATTAGAGAAATCGTTCGTCGATGCCGTCCACTTGATTCGGACATTGCTCTGTCCTGACTCCTCACGCCACTCATACCAGGCGTCGGATTCTTCGCAGACGCGATCAATACTGTTTTCAGCATTGATCCATCCTACTCCCCCTCTTCCCCTTACCGCTTCTCCGTAAATCAATTCTGAGAACGAAGAAAAATCCAGCGATGCGGGGTCGAATCCTATACTAGGTGCGGCGATAGCAAGTATTCGGGTGGCGACACCATCATCGGCGCTCAGCGCGATGTTGGTAGTCTGTCCAGGGCCCAACCCTCCAGTCATTTCCAGTTCTCCCGGGTTATTGAGGACAAGGCCGATACTCATGGCGGCTGGGAAGGGGATCTCACCTGCATCCTCTGGAATTAGAAATACTACCAGGCCTGTGATCGGCGCCTCTAGGCGAATCTCCAGACTCCTGCTGGTGTCACCAGGTTGAAACTCCAACTCATGCATCTCAGGTTCACCCCATGAATCTTCATCGATGTTAGGGAAGGGAACAGATAAATCGATTGGAGCGAGTCCAACCATCGCAGTGTATCCTTTGGTTGATTCAAGACCAGTAGTCTCTACTGTGATGGTGGTCAAACCACTGGAACCTGTGGTCGCAGACCACACCGGCAGACCAGCGATTGTTGCTATTTCATTCAGTCCGGAGACAGATGTAGATGCCTCTGTCGCTGCCCCTAGATTCATGCCTATTCCAATCAGCGTACTGCCATCTTCACGGGTGTATTTCGACTGCACGATGCTAACATATGCTCCAGGTAAACTGGGGTTGACGGTCATGCTCGCCATTCCATCCGCATCCGAGGAATAGATTTCCTCTTTCATCACCTCGAAAGGTCCATCGGTGATGAAACTGTCAATGACTTGAGGACTGGGTATGAAATTCTCATCGTTCTCAAGCCAGCAACGACCTCCATTTTCGGCCCAACCATCGTACCACTCTTCACCGTCCTCATCATGTTGGAAACCGTGATTCATTTTGTACGTGTACCAATGGGTGATGGTGTTGTCATCACCCACAGGGATGATCTGCACCTCAATTTCGTATTCCTCGTCCTGACCTATTACACTTTCAGGATATTCGTGGTTTGTTTCTCCATAGTCATTGGCCTCCGAGTTTACCCACCAATCGGAACCATCTCCCCAATTAATTTTTACAGCATCTAGTGGCGTTTTTTCGTACCATTCGTCTTCACTATCGAAGTTCGCATATTCCCATCCAATGTTGACCCATTTACTGCCATCCCCGTTACCCCATGTTCTAGCACAACCGGGTGTGCCTGGAAGCGGGATTGTATTCATGAAGGAAAACTCAATGCCATTATCGGTTGTTCCGCTGGTGGTCACCTCGGCAATGCCTTTCTGGCCCTGTAGAGTTGCTTCCCACAAACTGCCCGAGCCCTCTCCTTCGTCGTAATGCCACGAGTTCTGAGGGTGTTGCCTCAAATCCTCCTCATCATGATAGGTTCCCCACTCTTGAATCTCCCAACTGACATCACCATCCAAATCGCTGCCAGTGTATCTGCCTCTCAGTTCTGACGTTGAAGCCAGGATGGTGAGTTCAATATCACCCTCAGGTGCCAAACTTCTGGCCGCATCCTCAGCGGCTTGCGGGGACAATCGCAGGACCGCGATATCCACCTCAGCATCTTCAACCGGACCATAGGCGTCATAGGTCAGAGCACTGACGGTTAATGGCGAACTGACTGACGTAGTCTCATCTTGATTAACTAGAACTCCAATTGCCGAGACAATAAACTGTTCATCCA
The DNA here is from genome assembly GCA_002503395.1 of Euryarchaeota archaeon UBA60. Taxonomy (GTDB): domain Archaea; phylum Thermoplasmatota; class Poseidoniia; order Poseidoniales; family Poseidoniaceae; genus UBA60. Next base: position 7,837 of record DARQ01000088.1, on the reverse strand, counting down.
TTCCCTCATAGGCCATCACTTCCATCATGCTTGGAACAAGTGATTCCATCCTCAGTTCCGCGTTTTCGACATCGCCTTGGTATTCCTCCATCGGTTGCGAGAATGTCCACTCTGTGGCAATGATATTGTCAGCAACCAACCTACCAATGTATCTGTGAGGGTCATCATCTTTCTGCATCAAGTTGGTTGAGATGGTTTCACCGATGTGATTTGTCATGCTGATAGGGAAACTGTTTGGATATTGGGATTCATCACCGCCCCAGAACTTCAACTCAACTCCAAGGGTTAGAACATGAGGGTCGTAAAACGAAGTGCTCACATCGTATAACTCGTCGAAGTAAACAGTGTCACCACTTTGTTGCGTTTCTCCCGGTTCACCATCATCACCCTCATCATTATTTGGCCAATACATGTATCGGTCGACGCCAGTGGCGTTGTCAATCCAATCAGCAAAGTAGGTAATCGTCTCACCAACGCCTTCCCACACAGGATGCTGCACTGAGTCCATCAAGTGTTCAATGATATCTTCCGGCAG